>JBOEHD010000197.1:0-20868 GCA_050633745.1 Acidimicrobiales bacterium
CCCTGTTAGCCCAGGGCGAAGTGGTGCTCGTTGACGACGAATACGCCGTACGGATCACATCCATCATCGACCCAAACACACACCAATGACCGCCATGAACCCCCTGAACATGAACCCGAGCTTGAACGTGTTTGCGGTGTCGACGGTTGAACTATCGCTGCGTATGGGACTCGCCTTGGTCCTGATCGTCACGATCATCACCGGCGGGACCGCGCTGGCGAAGAAACGTGGTGGGCGGGCCAAACACACACCGGTCACGATCCGTCACCAGCAACAGTTAACAAAACACACCACTCTCACCCTTCTCACCGCTGGGCAACAACACCTCCTCATCGCTACCAACAACCAAACAACCACGCTCCTCGCCCAAGGCCCAACCCTCACCACAACAGGGGTTACAGACAACGACACCCAAACCAGCGGTATCGACATCGACATCCGCACCCCAACACCCACCACCACCACCAACGGCGGCGGCGGCGGCGGGAAACCTAAAACCCTCAACCCACTCAAACAACTCCAAAACAAAACCGTCAGACGTGCCTAACACCCGCCCTGGGTGTACGGACTCTGGCGCATTGGATAAGTAGTGAACTTTCAATTCGATCCGACAACAGCGATTTCGTTTCTGCTGGTCATGACCCGGCTGGTAACGGTGCTGTCCGTGGCCCCGCCATTCAATGGCTCGATGATTCCACCTCGGGTTCGCGTTGCCATCGCCGCATCGTTGGGTCTACTAATAGCTCCGCTGCAACCGGTCGACATTTCGCTCGAGGTGTTCTCCCTGCTGGTGGCTATCGGCTACCAGGTCGTCGTCGGCGCCATGTTTGGCTATCTCATCCAGCTGATGCTCTCGGTACCGATGATCGCCGGTTCGATGATCGATGGACTCTCCGGGTTGTCGGCCTCGACGCTATTCGACCCCACCTCAAACAGCTCCGCCACGCCGGCCGCCCGTCTCAACCAGATGCTGGCCATGATCGTGCTGGTCGGCATCGAGGGGCACCTGCTTATCGTGCGAGGCGTGATGCGGAGCTACGAAGCCGCACCGCTCAGTGGATTCCGTATCGAACCGCTTGGCCAGTTGCTGGTCACTGCCTCAGGTCAACTGCTGTTGGCGGCGGTTGAAATCGCTCTCCCGGTGTTGGTCGCTCTGCTGATGACCGAGGCGGTGCTGGCACTGTCGGCAAGAGCCGCCCCTCGACTCAACGTCATGGTGTTGGGATTCGCGGTGAAGAGCATCGTCTTCATGCTGCTGTTCGCCCTCAGCCTGCCCCTGCTCATCAATGCGGTGGCCAACCTCTTGGATCGTTCACTTCGGTGGGCGATGGCCGTGGTGGGAGGGTAGATGGCTGACAACAAGGGCTCACAACGCAGCGAAAAACCAACACCGAAACGGTTAAAGGAAGCCAGGCGGAAAGGCCAAATCCCCCGATCCTCAGATCTGGTCGGCTGGTTCACTCTGCTTGTGGCCAGCTACGTCGTCCCCACGATGCTCGGGGCGCTACGCAGAACGCTGACCGAATACCTCTTCTCGGTCGAGCAGGCACTGGCAGCAGGCGAGCTAGAAATGGCCGTCGAAAGTGCCAGTGGTTTGATCTCAGGGGTTGGACTGGTCGTTGTCCCCTTCCTGCTGATCCTGGCATTTGTCACCGCAGGAGGCATGGCCGTGCAGGGCGGCGTAACGCTCAGTCTCGAGCCGCTAAAACCGAAGCTCGACCGGATCTCACCCAAGGCCGGCATCAAGCGGCTGGTTTCCGCTCAAAGCGTGGTCGACACCGCAAAAGCGGTCTTCCGACTGGTTGTCCTCGTGTTTCTGGTGATCCAGCTAATGATGGCCCAGATCGACAACTACTTGAACGGGACCAGCCGTTCATTAGCCCCAGCGGGGATCGAAATCGGGTCGAGCCTGCTGCTGCTTGTTCGACTCGCTGCGGTGGTCGGCATCGCCGTCGGCCTCGGCGACTATGCCTTCCAGCGCTACAAAATCGGCAAGCAGCTGAGGATGACCAAGGACGAGGTCAAACGAGAGAACCGCAATACCGAAGGTGACCCGCTCACCAGGAATCGTCGCCGGCAGCAGCAGGTGAAGCTGAGCCAGAATCTGATGCTGGCCGCAGTAGGGGAGGCCTCGGTAGTTCTGGTCAACCCGACTCACGTCGCCGTGGCCCTGGCCTATAGCCCGGGCGGAGTGCCGCGAGTGGTGGCAAAGGGCGCCGACGCGGTGGCGGCCAGGATCCGTGAACGAGCCTTCGATGCCGATGTGCCGATCGTGGAAGTCCGACCATTGGCTCGCCTCCTACATGACCTGATCGATGTGGGAAGCGAAGTACCCGCCCACCTCTATGAGGCGGTGGCCATCGTCATCGCCTTCGTTATGAAGTCACCGTCGACCTCGGTGAACGGATCAATCCGCCGAGTCAGCATTCCCAACTCGAAGCTTGTCGACAGCAGTCTGGGATGAAACCGTTAACGCAACCTGTGAATGTGATGTGATCTGATGAAACGCTTGCTGAAGAACCTGCTTACCGAGCGGCCCGCCTTGAGCGATGAGCCGCCGGTCGCCGCGAGCTTCGACGACCTCCTAGTCCAGGAGCTCAAGACCCCGACCGTGCTCGAAGCCGAACCGCTTGGCGAGTCCGACATCGCTCCGTCCGGTGGCTTGTCTATCGACACCACACCAGAGGTGATCGTCGACTCCACCGCTCAGGAGAACGATCGACTCCGGGCTGAGCTGTTGCCCCGAGGCCGGGCATCGGTTGACGAGTTCGGCCAGCGGTCGGTTTTCAACGAAACCGGTCGACTGAATCCCCAGACCATGTTCGAGCAGCCACCCATAGCTCAACCAGCCGACCGGGCCCCTGCCCCCATCGCACAATCGACCCCGCAGGCGCCACAGTTGTCAGCGCAGTTGCCGATGCAGCAGCCTGCACAGCAACCAGTGCAGCAGCCGGCCCAGTTCCCAATGCAACAGCCTGCGCAGCTCCAGCCGCAGCAACCGCCACAGCAGGTGATGGCTTCTGCTCCCATTGAACAACCAGCCCCGCAATCGCAGCAGATCGCGCCGCCGGCGGCCCAGCATATGGCTGAGCAAGCGGTCGAGCCTGCTAGCTTGCCGCCCGTGAATCAGCCGGTTGCTCCGAGCCTTCCCGATCTGCCTTCGGATCCCGAAGTTCAAACCTCGAATAACCGACCGACCGCCGAACAGCAGCGCAGCGAGTCTGCGCTCGGGCGGGGTCTTCTGGGGTCGGCCCTGACCAGCAGCGAGGGCGACGAGCTGGACGAGCAGATGCGGAGCTTCCACCAGACCAGCTTCTGGGATCGTTTCGACGAAGCCAGCGCCGCCGCCAACCTGTTCTCGGTGCCGCCAGCGGCGATCACCGTGGTGATCGGCCCGTTGGAAGTATCGATCGGTGTAGCGCGGCGGTGCAGCGCCCGCCATTGGGTCGGCGAGTGCGAAGTCTTTGTGCTTACCGATCGAGCGAACGTCCCAGGCGAGCCAACGTGGAACATCCTGCGTCGTCCATCCGATGTTGTACAGGTACTGGAGAACGGCGAGAGCGACTTTCCGTTGATCGTGCTGGATATCCAGCGCGAGTTGCCGGCATGGGTTCGGCCCCTGGTCGCCCGGTTGCGCCAGAGCGGCGTTGGCCTTGTCCACTATGTCTTGGACGACGATCCGAGCGACGAAGACCTGGCGACCTGGCACGGCGAGCTCGGCCGCCCGTCGGTTCTCGACCTGGCGGCTTACGTAGCGCCGGAGCGCATAAACACCCTGCTCGACAGAGGAGAGCCGATCGCCAGCGTCGCCGGAATGCCGATATCGACCGACCTGCTGTTGGCACTTCGACTTGGTGCCGAGTAGCCCTAGGGGAGACGGTCACCGAGTTGCGCGGCGTCCGAGGCTACAATTTGAAAGATGCACGTTCAATCTTCTCGGTTCGGCGAATTTGAAATCGAGGCATCTCGTGCGCTCAATTTCACCCAATGCCTCCTAGGATTTCCTCATTCAAAGACATATGTGGTGATAGAGGTAGAAGATTCGCCATACATATGGTTGCAGAGCGCTGATGAGCCCGACGTAGCCTTTCTGGCTACTTCTCCCTTCCTCTTCTTCCCCGAGTATGACCTCGAGTTGGGCGACGAGGAGCAGTCGGCGCTCGATGTGGCCGACGTCGCCCAGGTGGAGGTACTTACCTTGCTTACCGTCCATCGATCCAGCGACGACACTGCGGAGACGATCACCGCCAACCTGCTCGGTCCCATCATCATCAACACCGAGAGCCGCCAGGCGCTTCAGCTTGTGCTCGACAACCCGACGTACTCGACCCGTGAGTTGTTGGTGGCCTGATGCTGGTTCTGTCTCGGAAAGAAGCTCAGTCCATCGTCATTGGTGGGAATGTAGTCGTAACCGTCGTCTCGGTCCGGGGCGACCAGGTCCGGCTGGGGATCGAGGCACCGCGCTCGGTCACCGTGCACCGCCAAGAAGTGGCCGTAGCGATCGAGGCTGCGAACCGCGAAGCCCTCGCTCCGATGGGCGTCGACCCATCAGCGCTGCCTCGTCCAACCGGTCCCGGCTCAAACGCCGCCGGTTAAAGCGCCACCGGCTTAAGCGGATACGCGGCGACCGACAAGAGAGCCGAAAACGAAGAAGAGCCGAGCCGAAACCCCGAAGGGTAAACGGCCCGGCTCTGTCCTCGTATTGATTTAGCCCAGCAGCTGCAGAATCGACTGCGGGATCTGGTTTGCTTGACCCAGCATGGCAGTGCCAGCCTGCTGCAGGATCTGATTCTTGGTGAAATCGACCATCTCGGTGGCCATATCGGTGTCTCGGATACGAGACTCCGAAGCGGAGAGGTTCTCGGTCGTGACCTGGAGGTTCCGGATCGCTGACTCGAAGCGGTTCTGCACCGCACCAAGCGCACCACGGCTAGTGGAGACCGCAGCGATGGACAGGTCGATGTCCTCGATTGCGGTACGAGCGTTGGCCGCTGTCGTCATGTCGAGAGCGGTGAGGTCGGAACCGCCGAGGGCGGTGTTGTCGAGGGTGCCGACGGTGACCTGAATCTGGTTACCGGCGTTGCCCTCCGAACCGACCTGGAAGTTCAGCGGGGTAGCGATAAATACCGCAGCTCCAGAGAACGTGGTGTCGGTTCCGATACGGCCAATCTCAGCCGCCAGGGCATCGATCTCAGCCTTGATGGCGACACGGGCCGCTACATCGTTGGTGTCGTTGGCCGCTTGGACCGACAGATCACGCATACGGTTGAGCATCGAGTGAACTTCACCAAGCGCGCCTTCAGCGGTCTGTACGAAGCTGATGCCGTCTTGTGAGTTCCGGGTTGCCTGACGCAGGCCCGATACTTCGGCTCGCAGTTTCTGCGAGATAACCAGGCCGGCGGCGTCGTCGCCCGCTCGGTTGATTCGGTAGCCCGAGGAGAGTTTCTCAAGGCTCTTACCCATAGCCACGTTTGATGTGGATAGGTTTCGGCTGGCGTTAAACGCCATAATGTTATTGGTAATTCGCATGGGCTCTCGGTTTCCTTCCTAGAGAGAGCAGGGGAATCAGTTCAATCCGTTGAACCGACTGTCAGCCATATTGCGCTGACCCCTCTCCTTCGGAAGAAGCGCTTTTGTTGAAAGCACTCGCGTCCCATTTGGTACATAAGACCCATTGTTGTGGATAACTTCGTATGTACGGCTGAAGCTGAACTCGAACCCACGCCTGAACCTGGGTGACAAACAAAGCAGCGGACGACCGAAGTCGCCCGCTGTCTGTTGGTTCCCGCCGCTTCGAGCCGGCTCCTATTCGGATTTGCCGACCGAGGCGTGCTGCTGTGAAGTGTCGGTGTGACGAGCTGGTGCGACGTGCTGCGGCTAGCGCAGGAAGTCGAGCAGCGAGACGCTTACCCCGCGTGCGGTCGCCGAGAGCGTTGCTTCGTAGCCCGCTTCGGCTGAGCGCAATCGGATGATGGCTTCGGCAACATCGGTGTCGCGCAGTTTTGAAACCGTTGCTTCGACCGAGAGTCGCTCGCCAGAATGCCGGAACTCGGCGGCGTCGAGCTGTTGGCTGATGGCGCCAACCCGGCCTTGGGCGCTGCCGATCAGCGTGGTTGCGGTGTCGATCGACTCGATGCCGGTACGGATATCGGTGCTAATGCCGGCTTCTACCGCATCGGCCAGAGCGTTTAGCACCTCGAAGACCGAACCGTTGAAAGGGTCGCCGGGGTTGCTGGCGCCGAAGACCGCGGGGCCGCTCGACCCGATCTTTACCGTCTCGCCGGTGTCGATGGTGAGCTCGACGTCGCCAGCATCGCCGAGGTAGCTGCCGGAGGCATCGTACGCCTCGACCGCCCCGGAGGTCCCGGCGAAGATCGCTCGTCCCGACACCTTGGCGTTTGCTGTCGTTCTAACTTCTTCGGCGATGGCCCGAATATCGGCCGCCAGGGCCGCATTCTCGACTGTGCCGAGCGTGTCATTTCCGGCCTGGACGGCCAGAGTCTTTGCCCGCCCCAGGTTGTTGGCCGCAGCCTGTAGTGCCCCGTCGGCGGCGCCGACCCAGAGCTTGGCATTGGAGTTGTTGCGCTGGTATTGGCCGATCCGCTGCAGACGTATGTCGTGACGAAGGATCTGAGCGGTTGCCGCAGGGTCGTCCGACGGCTGGTCGATAATATGGCCAGACGAGATGGACCGTTCGTGCTCTGCGACGTTCGAACGAGACTGGTTGAGCCAGCCGATTCGAGAGTTCGCCATTCCTTGGTCGGTAATGCGCATTGCCATAGCTGTGCTCCTATCGACCGACCAGGCCCGTACGGTTAATCAGGGTCTGGATCATTTCGTCGATCGCTGTCATGAGGCGGGCTGAAGCCTCGTATGACCGTTGGGCGGTGATGAGGTCGGTCAATTCCTCGTCGAGGCTTACGCCTCCGGCCGCCATTGCGAGATTGTCGGCCTGAGCGCTGGCTGCCTGGGCGGCCTCGGCGCTGCCGGTGGCGCTTGCCACCTTGGCCGCCATCGTTCCGACCGTCTCAACGAAGTTGGCGAGAGGTCCGGTTGGGATGTCGGCGAGCTGGGCCATTTGTCTGGCGTTGCTGTTGTCAAGCAGTCCGCTGCCTGCGGTCGCGGCGGCGATTTTGTCCGGTTGACCCTCGACGTCGGCTGACATGGTCAGTAGGCCGGAGGCGGATACTTCGAACATGTTGAGGCCGGTCGAGCTGTCGAGGCCCGCACCGCCCTGGTGAATCGCGTTGACCTGGGTGGCCAAATCGAGTGCCACCGCGTCGACATCTCGACGGCCGTCAGGGATTACCTGATTGACGGCGTTGAGGCCTGCGGAGAGCGCTCCACCGGCGACGTTCAGTTCCCGACCGCTCTGGTCGACCACGGACAACCTGCCGTAGCCGAGCGCCCCGAGGGCCGCATCAGCGGTGGTCGTGATGCTCAGTTCTCTTGAGCGGCCGTTCGTAACGAGCAGATACCCATCGATCGATACCGCGACCTGGCCGTCTTGGTCCTCGACCACGTTTACCGCTGCCAGGGCCGAGAGTTCCGACACCATGGCATCGCGCTTATCGAGCAGCGTGTTCGGGTCGGCACCGACGTTGATTGCGCCAGCAACCTCGACGTCCATAATGGCGATCTGTTCGGCGATCGAGTTGATCTTGCGCACCGTGTCGGTGACCTGATCTGTCGAACGCTGGTGAAGTCGGTCGATGCCTTCAACGGTTCGGTTGAAGCCCTGGACGACATTCTCGGCTCGCTGGAGCACCACGCCCCTCATGGCCGGATCTTCCGGCGAACCGGAAAGGTCGTCGAAGCTGTTGAACAGGGCGGTCATCTGATCGTGGAGTCCACCCGGATTGAGACCGCCAACCGTCTGTTCGATCTGCAACATGGTTTCGGCGGTCTCGGCTCGAGAGGCGGCGACGCCGCTCTGGTGCCTCGCGTGGTCGGAGAGAATTTCGTCGCGCAGTCGAGCGACATCGCTGACTTCGACTCCGGCTCCGGCTCGGAAACGACCGCTGAGGTGCCCGGTCGCCACGTTGTCGATCGGCGAGAGTTCAACCCGTTGGCGGTGATAGCCGGGCGTGTTGACGTTGGCGATGTTCTCACCAATCGTGCTGATCCGCTTCTCGTGGGCCTTTAGCCCGGTGAAAGCGATGTTGAGCGAGCCGAACTCAGGCATCTAGACCCTCCCGTCGAACAGCAGAGCCGAAGCGCTGCTGTGTTGTAGACGCCCATCCTGGTCGTAGGACGGTCCGGCCTTGCCCTGGAATTGACCGCTGGCCTCGACGAGAGCGTCGATCAGCTGGTTGAGGCCAGCTGCGCCTTCGGTGATGGCCTGATTGTTCCGCAGGCGGAGGTTGGTGATGCGAGAGGTTGTCGCTTCAAATGCGACCTGCTGCTCGGCGAGGATCTCATCCCACGGCTCAGGAGCGTCGGCGATGAGGCTGCTGAGACTGGCCTGATCTCCGAGAATCACTTCTCGTTCGAGGTCCAGCGTGTTCAGCATCGAGGCTGTCTCTTCGAAGAGGTCTGCCATCTGCCGTTGCCAGGACTGGCGGCCGGATGCTCCAACCATCAGCTGGACCTCCAGCAAGAACTCGAAGCGATCGAGGTACGGGCGATAGCGCCAAAGCAAGCCGTTTAGGCGGTTGTAGTCAACGGAAGTTTGCGCGGTCATGATAGAAGGCTCGGCAATTTCCCAGGATTTATTAGACTATGGGACCAGGAATCTTGATTGAAGAATCCGCCGATTTCGTCGAATATCGCGCTGGCTGGGTGGGTTTGCCAGCGTTCATCGTCACGGTCTAACCGGTGACGGAGATGCCCTTACCCGCGGTCAACCGTTCTCGCCACGGCCGAGAGCCGGCCACCGAATCGACGAAAGACTGCTGTTGATTCGACATCGGCGCGGCATCGGGTCCTGCTGCCGGGTCTCGGTAGACGCCCTGGATGCCCTTCCTGAGGAGCTTCAGGGCCTCGTCCTTAATCTGGCTGGCCCGTGATTGGCTTACGCCGAGATATGCACCGAGGTCGGTGATGCTCTGTCCTTCGAAGTAGTAGCCGACCACGATCGCCCGGTGGCGCTCGGGGAGGAGGGAGACGCCATCTCGCAGGTAGCCGATCAGTTCTTGGTGATCGACTATCTCTTCAGCTCGGTCGCGCTCATCAATAATTGTGGCCGACAGCGGAACGGTCGCGTTTTCGGTGCTGACCGGCCGGTCGAGCGAGTCGAGCCGGGCCTTTGCGATGTCTCGTCGGAGGGCGTGGATATCTCGTGGGTCACAGCCCAGCTCTCGGCTCAATCGCTCGCCCGACGCTGAATGAAGGGCAGAACGCTGATCTTCCGCTGTTGCTAGCCGGCGTTCCATCGATCGCACCGAGCGTGGAGCCCAGTCCGCCCGTCGAAGCATGTCGATGACCGCTCCTTCGATTCTCCGACCGGCGAAGGTTGAAAAAGCCGTTCCTTGATCAGGGTCAAACCGCACTGTGGCGGTGATCAGACCCATGATGCCGCTCTGAACGAGATCGTCGCGTGAGTGGCTGGCCGGAAGATTGGCAGCTACGCGATTAACGATGTGCTCAACTAGCGGGACGTTGGCCAGCACCATCGAGCGTTGCTCGTCCGTGAGAATCGTTGACACCTAGCCTCCTTGCTACGTGGTCGCATTATTTGGGGTTGCACTGCGATCTGGTCGCATTGCTTGTGGTCACACTGCGATGTCTGCTGCCGTTCCGTGGCTGCAGATGCCTTCTGTGGCTCGCAATGCTCTGTCTCTGACCCTTTCGGCTAGCGAAGAGACCGACTTTACGTATCTCTGCCGATGGCCCTATGCGAGGGCTAGTGCCGGCATGGCTTGATTGGTTCGAATCGCACATAGGTCTAACGACCGGGGTGGACCTGCCGACCACAAGAGGTGAATGAGATGTCGCGCTTTGTGGCGTGACTAAAAGTTGCTTGAGAAGGCACCTGAGGTACAGGTCTCGACTCGAACGGAATGAGTGAACGTGGATCCAGTAAAGCGAGGAGGAGGTCTCCTTTCAGGCGGGATGATCGGCATCGTCGCGCTTATGGTCGTCCCCCTGCCCGGGTCGATCCTGGACTTGCTGCTGTCGGTCAACATCGCCTTTGGCGTCCTGATGCTGCTGACCACGATCATGACGGCCAACGCTCTCGACCTGGCCTCGTTCCCCTCGTTGCTGCTCATCGCCACGCTGTTCCGGTTGGCGCTCAACGTGTCGTCGACCCGCCTTATTCTCACCACCGCCTCCGCCGGTGGGGTTATCGAGTCGTTCGGCTCCTTCGTGGTCGGTGGCTCGGTCGTGGTCGGCCTCGTCGTCTTCTTGATATTGGTGGTTATCCAGTTTGTGGTTGTCACAAACGGTGCATCCCGGGTCGCTGAAGTCGGCGCTCGCTTCACCTTGGACGCCCTGCCAGGCAAGCAGATGGCCATCGACGCAGACCTCGGCGCCGGGCTCATCGACGAAGACACCGCCCGAGCCCGCCGCAAGCAGGTTGGCTCCGAAGCCGACTTCTACGGCGCTATGGATGGTGCTTCGAAGTTCGTGAAGGGCGATGCCGTAGCCGGCGTGCTCATCACCCTGATCAACCTCATCGGCGGCCTGGTCATCGGCATCGCTCAGAACGGCATGTCGACCGGCGATGCGGTCAACACCTTCTCAACCCTGACCATCGGTGATGGCCTGGTTTCGCAGATTCCGGCCCTGCTCATCTCGATCGCCAGCGGCATCATCGTCACCCGAGCTACCGGTGAGGGCGACCTCGGCAGCGATGTCGTCCAGCAGCTTTCGAAACAGCATCAGGCACTCCGCTATGGCGGGATCACCGTTCTGCTGCTCGGCTTGGCCCCCGGATTGCCGTTGCTCCCGTTTGGCACGGTTGGCGTGTCGCTGTATCTCGTCGGTCGCCAGATGGCCAGCCGGGCCGTGGCCGAACTGGACGTTGGGCTTGATCTCACCGATGAAGAGTCGACCCCAGAGCCTGCCGATCTGGCGGTGGAGATCCGACCGGAACCGCTGGAGCTGGAACTGGCCGTCGACATGATCGACTTGGTCGACACCCTCAGCGGCGGCGACTTACTCGACAGGGTTCGAGCATTGAGACGCAAGATCGCCCTGGAAATCGGTTTGATCATTCCGCCGGTCAGAACCCGGGACAATGTCGACCTCGGGCCAGGGGAGTACGCCATAACGGTGCATGGCGTCGAAATGGGCAACGGCACCGCTCCGGTAGGTCACGTGCTGGTCATCGCCGAAAATCTCGAATCGCTGCCAGGACCGGCCACCGTTGAACCGGTGTTCGGCCTTCCCGCTAAGTGGCTACCGGTCGAATCGAAACCGATGGCCGAGGCGATCAATGCAACCATCGTCGACCGAGCGTCGGTCATCACCACTCACCTGGCCGAAACCATTCGCCGCCAGGCCGCCCAGCTACTCAGCCGTCAAGAGGTCAAGGACCTGATCGACCTGGTCCGCGAGAGCGACCCAGCGGTCGTCGACGAACTGGTGGCCTCAGATCTAACTATTGCAGAGGTCCAGCGTGTGCTGCAGGACCTCCTTACCGAGGAAGTTTCCATCCGTGACATCGTTCGAATTCTCGACGTTCTGGGGGAACGGGCCCGGGTTACCAGAGACCCATCCGAACTCACAGAAGCCGTTCGAGTTGCGCTCGGACCATCGATCTCTGCGGGCAACGCAGATCACGCTGGCCGGCTGCACACGATCACGATCGACCCGGTGCTCGAGCAGGGCCTCCTGGCTGCACTCCAGCCCGGCCCGCAGGGCGTCGACTTCGTCCTCGACTCATCGCTGTTGCACCAATTGGCCATGGCGACCCGAAACCAGATTCTTAGTGCCGAGCAGCTGGGCCTCAGCCCAGTGATCGTTACCGCAAGGGCGCTCCGTCGTCCGCTACGAAAGTTGCTGTCGCTTACCGATGTGAGAGCACCTGTTCTAAGCCCAGAGGAATTGGGCCCGCAGATACTCGTCGAGAACGCAGGGGTGGTGAATCTTGAGCAAACAACAGTCGAAGAAGACCCAACTACAGCGGTTCTCGGGGCCTGAGCTCTCGGAACTTCTCGAACTCGTTGCCAGCGAGCACGGGCCGACGGCCGCCATTTCGGCGGTCAACCGGGTCCGCTCTGGTGGCGTCGGCGGATTCTTCTGCCGTGAAGAGTTCGAGGTCATTGTCGATCTCCGCAATTCACAGGCGGCCAGCGACATTATTTCGAGTACCCAGGCTTCCGGTGCACCCGCTTCGGACCCAGCCACTTCAAGCGCGCCAGCGTCAGCCGCACCAGCGGCGGAGACACCGAAGACTCCGAAGACACCGAAGAGCTCAGCAGCGCCAGCCGCACAGACCCCCGGCCCCTCGGAAACCATCGACGCCAACAGTCCACCGCCGATTACCCCGACTATCGACCTGGCATCGTCTGTGCCGGTAGCCCAGACCGGTCTGATCCAACCGCCAACCCCGCCCCAGACCGATCCGGCTGTGGTCGGCGAGACCGAGGGCGACAGCGCTCAACTACAGCGACAACAACAGCTTGTCGCCGAGGATGGTTTCGGCCCCGCCGGTGGCGTCGACGGAACAATCGACCTCAGCGATCGAACCGCGGTGAACGGTGAAGCGGCAAAGGTGTTCGGCGGTCCGCGCCCCCAAGCGATCGATGGCACCCATGCCGGGTTCATGGCGCTGCTGCAGCGCCGCCTCGATGATGCACCGCCGGAGGACTCACCGCTCGCCGGTCGTCGCTCCCCCCAGGTGCCTGCTGCCAAAGCTGGCCCTCCATCGGTCGACCAGACATCACAGCCGGTTATCCCTGCCCCCGCCGTTGAGGCGTTGGCTATCCCCGAGCCCGAGAGCTTTAGCCTGTTGGAACCCGAGCCAGATGAGCCGAGTGGCTTCTGGCGTCGATTGCGGGACACAGAAGCCGAGCTTGCTGGGTTCATGCCGGTCTCCTCGGACTTTGTCGCGACCATTGGGCCCCTTTCGCTGATCACCCCGATCGTGCGGCGGCTGCGCACCCAACCGGGTATGGAGTCGGCCGACGTGGTCGTGCTGACCGATCGCACCGAGATCGTGAGCGAGCCCCAGTGGGAACTGGTCCGCTCTGGAAACCAACTGGTCGAAGAGGCCGAAAAGCGTGGCGATCGCCCAACTATTTTGGTGATCGACGTCCCTGTCGAGCTGCCGCACTGGGTGGCCCCTCTTCAGAATCGTCTTCGGATGGCCGGTGTTGGCCTTTCCCGCTACGCCGTCCCCGGAGACCCAACCGCGGAGAAGCTGGGACAGTACCGCCTGGCCTCCGACGTGCCGTACGTGCTCGATCTGATCTCCCGGGTCTCTCCGGAGAACCTGGTCGATTTTGTCGCGCAGCGCCACCCTATCTCATCGGTTTCGGGCGCTGAGCTGACCGCTGAACTGCTTCTGGCAATGAGGAAGCAGGTGGGCCTTGGGCTCTGACGGCAAGCGGGTAGAGCTAATAGATGAGGGACAGTCCTCAAACGCAACGTCCTATATAGGGCTTGGTTTGATCGCGTCTCTAATCGTTGGCTCGGCACCGCTGCTTGACGCGCTCAACGGGAATGGTCCGTTTGAAAACGCGATGCTGCGGTACCTGGCTTGTCTGGCGGTGTGCGTGATCGCCGCCGCCACTATCGGGCGGATGCTCGACAACGCCGCTCAAGGCGACGACGACCCAAATAGTGCGGTGGATGGGCCCGATGGTGCTTCGGGCATCGAACCAGGGAGTGAAAGCTCTTTGATTTCGGATGATTCTGCCGATGGAACGTGAGCGACGAAAACAAGGGGTGAGAAGCCATGAGTCAGCAAGTGGAACAGACGGTCTCGGCGGCCAACGCAGGGATGATGGAGGCGGTCATTGCCAGATTTGGTGATCTGCCGACACTGGCACCGGTCGCGGTCGAAGTAATTCGACTGGCCGACGATGACAACGCGTCGTTGTCCGACATTGCCGATGCCATAAGTAGCGATCCGGGTCTAGCCATTCGGCTACTGAAGTTGGCCAACTCCGGCGCCTACAGCCGGGGTAACGATGTAACCAATCTAAATACCGCAGCCAGCCTGTTGGGAATCCAGACGCTGAAGATGGTGACCCTCGGGTTTACCCTGGTCGCCGATCTGCGCAGCGAACGGTTCGATACCACTATTTTGTGGCGGCGCAGTCTGGCGACCAGCGTTCTAGCTCGTCGGCTGGTAGTCGAGCTAAACCCCGAGCTGCGCGATGATGCATTCGTCGCCGGGCTGTTGGCAAACATCGGCAAGCTGGCTTTGGCCGAAGAAACCGTCTACGCCAACAAATTGGAGACCGCCGGTCTTTGGATGCTTCCCATGCAGGAGGTGGACCTGCTCGGCTTCACCAGCGACGAGGTCACCGCAGGCATCCTGTCCAGTTGGGGTCTGCCGGAACTTCTGGCTGAATCGGTTCGTTACCGAAACTCGCCGCTCAGCGACGAGTGTTCGACCGAACTGGCTGCGGTGCTTAAGGTCGCCGACGATGCCGCCACCCTGATTTTGAACAACGACGAGGCCGGCAGGGCCGCAGCGGTCGACGCGCTGACTTCATCGGCGGCCACCCATTTCGGTATGACGATCGGCGATGTTGAACTGGTCATTTCGGAATTGAGCGGTGAGCTAAACGAGATCGCCGGCACATTCGAGCTCGAAGCCATCTCCCAGACCCCAATCGATGAAATCGTCCGTTCAGCACAGACCCAGCTGGCCAGGTTGGGGCTCGATCTGGTTTCGATGCTTTCCGAGGAGCAGAGCCGTAACGAATCGTTGGTGGCTCTCAACCGCCAGCTGGAAGATGAGGCATCAACCGATGCCCTGACCGGCTTGCCGAACCGCCGCACCTTCGACGCCTATCTGTCGAACCAGGTCGCCGGTCGGGTGCGAAATCCTCGCAGCACGATGCTTGCGCTCATCATCTTCGACCTCGACCACTTCAAGTCGATCAACGACAGCTTCGGCCACGCAGTAGGCGACGAGGTTCTGACCGAATTCGGTCAGCGTTTGCTCGGCTGCAGCCGGCGAGGCGAGCTGGCGGCCAGGATCGGTGGCGAGGAGTTCGCTCTGGTACTGCCGGACGTCGAATCGGCGGCCGAACTGCAGGGCGCAGCGGAACGGATCCGTCAACTGCTGGGCAGCGAGCCGGTTGCAACCGGCATGGGACCTCTCTCGGTAACCGCCAGTGTTGGTGGGGCATACACCCGAGTGGTCAAGCCCGACAGCCCAGACACGCTGTTCAAGTTGGCGGACAAAGCGCTTTACGCCGCCAAAGAAGGTGGGCGAGACCAGGTCAAGCTGGCCGCCTTGGCCTAGTCGGCAGCGACCGGCTGATCCTAAGAAACTCACGTTGGGCCGTTCGGCCCCTCAATCCTGGTTCGGCAAGTGTCGAATCTATTCGGAGCCGTAAAAGCTCCGAAGGGAATGCACGTGAGTAACCACCCGACCCAGCCGGTCGAAGTACCGATCGACAGGATCCGTCAGCCGCTCCAGAGGGTCATCCATATGGAGAACCTCTCGGGGTTGGCTCTCATCGCCGGTGCGGTGATCGCACTGGTCTTGGCCAACACGGCTTTTGCAGAGCCGGTCGACGACTTCTGGCACTACTACCTCGATGTGGCCCTTGGCCCGATTCACCTCCACGAGTCGCTGCTCCACTGGGTGAACGACGGTCTCATGACCATCTTCTTCTTCGTGGCCGGGCTTGAAATCAAGCGAGAACTGGTCGTGGGAGACCTTCGGGAGCCACGCAAGGCCGCGCTGCCTGCGGTCGCCGCTGCCGGTGGCATGATCATCCCAGCGCTGGTCTTCCTGGCTATCGCCGGACCGGAGACTCGCAATGGTTGGGGCATTCCGATGGCCACCGACATCGCCTTCGCAGTGGGCATTCTGACGCTGCTCGGCGATCGAGTGCCTTCGCGGCTGAAGGTCTTCCTTCTCACGCTGGCCATCGTCGATGACCTCGGCGCCATCGTGGTTATCGCACTGTTCTATACCACCAGCCTCAACACCACTGCGCTGGCTGTTGCCGGGGCGCTACTGCTCGGCATGGTTGCCATGCGAGTGCTCGGCGTCTGGTGGATGCCTGCCTATGTAATCGCCGGTTCAGCCCTTTGGCTTGCGGTGTTCGAGTCTGGTATTCACGCCACCCTGGCCGGCGTGGTCTGCGGTCTTATGGCCCCGGCCAAGCCCCGCCGACCCAAGCCCACCGAGATCGTGGCAGGCGAGCACAACACTATCGATGAGCTCAAGGCTGTCATCTTCGACACCCGTGAGACCACGTCGGTCGTCGATCGCCTCATCCACGGGCTGCACCCCTTCACCGCTCTGCTGATCGTCCCGATCTTCGCCCTGGCCAACACCGGCGTCGGGATCTCCGGCGAGTCGCTTGGCAACGCCATGACCTCCTCAACCGGACTAGCGGTGCTGCTCGGTCTGCTGGTCGGCAAGCCGGTCGGCATCACCTTTGCCACCTGGCTTGCGGTAAGGACCAACTTGGCTGTGCTACCTCCCGGAGTCAACTGGGGCCACGTGGTCGGTGTCGGCTTCCTCGGCGGTATCGGTTTCACGGTTTCGCTGTTCATCACCGATCTGGCATATGCAGGTAACGCAGCCATCATCGACAACTCGAAGATCGCTGTACTGATGGCGTCGGTGCTGGCCTCGGCCTTCGGAGCGATCGTTCTGCTCAAGAGCAGCGGCACGCCATCCAAGCCTGCCTCCGATGAAGAATCGCAGCAGGTCGGCACACCGCAGGGCGAGTCACAGTCCAACGCTGAGCCCATCAGCTTCGAGGAGCTGAACGCCACCTCCGCCGATTCGTTCATCGCCTCGGGCACGCCGGTTCCACCGCAGCTTGCTGGCCCGGTCTCAAACGCCCGTGACAACGGAGCTAGCGCCGAGCACTAACTTATAGAGATCCTGGAGCGGGAATACGGTCGGCGGCCTCGTATAGGGTCGCCGACCGTAGCTGTTTTGCTCGATCATCCTCCGGACCCGGCAAGATCGCCCCGGCCGCCATACGCTGGGATCGATGATGGCGATGCACATGATGTTTCCCCGGGATTCCGACTCCATGAAGGGCAGTCGGATCGAGCGCAAATCCGCGGCCCGGGTCTGGAACTTCGCCCGCCCATACCGACCACAGGTGATCGGCTTCCTAGCCAGCGTCATCATGCAGGCGGTCTTGGGGCTTGTGCCTGCCCTATTGTTTGGGCAGATCATCGACAGGGCCATTCCCGGTCAGGACCGTGGTCTGCTCGGCATCTTTGCTGCGGCCATCGTCATCGCCGCCCTGCTCCAGGGGGTTGTTGGCCTCGGGGAGCGCTACTGGTCGTCGCTAATCGGCGAAGGGGTCATCTACGACCTGCGGGTCGCGCTGTTCAATCACGTGCAGCGGCTGCCGCTGTCGTTCTTTACCCGAACCCATACCGGCACCCTCACGAACCGCCTGAACAACGACGTGATCGGCGCCCAGCGAGCCCTTACCACCACGCTCGGCACCGTCGTCTCGAATGTAATCACGCTGGTAACCACCCTGACCGCCATGCTCATCCTCGAGTGGCGCCTGACCCTGTTGGCGTTGATCCTCACCCCCTTCTTTGTGCTCCCGTATCGCCGGATCGGCCGGATCCAGCAGTCGATTACCAGGGAGTCGATGGATCTGAACGCCGAAATGAACTCCACGATGACCGAGCGGTTCAACGTCGCAGGCGCCCTGCTGGTGAAACTATTCGGCCGCGGTGACGACGAGCTAGACATGTTCTCCAGCCGAGCGGCCAGGGTGCGGGACATCGGCGTTCGGTCGGCCATCTTCACCCGGGGGTTCATGACCGCCCTTTCGCTGCTGGGAGCTATCGGCACCGCGCTGGTCTATGGGCTCGGAGGGCTGTTCGCCATCAACGGCACGTTCAGCGTCGGCGAGTTGGCGTCGATGGGCTTGCTGGTCGGCCGGATCTACATGCCGCTGACCGGACTGACCAACGCCCGCATCGACGTTCTGACCGCATTGGTTTCGTTCGATCGGGTCTTCGAGGTGCTCGACGCACCGAGCCCGCTGACCGATGCCCCCGACGCTAAGCCGCTGACCAACCCCCAGGGCAAGGTCGAGTTCCGCAACGTTTCGTTCCGCTACCCCCGGTCGAATGAGCTGATCGTGCCCGGCTTGGAAACCCCATCTTCCACCGCCAGCGAGGAGCACGTGCCGAACGTGCTGAAGAACATCAACCTGACCATCAAACCGGGTGATCTCGTAGCGGTGGTCGGGCCATCTGGAGCGGGTAAGACGACGCTCACCTCGCTCATACCTCGTTTGTACGACGTGACAGACGGCGAGCTGCTCGTCGACGGCCACGACGTGCGGAACCTGACCCAGGACTCGCTGCGAGAAGCCATCGGCGTTGTCGTGCAGGACCCTCACCTGTTCCATGAGTCGATCGGCGACAACCTGCGCTACGCCAAGCCGGAGGCCACCGAGGCCGAGATGATCGAGGTTTGCCGAGCGGCCCAGATCCTGGATGTAATCGAGCAGCTGCCTTCCGGTTTCGACACTGTCGTCGGCGAGCGAGGCTACCGGATGTCCGGCGGCGAAAAGCAGCGACTCTCGATCGCCCGCATGCTGTTGAAAGACCCGGCCATGGTGATTCTCGACGAAGCCACCAGCCACCTCGACTCCGAGAACGAAGCGCTGGTCCAGGAGGCTTTGGCTACAGCGCTGGCCGGCCGTTCTGCAGTAGTGATCGCTCACCGCCTTTCGACCATCACCCAGGCAGACCAGATCCTGGTGCTCAACGAGGGTCGCCTCGTCCAGCATGGCACCCACGGCGAGTTGCTCACCGCGGGCGGGCTCTACGCCGACTTGTACCACAGGTTGGTTCGCGACGAGAGTTGATCCCAATGACTGATGAACTATGGGAGCTCTCAGCGGTCGAACAAGTTGGTTTGATCCGCAGCAAGAAGGTTTCGGCACGCGAGCTGCTCGACGCTCACCTGTCGAGAATTGAAGCGGTCAACCCAACCCTCAACGCCGTGGTCGCCATGGATGCCGAAGTGGGGAAGCGGCGCGCGGCCGAGGTTGACCAGGCAATCGCCGACGGTAGCCAGGTTGGGCCGCTGGCAGGCCTGGTAACCGCCCACAAAGATCTCAGCGACACCGCCGACTTTGTTACCACATACGGCTCGCCGGTATATGAAGGTCACCGACCTAAGGCCGATGGGCTGCTGGTCGAACGCATGCGGCTGGCCGGTGCGGTAGCCATCGGCAAAACCAACACCCCCGAATTCGGGGCTGGATCCCACACCTTCAACCCGGTCTACGGCATGACCGTCAACCCCTACGATCACACTCGTAGCGCTGGCGGTTCATCCGGAGGCGCCGCGGTGGCCCTCCGAGCAGGCATGGTGGCACTTGCCGATGGCAGCGACCTCGGTGGCTCGCTGCGCAACCCGGCGGCATGGAACAACGTCGTCGGCTTCCGCAGCTCACCCCGGGTGGTGCCCAATCCTGCGGCGAGCAATCCCTGGAACCCCGGTCCGGCCTACGGACCGATGGCCCGCTCGGTCGACGACCTCATCCTCATGTTCCGGGTACTCAGCGAACCCTCTGACCATGACCCCCTCAGTCGATCGCTCAACCTGCCGCCGCTGGTCAGCCCGCCGAGTCGGCCGTTGCGAGTCGCCTGGAGTCCGGACATGGGCGGCGTGCCGGTCGAGCCGGAGATCGGCGCAGCCCTGGATCGGTTCCGAGCCGACATCGACCTGCTGGGCTGGGACGTTACCCAAGCCGAACCAGACTTTTCGGGGGCCGACGAGTGCTTCCTTACCCTTCGAGCATTCGGATTCGCCGAACGGGCCGAGGCCCTCGCTCCGCACATGGACAAGCTCAAAGCAACCGTGCAGGACGAGATGGCTCGCGGCCTTGCGCTTACCTCCGCCGAAATCTCCGGCGCCTATGCCCAGCTGGGCGTTCTGTGGCGGCGGGCTATCGACTTCTTCGACACCTATGACCTGATGATCGGCCCGGTCACCCAGGTCTCGCCGTTCCCCATCGAATGGGAGTACCCGACCGAGGTAAACGGCATACCGATGCAGGGCTATGTTGAGTGGATGCGCTCATGCTGTCGCATCACCTCTCTCGGTTGTCCAGCTATCTCACTGCCAGCGGGCTTTACCGAAGGTGGCCTCCCGGTCGGGGCGCAGCTGATCGGCAAACCCTATGGTGACGTAGCCCTGCTCGAGGCGGCCAAGGCATTGGAGGCCACCACCGGGCACGGACTCAGAAGCCCCGAGCTCTAGATGGACAAGTCTCAAGCATCGTCGTCCCATACAGCGTCGTCTCATGCATCGTCGTCTCATGCATCGTCGTCTCAAGCACTGTCGCACATACGGATCTGCGATTTCACCGGCCAGCTCGCCGGTGCCGGTGCCACACGTTGGTTCGCTGCGTTCGGCGCCGAAGTCATTCGTATAGAAGATCCGACCAACAAGGGTCGGTGGGACATTTTGCGAGGCTCGCCACCGTTCAAGGACGATCGACGGGGCATCGAATTCGGCTCCGGTTTCAATAACCACAACATCGAAAAGCTCGGCGTCACCATCAACATGCGAACCGACGAAGGTCGCCAACTGGCGGATGAGCTGGTGGCGGTGTCGGATGTGGTTGCCGACAACTTCGCCGCTGGAGTTATGGACCGGATGGGTCTTGGGTTCGAGCGGCTCCAGGAACTGCGGTCCGACATTATCTACGTGTCGAACTGCGGTTTCGGCCAGACCGGTCCATACCGCGAGTTCAAATCGTGGGGCCCGATCGCCCAGGC
>JBOEHD010000198.1:0-3369 GCA_050633745.1 Acidimicrobiales bacterium
GACGCCGTTTGAGCACACGTTTGTAACCGGCCCGATCGATGGCACGGAGTGGAATGATCGGGGATACGTAAGTCCTAACGAGGACCCGGGGGGAATCTCGATTAGCGCTCTTGACAACGTCTGGTCTTACCATGCCGACGGGTTAAGTGGTGACAGTAATTGCTTTGAATGCACGCCGCTGTCGTTTGGCGAGGATGAGGCGCTTGCCCGGGCCAAGGCGGTGTTCGAGGAGTTGGGTTTGGATCTCGATGATCTTTCAATCCGAGCGTCGCCGCTACAGGATGAAAATGATGTGCTGACAAGTGTCCTGATTATCGCCAACCTTCTTGTCGGTGGCGTGCGTACCGATGTGACATGGTCTGTCGAGTATCGGAACAGTGATGGGTTGCTTGCGCAAGCGTCGGGTGAGTACGTGACGGTGAGTGAGCTGGGCGAGGTGCCGGTTCTTAGTGCGGCCGAGGCTCTGGAGATTGCGGGGCGGCCGGTCACTGATGAGGCTGTTGCTGAGGCGGAGTTGACGCTGGAGACAAGGTTTAATCGTGACACGGGTGAGCGCACGCTGGTTCCGGTGTACTCGGTGCCGGTCAGCGACAACTTGGCGGTGGATGTCACGATCGCCGCGACCCGCCCTCAGGACATCCCGGCATCACCGCAAGCGAGCTAGGGAGCGGTCTTTGCATGCGTACTGTTCGAGCTAGGCGGCGGTGGCCAATGAAGGTCTTGGCGGTGGTTGCGGGGACGTTAGTAGCGTCGGCGTGTGTAGGTGGTGATGATGACTTTGCTGTTGATCGCGAGACGGCAACGGTGTGGCTGGTGAGTCCTACTCCGTTTTCGGAGGAGGGCCAAGAGGAGCTGGCGCTGTTGGTTGATGTGTTCGATTGGCAGTACACGACGCCGTTTGAGCACACGTTTCTCACCGGTCCGATCGATGGCACGGAGTGGAACACCAGAGGCTATGAAAGCCCCAATGAGGACGGTGGTGGACTAGCCATTAATGGACTCGACAACACGTGGGGATTTACCGCTGCCGGCTATCACTCCGATCCTCACTGCTTCGAATGTACACCGATGCCGTTTGGCGAGGACGGGGCGCTCGCCAGAGCAAGAGTGGTGCTCGAGCAACTGGGTCTGGATCTCGACGATCTCTCGATCCGGGCGTCGGTGCTGCGCAACGATGGGGATGAGCCGACGAGCGTGCTAGTTATCGCAAGTCTTCTTGTTGAAGGAGTACGAACGGACGTGAAGTGGGTTGTTGGGTATCGAAATAGTGATGGGTTGCTTGCTCAGGCGTCGGGTGAGTATGTGACGGTGAGCGAGCTGGGCGAGGTGCCGGTTCTTACTCCGGCTGAGGCTCTAGAGATTGCCGGGCGGCCGGTCACTGATGAGGCTGTTGCCGACGCAGAGTTGACGCTGGAGACAAGGTTTAATCTTGACACTGGTGAACGCACGCTGGTCCCGGTCTACTCGGTGCCGGTCAGCGACAACTTGGCGGTGGATGTCACAATCGCCGCGACCCGCCCTCAGGACATCCCGGCATCACCGCAAGCGAGCTAGGGAGCGGTCTTTGTATGCGTACTGTTCGAGCTTGGTGGGTAGTCGGTAAATGTCGCCTACCGATCACTACACCAACTAGCCCTACGGTTCCATGACCATGACCCAACAACGACAAGATGAGGACTCTATGATGTTGCCCATGGCGGGAAGAACACGGTTTGTAGCGGCGCTCATTGCCTTAATAGCCTGCGGTGCGGCGTGCTCCAACAGCAACGACGACATCGACGCAGCGCCACCCGAAACGGAATCCTCCACCACAACCACCGTGGCAACCACGCTGGCGCCTACAACGACCACCATCGCGACCACAACGACACTCTCAGAACAAGCGATCGCCGAAGCCGAGGTTGAGCAACTCCTCCTTGACTGGTGGCTTGGCCCGTTCGATACCTCGACGGACGACAAGGGAATGGGTCTCGACCATCTAACGGGTCTAGTCGAGCGCCGAATACGCGAGTACGGGCAGCAACTCACCGAACAAGGCGAGATTCTTCAACATCAAGGCCAAGAGCGGATCGAAGTGGTGGCGGTCAGAGTTGATCTAGAGGATGGGAAGGGAGAGGCAGATATTTGCTCTGGTGCTAGTGGCGTGTTCCTCGATGCTGAGACCCTCGAACCGACAGGAGCAGCCGATGACCCTGAGTATCTGACGACGACGCTCGTCTACGTGGAACTTACACCCGAGGGCTGGAAAATTAGTGAACTCTTGCCATCAGTCCTGACCGAACCAGAGACTTGTGAGATCACCTCGTGACGATCACAACCCGCTGGGCCCGAAGCGCTCTAACAATGATGGCGGTGGTCACCATTGCGGCACTGTCGAACGTTACGCCTGCTGATGGTCAACAACCCACAACCACCGTGCCCAACGAACCGGCGGAGGTGCCGTGTGCCCCAGCCATCCTCTGCGCTGGCGGAAGCACCGAACCCACGCATCCATCAATCGCAGCTGGGGTGGTCAAGTTCGTTCCGGGTGAGGACGTCTACCGCATTCCGACCAGTTCGTCGTTTTTGGCTGGGTGTACATTTGAGTTCACCGAGGCTGGGGAAACACCTATTGGTGAAACATCTGCGCTGACAGGCCTTGTCGACGGGGTCTGGCCGGTCGACTATTGGCTGATCTTCTGTGATGACACTGCGTTCGCTTACACGTTCTATCCCGATGGTGATCCGCCACCACCGGCGGTTATCGATGACATGATCGCTGACGCCTATTCTCGGACACCGGTCAGTGCATTCAACCCGATCACTTCCCCAGACGGCGACGAAGCCATCGCCCTGGTGGTCCACACGCCCACGTACCTGTGGGTCGACGATGTCACATGGACAACCCCGGTTTCGGCCACCGCCACGATCCCCGGATTCTCGGTCACTACAACCGCCACCGCGGACCTTGCCTCGTGGTCTGGGGGCGACGAGCCGGTCGACTGTACGGGTGATGACATGATCCCCTACGAGTCCGGCCGTGGCGAAGACAACCAACGCTCCGAATGCATCATGGTCTACAAACGCTCGTCGGCTATCGCCGATTGGACTGTCGACCTCTCGGTCACCTGGGACGTCAGTTACAGCTGCTCGGTGCCGGTCTGTGGCGGACCGCTACCACCCATCGTTACAAACTCGACCAGACCAGTCATCGTCAAAGAAATCCTCGCAGTAGCGAGCTAACTATCCACCGTAGTGAGGTGCGAAGTTCCTGAACTTCCCGAACTTCACCGGTACCGTTAGCCCGATGCGGTTCCCGTCATCTCCATGCTCGGCCGCCGAGCTCATCGATTCGCTCATCGGCCAATTGGCCCCGGCGGCCAACATCGT
>JBOEHD010000199.1:0-20792 GCA_050633745.1 Acidimicrobiales bacterium
ATCGTCTTCTTTCCAATCAGCAGAACGCTTTGGACAGCGATAGACATTGCAATGCGTCCTCTGGAGCCTCAAGAGGTCGATTGGCAATTTGTACTTGAAAAAGAGCCTCGGTAAGAGCCGGCCGCTCGCTACACAGAAAAGAACTCAATGGACACCTTCGACCTCATCGTCATCGGCAGCGGATCGGGAAACGCCATCCCCGCTGAATTCTCCGATTGGAAGATNNGCCTGAACGTCGGCTGCATCCCCTCAAAGATGTTTGTTCTGCCTGCCGACGTTGCCGAGGCGGCCCGCCACGGTGATCGGCTTGGCCTCGACACCTCGTTCAACGGCGCCGATTGGCCGGCGATCCGAGACCGGGTGTTCAACCGGATCGACCCGATCGCTGCCGGCGGCGAGCAGTATCGGGCCGAAGGTACCGAGAACCTTGAACTGATACGCGGCACCGCCCGATTCGTCGGCGAGCGGGTGCTGGAGGTCGATGGGCGTCAGCTCACCGCCGAGCGCATCCTGGTGGCCACCGGTTCCCGGTCAAACACGCTGCCCATTCCCGGGCTCGACTCGGTCAGGGTTCACACCTCGGACACCATCATGAGGCTTGAGACCTTCCCCGAACGCCTGGCGATCCTCGGCGGCGGGTTTGTCGCCACCGAGCTAGGCCACGTCTTCAGCGGCTACGGCTCCAACGTGACCCTGTACAACCGCTCTGACACGCTGCTGCGGATCGAAGACGCGGAAGTCGCCGCTCGTTTCACCGAGGTCTTTGGCCGTCGGGTCGACCTTCGGCTTGGCACAGTGCCGGATCGTGTGGAACAGGTTGGCGATTCGATCCGGATCCATAGCAACGGGGACTTCGTCGAGGTCGACGAGGTCCTGGTGGCGGCGGGGCGAGTACCCAACGCCGATCTGGTGGCCGCCGAGGCCGGTGGGCTGGAGCTAGAAGAGGGTCGGATCAAGGTGGATGACACCATGGCCACCTCGGTCCCCGGAGTGTGGGCGATCGGCGATGTGAGCAACTCCTACCAACTCAAGCATCTCGCCAATCTCGAGGCCAAGGTGGCGTTCTGGAACATGCGCCACCCTGAGGAAACCAAGACCGTCGACTATCACGCCGTACCCCACGCGGTGTTCAGCGACCCTCAGGTCGCGGCGGTTGGGCTCACCGAGGAGCAAGCTATCGAGGCGGGCAAGAACTTCGTCGTGGGTCGTAGGGACTATGGCGGAACGGCGTATGGCTGGGCTTTGGAAGACACCGATTCATTCGCCAAGGTCCTGATCGATGCCGATAGCGGCCTGATCATCGGCGCTCATATTCTTGGCCCACAGGCCGCCAGCCTGATCCAGCCTTTGATCCAGGCCATGCAGTTCGGTCAGAGCGCCAGCAGTGTCGCTGACGAGGTCTTCTATATCCATCCCGCTCTGACCGAAGTGGTCGAAAACGCCCTGCTCGATGGGGTCGAGAAACTGGGCTAGGAGCGCCTCGCTCCCCGTAACTGTGTGACCGCGCCTAGGCCCACCACTAGGTCCGCCGTCGGGCATGGCATCTAGGCCATTGCGACCGGCCCGAATCTATCGATCAACGAACGGGCAAAATCCTCCGATAGAGCAAGGGACCGGAATAGATCTCCGGCCCCAGCGCGGTTAGGTGAGGTAGCTCTTCATCCGCTCGTGGCCCGCCGGTACAAAGAGACTGATGAGTTGCGGGAGACACATGAGGTGCGGTCATGCCAGCTGAAATTGAACGCTATGCGGAGGTCCTGGGCTTGGCCCCGATCGGCTGTCTGCTGGTCGAACAGGGCATCATTCGAAAGGCCAATTCTGAGGCCATCGAAACGATGGGTATTCCCAGCGACCGCCTGGTAGGCGTTCCGCTAGCCGAGCTGCTGGTGCCTGAGTACGAGGCGGCGTGTCTTGACCTGCTTCATCGAGCGGCCATCGAGAGCGACACTGGAACCAAGAGCGAGCCGGTTCGTCTGGCCCGAGGCTTGGCCCCGATGGAACTCATGGCCCGAGGAATGTCTGACGAGCTGGTGATGGTCGGGGTGCGTTCCATGGCCAACGAGCATTACTACTCGGCCCAGGCCGGCGGTGCGCTGACCCACGATACTGTGACCGGGTTCCCCGACCACTATCACGTGTTGTCGCAACTGCACGAGCGTTTGGCCGCCCCTCACAAGAAGCCACTGGCACTGATGTGCCTGTGGATCGACGAGCTCCCCGACATGGCAGAGACCTACGGCAAACGAGCGGTCCACCGCGTTATGCGCGAAGCCGGCCAACGTATCCAGGAGCGTTTGCGGGGCCCAGATGTGCTCGGTCGCTTCGACGAAGCGGGCTTTCTGGTGATGATGTCATCGGATTCCACGCCGGAGCAGCTGACCGACATCGCCGAACGCCTCCGGGCCGAAGTGGCGTTCCCCGTCGAGCTCGATCGAGGCTTGGTGTCGTTCACCGCCAGTGTCGTTGTCGGGTCGATAACCAATCAGCGGCCGTCGATTGAGCGGGTACTGGCGCTGTTGGAAGCGGCGGCGAACCGAGCTGCCAACAGCGGTGGTAACCGCACCGACTACCTGTCGATTTAGCACTCCATCACCAGTACAAGATTCCATCAACTCGTCGCGCCGCCAATAGCTGGCCACGGGCGCCCCGAGAGGGGTACTGTTCTCGATTATGAGAGCGGCATAGGAGATGGGATTGACATACCAAAAGGGCTTGGCAGAAGTAGCTGATGGGGTGTTCGCATACCTACAGCCGGATGGAGGCTGGGGTTGGAGTAATGCTGGCCTGGTCGCCGGCGAGGGCGAGTCTCTACTGGTCGACACGCTGTTCGATCTGAAGCTGACTGCTGAGATGCTCGATTCGATGTCGGCGGTGACCGCAAACAAACCGATCGAAACCCTGGTCAATACCCACGCCAACGGCGATCACTGCTACGGCAATGAGCTGGTGGTCGGCGCCGAGGTCATTGCCTCGGAGGCGTCGGCGGCCGAGATGAACGCTATGCCGCCAGCGATGCTGCACGCCATGATGCAGGTCGACTTCGGCGAGACCACAAACGCCTATCTGCAGGACTCGTTCGGAGCGTTCGACTTTTCGAACATCACCGCTCCATCGGTCAGCAAAACCTTCACCGGCGAGCTGACGGTCAACGCTGGCGGCCGCGAAGCGAAACTGATCGAGGTTGGACCGGCCCACACCGCTGGCGATGTGCTGGTTCACCTGCCGGATGACGGAGTGATCTTCACCGGCGACATCTTGTTCATCGAGGGCACGCCGCTGGTTTGGGACGGGCCGATCCAGAACTGGCTCGACGCCTGCGCCAAGATCATCGATCTCGGCTGCTCGACTATCGTGCCCGGCCACGGTCCACTGACCGACGCGGCCGGTGTCCAGGCTGTCGCAGACTACCTGTCGTATGTGAAGGCCGAAGCCACCGCCCGGTTCGAAGCCGGTATGGGCCCCGACGAAGCGGCCCGCGATATCGAACTCGGCCCATACGCCGACTGGCTGGACTGGGAGCGGGTGGTGATCAACGTGCACGCGGTCTACCGCGAACTCGATCCCAATCGACCAACCGCCGAGATCATGGATCTCTTCAGGGGAATGGCCGAGCTTAAGCAGCGCAAGTGAGCGGGCGCGCCAATCGGTCGCTGCGAGACTCTGAGGCAACTCGGCTACCGCGTCTCAAGGTGGGCATGATCGGCTGCGGTCTGATTGGCCGCAGCCACGCCAGCGGCTTGCGAGAAGCGCCGCAAGCCGATCTCGTGGCGGTCTACGACAACGACCGGGACAGGGCCGAGCGGCACGCCGCCGAGTTCAGCCCGCTCGGGCTCGATGCGGTAGCTCAGGATGCCCGGGCGGTCATCGACGCCGTCGACGCGGTGTACGTCTGTACCTGGACCAGTGAACATCGGGCCTTGGTCAGCGCAGCCGCCGCCGCTGGCAAAGCGGTGTTTTGCGAAAAGCCGTTGGCCACCACACTGTCGGACGCCGTCGCTATGACCGAAACGGTGGCAACCGCTGGCGTTATCAATCAGGTTGGCCTGGTGCTGCGGCACTCGCCGGCATTTCGGGTGCTGCGCTCGCTGATTCAGCGCCCCGAGGTCGGTCCCATCATGAACGTGGTGTTCCGCGACGATCAGTACATCCCCACCCAGGGGCTGTATGGCTCGACGTGGCGGGGCGACTACGGCAAGGCCGGGGGCGGGGCGCTGCTCGAGCACTCGATCCACGACCTCGATCTCCTGCAGTGGATGATGGGCGACATCGCCGAGGTCTCGGCCAGGATGGGCTCGGTGCATCAGCTCGCCGGTATCGACGATCAGGCGACGGTCACTCTCGTCGCCGAGAACGGTGCACAGGCCAGTTTGGTGTCGGTATGGCACGACGTGTTAACCCGCCCTTCCCAGCGCCGGGTCGAGGTGTTCACCCTCAAGGGCTACTTCTCGCTAGAGGGCGACTGGAACGGACCGGTGACCTACGACATCGCCGAAACCGAAGCCGGGCCGCCATCGACCGGTCGCTTCGAAGGCCGAAAGCTGTTAGCTGAATGCGCTCGGCTTGGCGGCCACGGTCAACAACCAGACGCCGATTTTGTCGACGCCGTACTTGCGGGGCGAAGCGCCTATCCCGACTTTGATGTGGCGCTGGCCGCTCACCGGCTGGCCGATGCGGCATATCGATCAGCCGAAGCCGGCGGTGTAACCATCGCCACTCCCGCCAGCGGCCGCTGATCAACCGTCGAGATTGCCGGTCGAACCCTTCTACCGATACCGGTACCTGACGTTGAGCGAGGCCGGCCAGGTCGGAACCTACGACCGGCCCCCGCTCAACGTCGCCTACAGGCTGTGATTAGCGGCTATTGGTCAACCAACGTTGCGTACTCTTCTACCGCAGCCATCACTTCGTCGCGAGGACCCTGGGGCAGCGTCAAGATGGCACGGACAACGCCCTTCTCGGCGAGGTCGTCGAGGGCTTCCTTGCTCGCCTTGGCTCCAAACATGCTCAGCTCGACCGTCTTGGGGTCGCGGCCGATGGCCTCGCAGGCCTTCTGCACTTCGTCCCAGCCGCTGAGTGCGTGGCGGCCGCCAATCGGCATCCAACCATCGCAGAATTCGGCGATATGAGCGGCGGTCTTTGGTCCGGCGGCACCACCCATGATGATCGGTGGGTGCGGGGTTTGGGTGGGCTTTGGCCATGACCAGGTCGGTGAGAAGTTCACGTGCTCGCCACTGAAACTGGCCTCGTCTTCGGTCCACAGCTGCTTCATAGCCAGGATGTTCTCGCGGAGGCGGGCCCGTCGGGTGTTATACGGGAGGTTGTGGTGCTCCATCTCTTCAACGTTCCAGCCGTAGCCGATGCCGAAAAGCAGGCGCCCGTTGGAGATCCTGTCGACCGAAGCGACCTGCTTTGCGGTCCAGATCGGATCGCGCTGGGCCACCAGCGTGATGCCGGTGCCGAGTTGGATGCGCTCGGTAACCGCAGCCACCGCGGCTAGGGCCACAAACTGGTCGTGGGTCCGCCAGTAGAAGTCCGGCAGATCCGGCGCTCCCTTGCGGCCACCCCAGGGAGTGACTCGAGAGGTCGGGATGTGTGAGTGCTCGGGGAACCACAACGAACCAAATCCGAGGTCTTCAGTTGCCTTCCCAAGCTCGACGGGATCGATCGTTTGATCGGTGGGGAAGATCATCAGTCCAAGTTCCATGACTGCCTTTCGTTTACGTGCGCGTGCGCTTATCTCAGCACACCGGACGGGTTCCGTCGATTACAGCGATCTTCGCGCCGCGCGAGCTGTAGCCGAAGAGCCGTGCAGCCCGAATATGTGGGCTAGAGATGTCGGGCCAGTGCCTGGGCGACGTGGGGGTTGCCGCCAAGCGACGTGGTGAGCTGCACGGGAAGCTCATGGGCCAGGACGTCCCACATGCGGTCGAGTAGCTCGGCAGCCATCATCGCCTCGGTGTCGATACCGAGCGGGGCGTCGCGGCGCATCGAGTCGGCAACGGTGCGGATCCCCACCAGGGTTGCCCCCACCCCCAGATCCAGCGGCGCGGCGCCTGCGGCACGAGCGGCCCGAACCCTCGACTCAACATCTCGACTGAGCTTCACCACTAGGTCATCGACGACAACCTCATACTCGGCCCGTGCGCCTCTTGGTACCCGGATTAGCAGCGTCTGGGTGGCGCTGCGGCCGGCTTGGCGAGCGAGACGAGCCATTTGGGCCTGGACTCCTGCGGCCCATGCCTGACGGCGGCTACCGGGCTGGCGGTGCACCGAACCCGTCGTCTCAGCGGTCGATTGCTGGCCATCGACAACCACGGGACGGGCCGCATATCGAGACAGGACCAATTCGTCGTAACGCTTCCGGAGCTGCTCATCGGAAAGCACCCGCCAGGCTTCATTGACCTCGGCCATCGTGCCCAGGCCCGGCTTGTTCACCGCAACATCGGGGTGGCGTTCCCTGGCCAGGCGGCGGTAGGCGGCTCGCAGCTCATCGAAACTGCTGGTGGGGGCCACGCCGAGAAGCTCGTAGTGGGTCCTGGTTTCGGCCCGAGGCATCACCCCATTGTGGCAAGGAGTGCGGGCAAAGGCAGGTCAATTGGACGTCAATTCTTAGGCAATTAAGATCGCCCGATGAGCACCGAACCTACCAGCAGCGAAAATCCCGGCGATGAGGGGCCTCTGAGCGTTGACGGGCCCATGAGCATTGACGAGGTCATGGCTGCGACTGCGATCCCGATCCTCGAGTTCGGTCGGGCCTGGATGATGAGCCCGGCGTCGGGGGAGCGTGCCGCCGAACTTGGGCTGGCCCCTGGGTTCGGCTTCTGGGTCAACGGGCGAGCCGGGGCGATGGGGGAGGTGGGCGCCGATGTGGCGGCCGCCGCTATCGGCTTTATGGCTCCCGACCGGGTGGCCGAGCTATGGGGGGTAAGGGCCGACGGGCTCAGCGCCCTCGATATCGCCGTGGCCTACGCCGCCATGGCCGCCGAGGCGAGTCGGCCAAAGCTGGCCTCGATGAGCGACGAAGAGCTCAACGAACTGACCGCGCTGTGCGATAAGATCGCCGCTGCAGCACTGCCATCGACCGGAGCGCTTTTCGCTGGCTGGCGAACGCTGCCACGACCGGGTGACCCAGCAGGCGACGCAACGGTGGCCCTAAACATGATGAGAGAACTCCGGGGCGGCGCCCACCTGAGCGCGGTGCACGCCGCAGGCCTCGGCCCCCACGGGGCGATCATGTCCGTCGACGACCCGGTGCGGGGTGGCCCAGCTGGAGCGGAACGATTTGGCTGGACTGCACCGCACCCAGAGCCCGACACCGCCAGTCGAGCCGAGGCCGAACGCCTCACCAGCGACATCTGCCGCCCGGCCTTCGCCGCGCTCGATAACGCCGAACGGCACCGTTTTGTTGCCCTTGTCACCCAGGCCCGAGCTGCGCTCGACGACTAGGCGAGCATCGGGCGGCGAGCAGCGGTTTCGCCGAGGTCATGGGTCGGGTGCTATACACCGATCCCATGACCGCATATCTAATAGTTAACTACGACATCGAAGACGCAGACGGCTACAAGAGCTACCAGAAAGGCGCCGCGCCGGCCCTCAAGATTGGATCGGAAGCCAAGTTGCTGGTGCTCGATCACAACAGTAACCAGGTCGAGGGCGACAATGCTGGCTCTAACACCGTCGTGCTGGAGTTCGAGTCGATGGAAAGGGCCCGAGAAATCTACGAGTCCGGTGACTACCAGGCCGTACTCCCGGCCCGGCTAGAGGCCACCAGCAAGCACTTCGCATTGCTGGTTGAGGGATTCACTCCTCCGGCCCGCTAGCTCCCAGTTTCTCCGCTGCTAGATAGCAGTCTGTTTGAGTTACTTGCCCTTCCAGGCAGGCGGTCGCTTCTCGGCAAAGGCTCTTGGGCCCTCGATGAAGTCATCGCTGTCGATCATGGCCTTGACCGCCGAATACTTGCCGGCCAACGCGGCGGGTACGCCACTGTGGTCCAGCCCGTCGTAGACCGCCTGCTTGGAAGCGCGTATCGACATCGGCGAGCACTCGAGAATCTGAGCGGCCCAACGCTTGGCCGCATCGACGACCTCGCCGTCCGGCACAACCTCATTGACGAATCCGAGCGACTGGCCTTCGGCAGCCGATACTCGACGACCGGTGAGGATCATGCCCAACGCCTGCTTGGTGCCGATCTCGCGGGGCAACCGGTGCAGGCCACCGGCGAGAGCCGCTAGGCCCACTCGCGGCTCGGGGAGCGCAAACAGCGCGCTTTCAGCGGCGATGATCAGATCGCAAGCCAGGGCGATCTCGAAGCCCCCGCCCATCGCCACCCCGTTTACCGCGGCGATGACTGGCTTTGTGAGGTCATGACGGCTGGTCAGCCCGGCGAAGCCGGAGGCTGGGGCAGCACTGCGGTCGCCACCTTCGGCCTGGTAGCGCAGGTCGTTGCCTGCGCTGAAACCGCGGCCGGCGCCGGTGATGATCGCCACCCAGGCGTCGTCGTTTGCGGCAAAGTCGTCGAACACACCCGCGAGCTCGGCGTTAGCCGGCGGGTGCAACGCGTTGAGCCGATCGGGTCGGTTGAGCGTGATTATTAGGAGATTGCCATCCATCTCGGTCGTACAGAACTCGCCCATAAAACACCTCCAGGTCTGGGACCGCAGCCGGACAAAGCGAAAACCAAGCCACGGTCGTTTAACTCCAGTAAGAACAGCACTGGAGCACCGGTTTGGCCAATTGAGGCTCAAGACCGGGCAATCAGGTTCAATACCGTTTTGGTTCAATAGCAGGCGACGCCATCCGATCGGAACCTATGAGATCACGGTGGTGGAATGGGCAGGGGGCGGTTAAGGCCGCGTGCATGATTGTGATGGTGGCCTCGCTCGTCACCGGTCTGACGTCTAGCGCGGCGGCAGCAAGCGACCAGCAACCTGCTCAGCCAGCCCAAAATTCGACCGACCAGACCGCCTACCAGCAGGCGGTCACCGACTCGGTGGTCCGCATCTACCTCGCGGTGTTCGACCGGCTACCCGATGATGAGGGATTGGCCTACTGGGTCGCTGAGTACCAGCGGGGTGTGTCCCTGCTCGATATCGGTGCCGCGTTTATGGTCTCAACCGAATGGTCGGATCGTTATGGAGCGGTCGACGATGCCAGATTTGTAGAGCTGCTGTACACCAACGTCCTAGGCCGAGAGGCCGATCCGGGTGGACGTAACTACTGGCAAGAAACGTTAACGAGCGGCGTGATTCGTGGGGAGGTCTTGCTGCAGTTCTCCGAATCGAGCGAGTTCGTGGCCCAGACCGGCACCGTCGACCCGCTGCCTCCCTATCCAGCTATCCCCGCCGACTCCGGTAGCGGTCGCCGCATCGTCTACGGCAACACCGCACAGCGGGTGTGGCTCATCGAAGCCGACGGCTCGGTATTCGATTCCTACGCCGTTTCCGGTCGCCGTGATCGGCCTTCGCCTGGCACATACGCCGTCTATTCGAAGTCGGAGAAGGCCTGGGCCGGCCATGACGGCATAACCATGGACCACATGGTCCGCTTCGCCCACGGCCGTTCACTGGCCATAGGCTTCCACAGCATTCCCGTCGATGCCGCAGGCACGCCTCTGCAGACCCTGGCCGAGCTTGGCAGCCATCGCTCGGCCGGTTGTGTCCGCCAGGAGGCGGGCAAAGCGGCGCAGCTCTATGGGTGGGCCGAGATCGGCACCACGGTCGTCGTGCTGGCCTAGCTGGCTTGGCTGGTCGTGTTGGCTTGGCTGTTAGTGAGGGTCTAGCTGGACTCTTCAGTCGCCGGACTCTCGCCGCCGGTAGGCCTGCGCTCTCGAAGCAGGACCTCCTGGGCGATAGTCGCCACATGGGTCCCATCGGGGGAGAAGAGGTTGCCAACGGTCATGCCCCGTGCCCCGGTTAGCCCGTGACAGTCCCAGTCGTACAGATGCCACTGGTCGGCCCGCATCGGCCGATGGAACCACATGGCATGATCCAGGCTGGCACCCATAAACGAATCGTTGTACTTGTCTCGGGGAACCTGCAGCGGGTGAATGCTTCGCGCGGCATCGAATTGGACCGTGTCTGATGTGAAAGCCAGACCACATAGGTGCAGCCTCGGGTCTTCGGGGAGGTCGTCGATCAACTTCACCCAACCCATCGACTGACCGGCGCCGGGATAGCTGACCATCGGCCGCCGTTCCATGATCCAAGGCCAGTCGTCTTCGCGGGCCTTCGAATGCTCAGGGTCGGGGGCAATCGGCATCCGAGCGGTCTGGACCTCGGCATCGACCTCTTTGCGCTGGAACGAACACGACAGGTGGAGAATCGCCCCGCCAGACTGGCGAGCGACCACGGCTCGTGTGCAGAAGCTTCGCCCGTCACGCAGCCGGTCGACCTCGAACCGAACCGGCTCGGCGATATCGCCCGACCGGATAAAATATGCGTGAAGCGAGTGGGTATCGAACTGCTCATCGACGGTCTTGAGCGCAGCCCACAGGGCTTGGGCTACGACTTGCCCGCCGTAGATCCGACCCCACTGGTACTGGGCGCTTAGCCCAACCCAGGTGTCTGGACCGTGCTGCTGCAGCTCCATCAGGTTCGCGAAGTTGGTCGGAGGGTTTACCACCCGGTCAGCCTAGATCAGCGTTTGCTGAGACGCGGCCTGTACCGGCGAGGGGAGCGGCGCAAGGTCGTCTACCAGTGCCGCAACTTCACCGTGGAACTGCCGGGCAAGCTCGGGCGCGACGTGGTTGTCCGGCGTATGCAGGAACACGGTCGGCGAGCGTCCCTCCTCAAGCCACTGGGCGACCTTTGGAACCCACTTGGCCCACCATTGGGGGTTGGCCTGACCATCGGTTTGGCCGATGAAGCGCACAACCGGGTAGTCGCCGATCGCTACCGGCCGGACGGTTAAGCGAGGCTTGCGTTCGAACGCCTCGCGTTCCTCCGCAGTTTCGCGTGGCCCGGCGAACACCGCCCGGGTATCGATGATGATTCGTTCCGCTTGGTGGTGAGCGAGCAGATCGTTCAGCCGCCGCTCATCGTCGCCGCCATCGCAGAACCGGGGATGGCGAACCTCAACACCCCAAACGTGATCGCCGGTGAGCTCATCGAGGAACCGGGCCAGCGCAGTTAGATCGTCGGGTTCAAACGAGGCCGGCAGCTGGATTGAGAATGGAGCGCAGCGGTCACCAAGCGGCTCCAGCCTGTTTAGAAACTCGGCCAGTTCGGCCTCGCAACTTCGCAGCCGGTACTTATGAGTTATCAACTCGGGCAGCTTGAACATGAAACGGAACTCTTCAGGGGCGTCGGCGGCCCAGCGAGCAACCGATGCATCCGATGGCAGCCCATAGAACGTGGTGTTGCCTTCCACCGCGGTACACCACGAGCTGTACGGCACCAGCTCTCGGCCAACCGGTGTGTCGGCTGGAAAGTAACGCCCCACCCACGCTCGGTTGGCCCACATTGCACAGCCGACGCGCAGCGTGCGGGGTGCACAGCCGACGCGCAGCGTTTTAGGGGTCTCCGTCTGTCCCACCGTGAAATGGTAACCGAGGAAGTAAATCTCACCGTGGACTATGAAACTGGGCATCGTGGGCAGAATTGCTGTGAATCTTCCAGGAAATCGCTACCGGGCTGAGACCTGTCGAGCAAAAAACAGTGAATCTTCGCGAAACCGGAGATTTGGCCTTCAATTTTGTAGATCAGGCTCTGGCGGCTTCGGGTTCGATGGCCCAACCTCATAAACACCAACTCGGCCCGAATCCCTCGGGGCTCGGGCAAAGCCCAGGAGACTACGATGCACATCGCTAAGCAGATCGAGACCCCGGACCACGACCTTCCGACCCAGCTTCACTGGATGGAAGACTTCGACGACCTGACCGTCGATGATCTTCGCGAGCTGCCGAACCACATGCAGCTTGGCCTCGACCTGTCGGTATTCGATTAAAATCCGGCACACATCGGACGGGCGGCGGTCGGTACAATCGGCGTAGTGGCCGATTATCGACGCAAGGACCTCGTTGGGACTGGACGCCACCTTACGAAGGCACAACTCCGAGCTTGGACCAGGTTCCTCGACGCTGGACGTCTGATCGAGGAGCTACTGGCACAGCACGTCGCTAGAGAGCACAACATGACTCATAGCGACTACGAGGTGTTGGTGCGTCTCGATGGAGCAGGCGGTGCGATGCGGATGAGTGGCCTGGCCAACGACGTAGTCTCATCGGCCCAAAAGCTGACCCACACCGCCAACCGGCTCGAACAGCGGGGCTGGATTGCCAGGACCCCAGTCGACGGCGACGGTCGTGGCTTGATGGCCACGATGACCCCCGAGGGGCGCGACGTTCTAGCGGAGGCGGCAAAGGGCCATGCCGAACTCATCAAGCACTTCCTCTTCGATCCCATCTCGAACGAAGAGCGCGACGTGATCGCCGACTCCATGGATCGGGTTTCAGCTCATCTCCGGCTGCACCGGAACAAGCAGGCCTGCCCCGATTGTGGAACTCCCGCCGGGGCATAAGCGTTGCTCTTAGGCGCCGCGGCTGAATCAGCCCGCAGCGGCCTAGCCGGTTCAGCTTTCGCCGCGCCAACGCCGCGCTACCGCGGCCAGATCGGCGAGCGAGGAGCGGATCTCACCGAGCTCGGATGAGGCGGTGCCGACGATCAGTTGATTGGCACCTGCAGCGGCCCAGGCTTCGATTGCGGCTTCGTCTGCCACCTGCTGAATGCCGATTCGTGGCGCGACGACCAGGTCATCGAGCGAGCGGCCATGTTCGGCAAGAGCGTCCGCCATCTTGGGTAGCCGCTTGGCCAGGCCGTTCGCCGAACACATCGGATGCCATCCTTGGCCGTAGCGTGCGGCCCTGGCTCGGGCCGGAGCACCCGTTCCCCCGATCCACATCTCCAGGGTCTTCTGAGCTGGATTAGGCGAGGCAACGACCTGGTCGAGTTGGTAGTGATCTCCGTTGAAGCTGGCGGGACCGTCGGCCCAGAGTGCCCGCATCACCTCGATGAACTCATCGGAGCGAGCGCCCCGGTCGTCGTAGTCGACATCGAGGATGGCGTTTTCTTCAGGGAGACTGCCGACCCCGAGACCGGCGATGATCCGGCCGTTGCTGAGCTGGTCAAGGGTCGCCAGCGACTTGGCGACCACCATCGGGTGTAGATAGGGCATGACCAGCACAGAGGTGCCCAGCTGTACCCGCTCGGTCTTGGCCCCAACCCAGCCGAGAATCGTCAGCGCGTCGTAGTACGGCTTGTCGCCGAGACGGTCGGCGATGTAGCCGACGTTGATCACATGGTGGTTCACCCAGACCGAGTCGAGTCCTGCTTGCTCGGCTTCGACCGCCAGGTCGACGATTCCGGCCGGGTCGTCGAGACCCCAATTGTTGGGAAGCACGAATCCGAATTTCACTACAACACCCCCGTTGGCTCGTCCCGATCAACCTAGGCCCAACTCCACAACGACACCAGCGCAGCGATAGCGACCCTGGGCTGGCGCCTGAGGGGTGGCCCTCGACAGCCAAACCGCACTCTGGAACCATGAGCAGCATGGGTCTATGGAAGCCGATCGGAAAGTCTTCAACCAGCAGTCGGGCAGGTGACCAGCAAAGCACCGACCAGGAGCCGGTCTGGGTTGGGCAAGACAGCAGCCAGCAGTTTCCGATCTACACCAGAGGCAACGCTGGCGAGGTCTACCCCGAGGTCTTCACCCCGTTGAGCTTCTCGGTGGCCTCCGAGTCGACCGAAAGGGCGATGCGAAACGCTCTGTTGGCCACGGGTTTGGTCCGCGAGGAAGAACTGCGGGACATTCCGATAACCACCGCGGTGGGCAGCGGCGTCTTTGGTGGCTACGCCTATCTGAACCTGAGCATTCAGCGGCTCATCGCCGCCCGATCGCTCGGCGGGAAAGCCACCGATGCCGACATGAACCTGCTAGGGGTGGGAGATCCGCCACCTCATGAGCCGCTGCCAACCGAACGTAACCGGAAGGCCACGATCGCCGGGCTTCGCTATGTGATCAAGCTGGCCCGGCAACAGGACATACCGGAGCTTCGAGAAGATCAGGCGAAGGTCGAACGTTTCTTGAACGGACTCAGCGATCCTGACGAGGCGAGCGATGACGAGCTGCGCCGATCGATTGAATCCCTCATGCCGCTGTTTGCCGATCTTTTCGAACGGCACCTGATCGTGAGCTTCGCCGCGGCGTTGATGGTCGCGGTGCTTAGCGGTATCTGTGAACGGGAGCTGGAAGATCCGACGTTGGCGGTGAAACTGCTGGCCGGGCTGGGCGACATCGACTCGGCTGCCCCCTCACAGGCGATGTGGGATCTCAGCCGCCTGGCCAACGAAAGTACTGCGGTGTCTGCTCTCTTCGACGCCGGGCCATCGGGGCTTTGGCAGCGGCTGCTCGACCAGGCTTCGGGCGATAGCCCCGGTAGTAGCGAGGCCAGTGACTTCCTAGAGCGGTTCCGAGGGTTCGTCGCAGATCACGGGTCTCGGGGCCCGAACGAATGGGATACCGCGTTCGACACCTGGGAGACCGATCCTGATCTGGCGCTGACGCTGATCGATCGCATGCGAGGCGCAGACGAGTCACATAATCCCCAGCTGCAGCGCAGCCGCCTTGGCCTCGAGGCCGAAGAGCTGGAGCGACAGTCGGCAGCCAAGCTAAATCGAGTTGTGCGGCCCATGTTTATGCGGGTGCTCCGGGCGACCAGGCTCTACAGCCGTGGTCGAGAACGAAGCAAGACCACGGTGATCAGGGCAATTCACGGTGCTCGACTTCAATCGATGGAACTCGATCGACGAATGGTGGAACGATCCGGCGGAGAGCGGGGCGATCTGTGGTTCCTGCTCGAGGACGAAATCGACGCGTACCTCGCTGATCCAGCATCGCTAATCCCCACCATCGCTGAGCGTCGGGAGACCCACCGCGTTCTGGCCGAGCGGGTGCCACCGTTCTTCTTCAGCGGCCACCAACCGCCGCTTGAGGAATGGGAGCTGCGCTCGGCCACTCGTCCGGGGCTACAGGCTGGGGAGACCCTTACCGGCCTCGCAGGCTGCCCAGGGGTCGCTCGGGGAATCGCCAGAGTGGTAACCGACCCGGGGGATCCGCGTGGGCTCGGCCCCGGCGACGTCCTGATAGCGCCACTGACCGATCCCGCCTGGACGCCGCTGTTCGTGCCAGCCGAAGCTGTCGTCGTCGATGTCGGGGCCATCATGAGTCACGCCGTAATCGTCAGCCGTGAATTGGGCATTCCGTGCGTGGTTTCAGCCTCCGAAGCGACCAAGCGCATACCAGAAGGCGCTCTGATCGAGGTGGATGGGTCAAAGGGCACAGTGACCATTCTCGAGCTCCCGACCGGCTAGAAATCTTGACGTTTAGCGGTTCTGGGCGCTGCGGTGGCCAGGTCCAGGTGATTCGATAGCCGCCTTTTGCTGTTCTTGTGGCAGAATGCTGGGGAGTAGTCAGCGGACGGCCAGGAGGCGGGTCAAGGCCGCAGCCACGTAATTGGCGGCCTGGGTACCACATAGCGATGACAGCCAACACCCTTGCGCAGGAGATCGAGTCGGCGAGCATTAGCTTTAGCCAGCTCGAAAAAGAACACCGGCCAATGCTCAAACTTGTGGAGCAGTTGATCGGTGTTGTCCCTAACTGCGACCCCCTGCTCGAAATCTGGCCCACCGGTTTCCGGACCTACAACTTGCTGGTGGCTAACCTGCTGAATTTGCCGACATCGCTGTTGGGAGGCGGAGGTCCGAAGGATCTCGTCGGTCTGGCGATGTACACCTCAAGTCGAGCCGCTGAATGTATGTATTGCTCGGCTCACACCTGCTCATTCGCCATCAGGCGAGGTGTCAGCACTGATGCCATCACCGGTGACTACACCGAGTTGGAAGCGGCTGTGGCCGCCGTTGCCGAAGGCATGGCGAGGGTGCCAGCTGATCTGACCGCGGCCCAGGTGGTGGAACTACGCAGGCACCTCTCGGAAGACGAAGTCGAGTGGGTGATCCTCGGCGCCGCGCTCATGGGTTTCCTCAACAAGTTTATGGACACCATGGGTGTAGAACTTGAGGAAGGAGCGATCAACGATGTCAAGGACCTGATCACCTCCACCGGTTGGAGCACCGGCAAACACGCCTGGACCGCCGAGGGCGTCGACGAATTCCTCGACCCAGAACCCGAAGGTAAGCCGCTCATCCCCGGCGCTTCAGCGACCGCTGAGCAGAGCGACGGGAACAGCTCGAACGGCTCGTCCAACGGCCAACTAGGGTACAAGGAAATACCGAAGGACTCCATCGGGACCTACATGCGGGTCATGCGTCAAGCCCCCGGTGCGCTGCGGCGCGACAAGCGCTGGACAAAAGGCATGTCATCCCGTCCGGCCATGGCTCTTATGGCACTTGAGGAGGAGCTCGGCTACGCATACAACACGCTGGCCAGCCTCAACCACAAGCGGGTCGTACGGGCCATCGCCACCGTGATTCGCGACAACATGGACGACGCCAACAGCAAGCTCGGCGTCGGGCCAAAATGCCTGATCGCCCTGGTGTACGCCCGGGTTGTCGGCAACGAGGTGTTAACCGCCGAGGCGGTACAGATGGCCGAGCGCCTGGCGCCGGAAATCGGCCACCGCAAACTGAGCGCCATCGGACGATTCGCCGACGCCGATATGACGGTGGCTAACGTTCCTCCCGGCCTATCGCCGGTTGAAGCGGCGGTGGTCATGCTGACCAAGTCTGCGTCGCCCAGCCCGTCTGAAGTGAACCAGATCACCATTTCGGTCGCCGCGCAGGCCTTGACTCCGGAACAGATAATCGAAGCCGTGGTTTGGCTCTCTGTTCAGCAGCTTTTGCATCGGCTCTACGTGTTCTATGAGGCCGACAACGAACTGGCCCCAGACCAGCTCTAGGCTCACCGACCAGCGCCAACCGGGCTGCGCTAGTAGCGGGCCCGCAATTCATCGATCCAGCCATCGATTGTCCGCCAGACTTTGTGGCCGGGGTCGATGACATGAAAATGGTCGACGTCTTTCGGGGCTTCGACGGTGATGCGATCACCAGCGGCGGCCGCTTTGGCCCCGTAGTCCAGCGCCATCTCCTGCGGCACGTTCTCATCGGCCGCGCCGTGCACGATGAGCTGAGGAACACCGAGCGGTATCGCTGCCAGCGGGGAAGCGGTGCGGTAACGCTCCGGCCTGCTTTCGCTGTCTCCGTTTAATAACCGCCGCACGACGCCGTTGCTCAGACTGAGCCGGTCAGCGGACACCAGGTCGGCCACCGGTGCCAGCGCCACAACGCCGTCGGCTCTGGCGTGTTTCGCCGCCCACAACGCCAAATGGCCGCCCGCCGAGTGCCCTATCGTTACCACCGGCGATGGCTCGGTCTGGTCAAGGTCTTCGACGAGCCCCGGATCAGTGGCACAGGCGATGGCGTCTTTGATATCACTCGACATCTTGGCCCACATGTCGGGGTCGGGAACGACGTCGCCATCGGCGCTGCCAACCGGTTCGGCCAGCCTGCGATACTCGACATTGGCCACCGTCCACCCCCGTCCGGTCAGATGCTCGGCCATCGAGTGCATGAGATCGAGTCCGTAGAAGTCGCGCCAGTAGCCACCGTGAATGAGGATCGCCGTTCCCTTGTTACCCGCAATGGTCGGATCCCAGATCTCGACAAATTGCGACGGGTCCTCACCGTAGGTCACGGTCGTATACGGCCTGTTCGTGTCAGCGCCCGATTGCTGATCGCTCACACAGTGACCTGCATTTTTCCAATCCCTCGCCCCAGTTCGTTTCCAGACCACGGCCGGTCGAGGTCGACCGGTTGCAGGCTGGGGAAGCGACGGTAGAGACCGCGCAGCGCGATCATCAGCTCCATGCGGGCTAGTGGGGCGCCGAGACAATGATGTAAACCCCAACCGAACCCTAGATGAGGGTTGGGATCGCGGCTGAGGTCGACCGTCGCCGGCTTGTCGAACACCGACGGGTCGTGATTGGCGGTCAGGATGACCAGAAAGACTCGCTGACCTGGTGTGAGCTCAGCGCCGTAGAAGTCGAACGGTTCCGGCCCGACACGGCGGACCATCGACTTGGCCGGTCCGGCCACACGTAGTAGCTCGTCTGGACCGGTGATCGCCATTGCGTCGTCGTCGACCAGGCTGGCACGCTTTTCCGGCGACTCAGCCAGCAGCTTGATAGCGCTGACCAGCATGTTCGTTGTGGTCTCATGCCCGGCAAACAGCAGCAGCGTGCAGGCTCCGACCAATTCCATTGCAGTGAGGGTGTCGGCCCCGCCGCTCACCATGTTGCTGATCAGATCATCTTTAGGGTCTCGCCGTCGCAGCTCGATCAGGTCGGTAAAGAACTCGGTGAATTCGTCGACCGCCTCGCCGACAGCGCTTGTGGGGATGGTGCCGGGGCGGGTGGTAAACACGATCTCCGCCAGGCCATCCGACCAGGCTTTGAACCGGTGCCGTTGCGACCCCGGAACGCCGAGGAGGGCGGCGATCACCAGAGCGGGAAACGGTTCGGCGAACTCGGTGCGGAAGTCGAATGGTGCGCCGGTATCCAAGCTGGCGATCAGTTCGTCGACCGTCTCGGTGATTACCGGACGTAGCCCTTCGACAACTCGGGGGGTCACCGCCCGACGCACCGGGTCACGCAAATGGGTGTGAGCCGGTGGATCCCGGAAGATCATCCAGCCAGATAGCAACTCGGCGACCTTTGAGAATTCATCGGGGCGGTCAACGGCCAGCCGCTGCAGCGGTTCGATCCGGTCAGCCGAGAGTCTGGTTTCTCTGAACGCCGCGGAGACCGCTTCGTGGGAGAGCACCAGCCAACCGCGGTGGGTGTCGCTCCACTGCACCGCGCCGTTGTTTAGCACCTCGGCGGCGAAACCCGCCGGGTCTTGATTGACCTCGCTTGCTGCCAGGTCCAATGATGCTGCCATATCGACGAGACCTTACAGCCGTCGCGGTCCTCACGGCGAAACATGGGCCTGCTAGCGGTGGGCCCGCCGATGGTCTCGCGACCATCTCACCAACCGGTGGCACGATTGTTCGCCCGATGCTCTCGGCGGTACTGTCGTCGCCAGTGCAGCCCGCAGATCTGACAAACGACCGTGCCCCGCAACTTCAAGACCGAGCGTTCTTATTCAGAGCCGACGGGGATCACCTCGAACCGACCGACTATGTCCGGGGACCGTGGGATCACGGCCTCCAGCATGGGGGAGCGGTTTGTGGTGCGCTTGGCTGGGCCAGCCACGAGGCGGTCAAGACAACTGACGACAGCGATGAGTTCATGCTGTGTCGGCTGACGACCGAGATCCTCAGGCCGGTACCGGCGGCTCGGTTGCAGTATCGATCCTCGGTCGACCATGCCGGTCGTCGCAGTCGAGTCGCCTCAGCATCGCTTTGGCACGACGGGCGCCGCGTCGCTCAATCATCGAGCCAGTGGGTGCGGGTCCGTGCCGACGCGACCACCACACGAGCCGAAGAAACAATCGACGAGTTGGGCTCAGGCCTTGCCGTTCCGCTGCGGCCGATACAGCCAACCGATCCCGGTGCCTCCGACTCCGGCTATCCCCGTCCAGGGTTCAACTGCGATGTCTTCGAGTTCCGCTGCCAGCCAGGCACGACCGAGCAGTCCGGCCCCGGCGTTGCCTGGGTCAGACTGAAGGTCGACCTGGTCGCTGGTCAGGCACCGGATCCGGTGCATCTGTTGGCCACCGTCTCGGACCTCGGAAACGCGGTGGGTTGGGAACCATCACTCCATGGCGAACCGATGGTCAATCCGGACGTCACGCTGCAACTGTTCCGCTATCCAAAGGACGAGTGGGTCTGCGTCGATTCCCAGGCCCGCTCGACCGTCGCAGGCATCGGCATGATGGAGACCAAACTATGGGACGGCGATGGCCAGTTCGGTCGAGTGCTCAGTACCACCATGGAATCAACTATGCCCCTGGCCGCTGAACTCCTGCCTCCGGACTGAGTAACACAACTCCCAGCCCCGGCAGGACGGCTTCCAGTCCCGGCATGACAGCTTTCAAATACCCCCGGCGGGCCACCGGCGGTATCGTCTGAGCGAAGACTCACTGATACGGAGGAATACAATATGGGTTCGTTGGACGGACGGGTAGCGATCGTCACCGGTGCCGGTAGAGGCATTGGCCGGGAGCACGCGCTGCTCATGGCCGAGGAAGGCGCCAAGATCGTGGTGAACGACCTCGGTGCGGCCACCGATGGTACTGGCGCCGACGCGTCGCCAGCCCACGAGGTCGTGGCCGAGATCGAGGCAATGGGCGGCGAGGCCATCGCCAATGGCGCCAACGTAACCGACTGGGAAGGCGTGCAGGGCATGATCAACCAGGCCGTCGAACACTTCGGCGACCTGCACATCTTGATCAACAACGCCGGTATTCTCCGTGACCGGGTCGTGGTCAACATGACCGAGGGGGAGTGGGACGGCGTTATCGACGTCCATATGAAGGGCCACTTCGTACCGACCCGTTGGGCCGCGGCCTACTGGCGTGAACAGACCAAGGCGGGCAATGAGGCCCCCCGGTCGATCGTCAACACCGCTTCTGGCGCCATGCTCGGCAACCCGGGACAGTACAACTACTCGGGAGCCAAGGCGGCCATCGCCTCGATGACGCTGGTAGCGGCCCACGAACTCGGTCGCTACGGGGTCAAGGTCAACTGTCTCGCCCCAATCGCCAGGACCCGGATGACGCTGTCGACCCCCGGTCTCGAAGACGTGGTCAAAGCCCCTGAGGACGGCAGCTTCGACAAGT
>JBOEHD010000200.1:0-15390 GCA_050633745.1 Acidimicrobiales bacterium
GCCCAACAGACCGTGACCTTCCAGCAGGGCGAAAGCCTCAAGACGGTCGACATCACCGTGAACGGTGATGACCTCATCGAGCTGGCCGAAACATTCTCGGTCATCGCATCGGCCCCGACCGGTGGTTTGCTGCTCGGCGACGACACCGGCGTTGTCACCATCTTCGACGACGACAATCCAACACCGGTTACCGTCACCGTCGGCGACATCACCGTCGTTGAGGGTAATGCCGGCCTCACAGCAGCCGACGTCACAATCTCGCTCTCAAGCCCGGCCCTCGTGCCGATTACCCTCGACGTCTCTACCGTCGATGGAACGGCAACCGCGGCCGACAGCGACTACCAGCCGATCACCGACCAGCAGGTTTCCTTCGCCGTCGGCGAGCAGAGCAAGGTCGTCACGGTCAACATCACCGGCGACATCAACTCCGAACCGGACGAGGCGCTGACCCTGGTTGGTAGCAACCTTCTTGGCAGCAACGTGTCCTTCTCCGATAACTCCGGTCTGATCTCGGTCGACAACGATGACTTCATCACGGTTTCGGTCGCCGACGTCAGTGTGGTCGAGAGCAACGTCGGGGCCAAGAACCTCCTCGTCGCCTTCACCCTCAACGTGCCTCACTATGAGACGGTGGTCATCGACTACACGACTGTCGACGGCACCGCCACGGTGGCCGACGTTGACTACGAGGCCAAGTCCGGCGAGGTGCGGTTCGCCCCAGGCGTCGCGACCTTGACCCGAGGGATCACCTACTACGGCGACACCAACCTTGAGGACGATGAGACCTTCCAGGTGGTGTTGTCCAATCCGATCAACGCCACCATCGGTCAAGGCATCGCCACCATCACCATCGTCGACGACGACGTACCGGACCCCGCCCTCACCGTTGGGGATGCCTCGGTGACCGAAGGCGATACGCCAAACACCGTCACCGCTACTGTCGATCTGACGTTGTCAGAGCCCGCAACCGAGAACGTCTCGTTCACTCTTTCTTCTGTCGATGGCACGGCCACCGCTGGTAGCGACTATGTCGCATTCAGCAACACCGTTTCCTTCGCCCAGGGCCAGCAGGCCACCACCGTCGATATCACCATCAATGGCGACGACCTCGGTGAACTGGACGAGGTATTCACCCTCGAGGCTTCGAACCCGGTCGGCGAGATCGACATCACTGGAGCGCTCGCCGACCCCATCGGCGAGGTCATGATCATTGATGACGACGACGCAGTCACCGCTTCGGTGGTCGACATTGCGGTGCCCGAGACCACCGATGTGGTCGGCAACGTTACCGGAACCATCAACGTCGACGTAACGGTTGACCTCACGTTCCCGGCACCTGGTCCGATGTCCCTCGACCTTTCAACGGTCGAAGGCTCGGCGCTTAGCACCACGGCTTCTCCCGACTTTGTGGCCCTTACCGACCAGACCGTCAGCTTCTCCACCGGCGAAACCAGCAAGACGGTCACCGTCCAGGTCTATGCCGACAACATCTTTGAGTCCGATGAGACATTCTCGGTTGTGGCTTCGAACCCGACCGGCGGTTTGCTGATCGCCGACGACACCGGCGAAGTGACCATTCTCGATGACGACGGGGTCACCGTCTCGGTCACCGGTATCGCCATTTCCGAAGGCAACGCCGGCTCAAAGAACGCCATCGTCACCTTCTCCCTCAGCAACCCTTCAGCGGTAACCGTCATCGTCGACTACACCACGGTCGACGGCACCGCCACCCTGGCCGATGGCGACTATGTGGAACGTTTCGGCGACGTTCGTATCCCACCGGGGGCCACCGCCCGTACCCGTGGTTTCGTCATCGTCGGCGACACCAACCTTGAGGTCGATGAGACCTTCACCGTCGAGTTGTCCAACCCGGTCAACGCCAGCATCGGTAACGGCATTGGTACCGTCACCATCCTCAACGACGAAGACCCGGACAACCTGGTCACCGTCAACGACGCCACCGTCGTTGAAGGCAACGCTGGTACGACCACCGTCGACGTCACCATCACGCTCAGGGATCCGGCCGCCAGCCCCGTGACCATCGATGTTGAGACGCTGAACGGTACAGCATTCGCTGGCACCGACTACACCGCTATCAACCCAGCCCAGACCGTGGCCTTCGCCACCGGCGAGCAGAGCCAAACGGTCACCCTCAACGTTGCAGGCGACACGACACCGGAGGCCAACGAGACCTTCGCCCTCGTCGCATCAAACAGCTCCGAGCCCGGTGTGTTCTTCGGTGACAACATCGGCACGATCACCATCGAAAACGATGACCTGATCGATGTGTCGCTATCCGACGCCGCGGTGACCGAGGGCGCTGCGGCCACGACGGTCAACGCCACGGTCGACGTGAGCCTTAGCCAGCCGGCCATTGGCACGATGTCCGTCGATGTTACGACCTTTGATGGTTCGGCCACCGTTGGAGACAGCGACTACGTCGCCACCAGCCAAACCGTTACCTTCGCCAACGGCGAGCAGACCAAGCCTGTCGTCATCGTGGTTAACGGTGATGACCAGTTCGAGGCAGATGAGAGCTTCAGCTTGGTCGCCAACTCTGTTAGCGGCGCCTTGAACATTCTCGACGGGGCAGGCGAAGTGTCGATCGCTAACGACGACACCGCGGTCGGCCAGTCGGTGGTTATCGGCGGCGCCACCATCGTGGAGCCCGATAGTGGCTCGACGGTAGACGCTCTAATAGATGTCACGCTTTCGGCTCCGGCCGCTGGAGTCGTGACGCTGGACGTTGCTTCTGTCGATGGAACGGCGACCCTGGCCAACAGTGACTACGTCGCCTTCAGCCAGACCGTCACCTTCCAGGCGACAGAACAGACACAGCAGATCGCCGTGACCATCAATGGTGATGACGCTGCCGAGTTCGATGAGATGTTCAGCGTTGTCGGCTCCAACCCATCCGCCGGTCTGACCATCGTTGATGGCACGGGTGAGATCGCCATTCTCGACAACGACCAGGAACCGGGTGTCGACCTGACACTCGATGACCTCGCGATCATCGAAGGCAATGGTGGTGGAACCACCACAGCTACGGTCACTCTGAACCTGGCCCAGCCGCCGGTCTTCCCGGTCTCGGTCGACGTCTCGACCGTCGATGGCACCGCAACCATCGCCGATAATGACTACACCGCCATCGCCTCTCAGACGGTGACATTCGGCACTGGTGAGCAGCTCAAAACCGTCGACGTCATCATCACCGCAGACAACGACAACGAGTCGGACGAAGTCTTCCAGTTGGTGGCATCCAACCCGGTCGGCGCCATGACGATTGTCGATGGCACGGCAGACATCACCGTGCTCACCGATGACGCCACCGAGATCACGGTCGGCGATGTCATCCTCACCGAGGGCGGCGCAGGCTACAAGTGGGCCCAGGTCCCCTTCACCCTGAGCGCCGCGCCAACCAGCGTCGCCGAGACCGTCACCGTGCAATACACCTCGGTAGACGGAACGGCCACCCTGGCCGACGGCGACTATGAGTTGCGTACCGGCGAGCTTCGATTCGGTAATGGCGTCTCCTCACTGACCCGTGGCTTCAAGGTCTTCGGCGACACCCAAGCCGAGTCGAACGAGACCTTTACCGTCGAGATTTCATCGCCGGTAAACGCGGTCATCGCCGACGGCATCGGTGAAGTCACCGTGCTCGACGACGACACCGCAATCATCGGCCTGAGCGTCGGCGATGTCACCATCACCGAGGGCAACGCCGGAACTAGCATCGCCACGGTCGACGTCACCCTCAACTCTCCAGCAGTCTCGGCGTTGACCGTCGACGTCGCAACCGCCGATGGCACCGCTACCGAGCCTTCTGACTACGTAGCGGTTCTTACCCAGACACTGACGTTTGCTGCTAACGAGCAGGCCAAGACCGTCGACATCACCATCAATGGTGACACCGCAGTTGAGGCGGACGAGATCTTCACCCTGGTGGCATCGAACCCATCGCAGGGACTTGAACTCACCGACGACACTGGCCAGATCACCATCATCCACGATGATCAGCCTCAGCTGTCGATCGGCGACGTGACCGTCACCGAGGGTAATGCCGGCACTGTCAACGCTGCCGTCACCGTCGATCTCGACCGGGCGCCGACAGAAGAGATGACCGTCGTGGTCTCGACCGTCGATGGTTCGGCCACCGTTGTCGATGGCGACTATGTCGCCGTCGGCGAAACCCTGACCTTCGCCATTGGCGAGCAGTCCAAGATCGTCAACGTCGCAGTTAACGGCGATACCGGCTTCGAAACCGATGAGCAGTTCTCGGTTGTGGCGACCAGTCCTTCAGTGGGCCTCGTGCTCGCTGATGACACCGGCGTCGTGACGATCACCAACGACGACACCATCGGCACCTTGGAAGTGATCGTCAGCGACGCCTCGGTCATCGAAGGCAACGCTGGTACGACCACCACTGCCACGGTCGACGTGAGCCTCTCGTTCGCCTCGCCCGGTGGTGTGACCATCGACGTTGCAACCGTTGACGGCACCGCAACCGCCGGCTCCGACTACGTCGCTCTACCGCTGCAGACCCTGACGTTCAATGCAGGCGAGCAGACCAAGCAGCTATCGATCACTGTCAACGGTGATGACAATGACGTTGACTACGTGACCGAAGCCTTCACCGTTGTCGCTTCGAACCCCACCGGTGGTCTGGCCATCGGTGACGGGTCCGGCACCGTGTCGATCCTCAACGATGATCAGCAACCCGGCCTCGAAGTTTCCGTCGGTGACGCTCAGGTCGTCGAGGGCGAAGCCGGCACGGTCATCGTGTCTGTACCGGTCACGCTGAATCAGCCTGCCGGTCTAGCGGTATCTGTCGATGTCGCCACCGTGGATGACAGCGCCACCACCGCCGATAGCGACTACGTAGCCTTCGCTACCACGGTGAACTTCCCGGCCAACAGCCAGAGCGCCACGGTCGACATCGTGGTTAACAGCGACACCAACCAGGAACTCGATGAGACGTTCAACGTGGTTGCTTCCAATCCGTCAGCTGGACTGACCCTGGGTGACGACACCGGTGTAGTCACCATCATCAGTGATGACGGCGTGATGGTCTCGGCCTCCGATGTCACCCTGACCGAGATCAACTCCGGCTCTCGCTGGGCCCAGATGACCTTCACCCTGAGCGCCCCTCCGGGTTCCAACACCTTCGTGGTCGACTACGCCACCGCTGATGGCACCGCCACGGTTGCCGACGGTGACTATCAGGCGAAGAGCGGCGAACTCCGGTTCGCCGGCGCCAGGACCACTCTCACCCGTGGCTTCCGGGTTTACGGCGACACCACGGTCGAGGCCAACGAGACGTTCAACGTCGTGCTCTCCAATCCGGTCAACGGTGGTATCGCCGATGACACCGGGGTTGTGACCATTCTCGATGATGACAACACCGGCATTCCTCTCACCGTTGGCGACGTTGTGGTCGACGAGGGCGATGCCGGGCCGACCGTAGCCTCGGTGCCACTGTCGCTCGATATCCCAGCCTTGAACACGCTGACTGTTGATGTTTCGACCGTCGACGGCAGCGCAACCACCGCCGACTCGGACTACACCGCAATCGCAACCCAGACCGTGACCTTCGCCGCTGGCGAGCAGTTCAAGACGGTCGACGTAACGATCACCGGTGACACACAGATCGAGAACACCGAGACGTTGTCTCTGGTGGCCTCCAACGCTTCGGCAGGCATGGTGCTGAACGACGACACCGGCGAAATCACCGTTACCAACGATGATTTCCCCGTCGGCACCGCGGCCCTGACCGTCGGTGACGTAACGGTCGTTGAAGGCGACGCCGGAACGGTTATTGCCACCGTTGACCTAACGCTTGACTCGGCTCCTACAGCGGTGCTCACCGTCGACGTCAGCACCGCTGACGGTACGGCTACCACCGCCGACGCTGACTACAACGCAATAACCGCACAGACCGTCACCTTCGGGGTGGGCGAGCAGCTGAAGACCGTAGACATCGTGATCAACGGCGATACGGCTCCTGAGGTTGATGAGACCTTCACCCTGGTCGCTAGCAATCCTTTCGTCGGCATGGTTCTGGCTGATGACACCGGCACGGTGACCATCGCAACCGACGATGCGGTCACCATTTCAGCCGCCGATGTCACGCTGACCGAGATCGATGCTGGTTACCGGTGGGCCCAGGTGACCTTCACTCTGAGCGAGGCGCCGGGAAGCAACACCTTCATCGTCGACTACGCCACCGCCGATGGCACCGCCACGCTGGCCAACGGTGACTACGAGCAGCGCAACGGCGAGCTGAAGTTCGTGAATAACACCACGACCCTTACCCGTGGCTTCAAGGTCTTCGGTGACACCACTGCCGAACTGGACGAGGTGTTCACGGTCAACCTGTCGAACCCGGTCAACGGCGTAATCGCCGATGGCGTTGCCGAGATCACAATCCTCGACGATGACGGCACCGATATCGGCCTGTCCGTCGGCGATGCAGCTATCGCTGAGCAGGACGCTGGCACCAGCTCGGTACTGGTCGACCTCACCTTGGCCTCGGCGGCGGTTGTTCCGATGACCGTCGACGTGGCAACCGCTGATGGCACGGCGACAACCGGCGATACCGACTACGTCGCCACCAGCGAGACCGTCAGCTTCGCCATCGGTGAGGTCACAAAGCAGGTGTCGATCGACATCACCGGCGACACCAACATCGAGCCTGATGAGATCTTCACCCTCGTGGCCTCGAACCCGTCGACCGGCATGCTGCTGACTGACGACACCGGCGAGATCACCATCACAAACGATGACGCACCGCCAACCATCGATGTCAGCCTCGGCGACGTCACCATCACCGAGGGCAACGCTGGCCAGACCAGCCAGGCCACCGTTGTGGTCACGCTTTCGCAGAATGCGGTCATCCCGGTCAGCGTCGATCTGAGCACGGCCGATGGCACCGCCACCGCAGCCGACTCTGACTTCACGGCCATAACAAACCAGACCGTGCAGTTCGCTACTGGCGAAAGTTCCAAGTCGGTCGATGTAGACATCATCGGTGATGACGTCTACGAGGTCGACGAGACCTTCCAGGTGGTCACTTCAAACGAGTCGGCCAGCCTGAACGTGGTCGACGGCAGCGCCGACATCACGATCACCAACGACGACGCCATCCCGCCGCTGTCGGTCATGGTCGGCGACGCCACCATCGTCGAAGGCGACGCCGGCACGACCAACGCTTCGGTCGATGTCACCCTGACCTCGGCCGCCGTCGTCACCGTGACGGTCGATGTGGCCACCGCTGATGGCACCGCAACCGTGGCTGGCGGCGACTACAACGCTCACAGCGAAACCCTCACCTTTGCTCCTGGCGACTCCGTGAAGTCGGTGCTGATCCCGGTCAACGGCGACACCACCCTGGAGGGTGACGAGGTCTTCACCCTGGTGGCCTCCAACCCCAGCGCCAACCTCGACATTCTCGACGGGTCCGGCGATATCACGATCACCGACGATGAGGTTCTCACCGTAAGCGTCGGCGATCAGGTCATCATTGAAGGTGACGCACCGGCGACCGCTCAGGCCTCGGTGGCACTCACACTGTCCGAGCCGGCAGTGGCCCAGGTAACTGTTCTTGTCGACACGGTTGATGGCACGGCGGTTGCTGCCGATGGAGACTTTGTGTCTGTCACCTCACAACTCGTCACCTTCCCCATCGGTTCGTCTTCACAAACCGTCGACATCACCATCAACGGCGACGATGTCATCGAACCCGATGAGACCTTCTCACTGGTTGCCTCGGCTCCCTCGGCAGGCCTGTCACTCGGAGCTGCGGTCGGCACCGTCACAATCCAGACCGACGACCAGCCAGCAATCTCGATCGACGACGTAACGCTGACCGAGCTAAACGCTGGCTACAAGTGGGCCCAGGTCCGGTTCAGCCTCAGCGAACCATCGACCCAGACGGTTCAGATCGAGTTCAGCACCGTGCCGGGCACCGCTACCGCAGTCGACGGTGACTACAACACTCGTAGCGAAATCCTGAGCTTTGCTCCGGGAACCACCGAGAAGTTCCGAGGTATTCAGATTCTCGGTGACACCGAAGATGAGCTCGACGAGTTCTTGACCGTTGAACTACTCAGCGCTCCGGTGAACGCAATCGTCGGCGACGGCGTTGGTCAGATCACCATCATAGATAACGACAACTAAGGCATTCAGTCCTTGAATCACCTCTTATCTCCGCCGCCCGGGTTACCTCCGACGCACTGTCATGACTAACAACTCTAAAACCAGCGTCCCGGGCAAACCCCGGGTTCTGCTCGCTCACCGGTTCTACGCCCCCGACGTGACCACCTATTCGCAGATGCTGCGGATCATTGGTGAGCACCTGGAGCAGGACGGCTTCGACGTAACGGTCTTTTCGACCAAGCCGGGCTACAACGGGGTCTATGAGGGCCCGGCGCTGCCAGGGCGGGCCGAAGAAGCAGGGCTGAGCGTGCGTCGGGTCAAGATTCCTGGAGCTGGCTCAAGCCTCGGCCGGCTGCTGGGTGGGCTTGTCTACGGGCTGTTGCTCATCGGGCACTGTCTCCGGCATCGGCGCTCATACGACGCCATCTCGGTTTCGACCGTCCCACCGGTCATCATGGGACTCTGTGGCACGGTTGCCGCTCGTCTAGCCGGCGCCCGGTTGGTCTATCACTGCATGGATCTCTATCCCGAGATCGCGGTGGCATCGGGCCTGTCGACCGAGGGTTTTGTCACCAAGATCGCTCGTCGTCTCGACATGATCACCATCCGGGCCGCAGCTCGGGTGGTCGTGCTTTCCGACGACATGGCCAACACGTTGGCCTCACGAGGTCACCACAACGACAACGTGGTCATCCTCAACAACTTCACCATCGAAGATGCCTCGCAGGCGGCCGAACTGCCAGCGGAATTTGCCCGCACCGATAGCGGCACCTTCCGGGTTCTGTTCGCAGGCAACCTGGGGCGCTTCCAGGGTCTCGACACCATCATGACCGGATTCCTAGCGGCGCAGGCCGAAGAGCCTTCGCTTGAGCTGTGCTTCCTCGGGGCGGGAGCGATGGAACCGGAGCTGCGGGCCATGGCAGGCGATGAACTGGGTCGTTCGGTCAAGTTCTGGGATCACAGCCCTCTGCCGGTGGCCATGGCAGCGATCGCCGAGGCCGACCTGGCCCTCGTTTCGCTGGCACCGGGGCTCATCGAGTCGGCTTTCCCGTCAAAGACTCTCATGTATCTCGAGATGGGCACTCGGATACTCGCCGTTGTCGAGCCGGGAAGTGCGCTGGCCTCGCTGGTAGAAGACGAACAGGTCGGCGTGGTCGCCGGGGTCGGCGATTCACAGCAGCTGGCCCAGGCACTCAAGGTCGAAGCGGCCAATGGTCGGTTGCAGGCCGAGGACGCTCGAGATCGAGCCAAGGCCGTGGCGAAACGGCTCTTTGGCCAGGCCAACGTACTGCCTCACTGGACCAGCTTGTATCAAGAGACCATCGCTGGCGCTCTCACTATCCCTGCCAGCGTTGCAGAGGCCGACCTCAGATCCGCTGAAAACCATCCGATAACTAGTCCTGTACCCGGGTTGAAGACCACCCGGTGAATGGAGAACAGATGACAGTTCGTAGCCTTCGATCGATCCTTTCCGGCTTGGCCCTCGCGGCCATCTGCGGTTTCGGGTTGGCGGCGTGCGGTAGCGACGGCGATGACGGGGCGGCCGACGACGGCGCTTCAACCGACGAGACATCCCAGGAAGACGCCCCCAACTCAGATTCAGCCGACGGTGACGGTGATGGTGTTGCCGTTGCCGCTGGAACCTCATCAACCATCGCTCCCCAGCCCGAGCAAGCGGTGCCTGCCCTGGTCGGCGCCAATTCGAACGACGTCACGGTCGGTGGCTTCATCTTCGAGGATGACGGGCTGTACCTGCTCTGCGAAACCACGACCGACGGCGATCCCCCGGAGTGTGATGGCGAGACCATCGAGATCGCAAACGGAGACGTAATCGATCCGACCATCTTTCTCGGCGAGCCCGGCTCGCAGTACTCAGATGCTGAAGTCGTTGTCACCGGTGATGTTGTAGACGGCGTTCTGACGATCGGCTGAGTCTGACTTCTATGGCGCTAGCGGACCCATCGACACTGTCGATTCCGACCACCCAACGGCGGGGTGGTCTTGCGGATGGTCTGGTTGCGTCGATCCCGCCTGCAGCTCTGCTGCTGACCTTGGTCGGCATGGTGCTGCATCTGGCTGGCGATGAAAAGGCGATGTTCCTCATCGTCGCTGGGATGCCGCTGACCGCCTGCACGTTGCCGCTGCTGTGGCGGCGCTTTCGTCAGCTCGACATGTGGACTTTCGCCATCATCTCGATCGGCATCGGCTACACCCTCACCCTGTTCTACGTCTATCAGGGCAACCCCAGCGAGAAGGTAATCAACGACTTCTTCCTGCTAGGGGAGTCGCCGGTGTACTTCCTGTACCCGACGGTGCTGGTCAGCGCCGGATTGACGATGATGTCGCTCGGGTATGTGGCGTCGAGCGGAAAGCAGATGTCCGGAGCGGCCAACCTTGGGGTATTGCAGGTCCGCCGGCGGCGGCTCTACTTCGTCACCGGCCTGTTCGCCCTCTTCAGTTTGATCAGCTTTGTTCTCTTCGTTCAGGGCACCGGCGGGTTCAACCTCTCCAGCCTGTCGGCCAAGCGAACCACCATCAGCTCGGTCGACGTTGGAAACGATTCGCTGAGAACCTTTGGCGAGCTTCGATACCTGTCGAGCCTTGGCGTTGTCGGCTATCTGTTCCTGCTGGCGGCGCTGCTGTCGAAGGGGCGAAAGCTCCGCCGAGGAGAAATCGCCCTGGCCGTTACGTTCCTGATGGTCAACCTGCTGCTGCCGTTCTACTCCAGCAGCCGCAGCGACACCCTGGTCCCCATTCTGGCCACGGTGGTCATGCTGGCCCGCTACGGCCGAAAGATGAACTGGCGAAGCGTTCTGCCGCCAGCGATCGCCCTGCTATTGATCTTTAACACCATGACCGACCTGCGGTCAGACGATTCGCTCGATACCGGTTCGGTGCTTGGTCTGTCGGTCTTATCCGACTTCGTCGACAACGCCGCTATAAGCCGTAACTTCGCTGATTTCAGTAAGACCAGTCACCTGATCCAGCGCGTTCCCGAGGACCTTGGTTGGCGTTACGGGTCGACGATCGCCGCCTACGTCGTAGCTCCGATCCCTCGGGCCGTATGGCCAGGTAAACCCCTTATCAGCGCCGGTCCTATCATCGGACAGAAGATCTATAAGCAGCGCCGAGCCTTCGGCCTATCGACGAGCGGTATTCCTCCGGGATTCTTCGGCGAGATGTACTGGAACTTTGGCTCGGCCGGAATCCTGCTCGGCTCGCCGTTGCTTGGCGTTGCGCTCGGCCTCGCCAGCCGGTGGTCGAAAACACGACAGGACATTCGCGCCCAGGTCTTCTACGGCGGCGGCTTATTCAGTACTATTTCCGGCTTTTTGGCGGTCGGTGTCGGCTTCGCGTTACTGGAGCTGTTCACCACCTGGGTCGGGGTACAGATCATCTACTACCTGCTCGGCAGACCGAGTATCGGGCGGGAACAGTTGTCAGGAAGTCTGTAGAGAAGTTTGCAAGGAAATTTGCAAGAGGATTTGCCAGAAAGTTAGCCAGAAAATTTGTAGTTAGAGCGGCAAGGGTTCGTAGTGCGGGCCGCTCGGCGGAATTGATTCTAAAAGCGGAAGGATCGTTGCGATGTCGTTGGTATTTAACGATGAGATTTCTAATGGTGAGGTAACACCGGTGGTGCTGCTGGGCGCACCGCGGTCGGGGACGCAGATGTATCGAGACATGATCTGCTCTCACCCCGAGATCGCCACGTGGCCGTACAACGAGATGACCTACATGTGGCGGTACGGGAACCGGTCCTATCCGACCGATGAGATCCCGGTCGAGCTGCTGACCCCGAAGATCGCCAAGTACATCCGTGGCACCTTCATCAAGCTAGCCAAGAAGACCAACAGCCCGATCATCGTCGACAAGACCTGCCACAACTGCCTGCGGCCGGACTACGTCAAGGCGGTGCTCCCCGAGGCCAAGTACATCTATCTGGTGCGCCACGCCATGGATGTTGTGCCCTCGACGATCAAGCGCTCAGAGAGCCGTCCGCCGGGGCGGGAGTACGCCCGCATCATGTCGGTGCCTCCCGGCGACCTGCCTTACTACGTGAGCAAAGCGATCTGGAACCACGGCGGTGTGTTCCTGCCGGGCGAGCGCAGCGTGCGCATGTGGGGCCCCAAGTTTAAGGGCATGCAGGAGCTGGCAGCATCCAAGCCGATGCAGGAGCTGTACGCCTACCAGTGGCTGCGACACGTGGAACTGACCGATGACTTCCTGAACAGCGATGGCTTCGACTCGCCGCTGCTGCGGGTTCGGTACGAGGAGATCACCAAGGACCCGTCGCACGCGTTGGAGGAGGTGTTCGACTACCTCGGGGTCGACACCCCAAGCAGCGTCGTCGACGAGTGGATTACCAAGGCCAACTATCGGGCTCCTGGTGAGGGCGCACGCCTTCTAGGTGAACACGAGACAGCGGTCGGCGAAATAGTTGCCGAAAAAAATGCGGAACATGGGTACGCCTAATGGCTGAGAACAAGATCATTGCAGTGACCGGGGCGTCGGGGGTGGTCGGCCGCAGCGTGCTGACCGAACTGGCAGCCCGAGACGGATATGAGGTCCGGGTACTTTCGCGAGACCCCGATCAGTTCCGGCCCGACGTTGGACCTGGTATCAAGGTCGGTAGCTACGACGATCTCGACGAGATGTTGTCTGGCGCCGATTCGGTGATCCACCTGGCGGCTCGGAATAACGACCAGGGCGGTAGCGCAGCCGACTTCGAGCGAGACAACTGCGACTGGGCCTGCGAGCTGGCCGAGGCGGCCGCTCGACTGGGCGTGAGGCGATTCGTTTTCGCCACCACGACCAAAGCCCTGGCCGGTAAGGGAGCCGACTCCTACGGGCTGAGCAAGGCCAACGCCGAGTATCGGCTGCTGTCGTTCGCCGAAGACTCACCGCTTGAGGTTTGTCTGGTGCGACTCGGTCCGGTCCACGGACCAGGCTCCAAGGGTAAGGTTCGGTTCCTGCAAGATCTGCCGTCGCCGCTGCGCGGTGCTGCCGCTCGGGTGTTGCGTTCGGTCCTGCCGATCGTTTCAGTCGAGGTCGCAGCCAAGGGTCTGGTAGCGATGCTCGAAGACACCAGCGGTCGGGTCGAGCTGTGCCTTTCCGATCCGCTCGATGGCTGGTCGCCGTACTGGCCGTTCTCGTTCGCCGTCAATGGCCTTTTTGTCGTCGCCGTTCCCACCTTGCTGGCCATCCCGGTGATCGGCTCGGCGGCCGCCGTGGCTCTCGACTCGCCGGGCGGCGTGTTCTTTGTGCAGCATCGAGTGGGCTTCAAACAGAAGGTCTTCCAGTGCAGCAAGTTCAGGACCATGCGCACCGGCACGCCGGTCATGGGTACCCACGAGGTGGCCAAGAACTACGTAACCGGCGTCGGCGCCATGCTGCGCAAGTTCAAGCTCGATGAGCTACCGCAGGCGGCGAACGTGGCCAAGCGTGAGATGAACGTGATCGGCCCGCGGCCGTGCCTTGAAAACCAGACCGAGCTGATCGCCGAACGTGACCGCTACGGCGTTTTTGACATTCGACCTGGGGTCACCGGGCTCGGCCAGGTTGCAGGTGTCGATATGAGCCAGCCGAAGAAGCTGGCCATCTTCGATCACCGGTATGCCGCCTTCCGCAGCATCGCCTGGGACATCACCATTGCCGTCAAGACGGTGCTCGGTGGCGGCTTTGGCGATCCTGTCGGCGGTCCCGAAACCGAAGACGAGACGCCTGCCGAACCCGCGGTCACGGTTTAGGCGGGATTAGCGCCTCAAACGGAGTACCGCGTACAACGGAGCCATTGCTGCCAACGGAGCACCGGCTCCAGCTGAGTTAGACGAGCGGGCCTTAATCGCCCTGACTTGGGATCCATCTAACGAATATGTTATACCTTCTAAGGTGGCTGGCTCCGGAAGACAACCGTTAACCCCTGAGCTCGTGGTGGCCACTGCGGGGCTCATCGCCGACCGTGAGGGCTTGGATGCGGTCACGCTCACCAAGGTGGCCAAGAACCTTGGCACGTCCCAGCCCGCCCTCTACCGCCACGTCGATAGCTTCGATGACCTCATGCGGTCGCTCGGCCTTCGAGGTCGAGAGCTGCTGGCCGAACGCTTGGCCATGTCGGCCATCGGTGTTGCTGGCGAGGATGCCGTTCGCTCCATGGGTTTAGCATGGCGAAAGACGGTGGCTGACCATCCCGGCCTCTACGCCGCCACCGATCGCTATCCGTGCGCAGGCGACGATGAGCTGGAAGCAGCGGTAAATCGGGTGGTTGAGACCTTGGCGTTGGCGCTCAACGACTTCAACCTGTCGGAGGACCGCAAGGTTCACGCCGCCCGCACCCTACGGAGCGCCTTCCATGGTTTCAGCCATCTCGAGGCTGGCGATGGCCACCCGTTGGAGCAAGACCTCGACGAATCGTTCGACGGCCTGATCGAGCTGCTGTGCGTGGGGATTCGAGCGATGGGCTAGGTCCCAACTCCGCGGCCATTCCAGGTGAGGGTAGACACTCTTACCGCTTAGTTATAGGGTCTCATGTATGACCCGAATGACTCCCAGCGAAGCCTTTGTGGAAACCCTCGTCGCTAACGGCGTAACCGATGCGTTTGGCATCATGGGATCGGCGTTTATGGACGCCATGGATATCTTCGCTCCGGCCGGGATACGTCTTGTCCCAGTGGTCCATGAGCAGGGAGCTGCTCACATGGCCGACGGCTACGCCCGGGTGTCTGGTCGTCACGGCATGGTAATCGGCCAGAACGGTCCCGGTATCTCCAACTGCGTCACCGCAATCGCCGCCGCCTTCTGGGCCCACTCGCCTGTGGTCATCGTGACGCCGGAAACCGGCACCATGGGTATCGGCCTCGGTGGCTTCCAGGAAGCAAACCAGCTCCCGATGTTCCAGGAGTTCGTGAAGTACCAGGGCCACATCAACAACGAGAACCGGATGGCCGAGATCACCGCTCGGGCCTTCGACCGGGCGATGTCGGAAATGGGCCCGACGCAGATCAACATCCCCCGCGACCGGTTCTACGGCGACATCGACGTTGAAATCCCCCAGCCAATGCGGCTCGACCGGGGCCCCGGCGGTGAGGACAGCCTGAACAAGGCGGCCGACCTGCTGGCCAACGCTGAGTTCCCGGTGATCATCAGTGGTGGTGGCGTCGTCATGGGCGACACCGTCGCCGAATGTGTAGCCCTGGCCGAGCGCCTCGGCTGCCCGGTGGTCAACAGCTACCTCCACAA
>JBOEHD010000201.1:0-6617 GCA_050633745.1 Acidimicrobiales bacterium
GCAACGGCGGCACCTTCCAGGAGTGGTCCGAGCATTTCAACCTCGACCTCTGGCTTGAAGCGATGGCCGACAACGACCTCACGGTCGAAGACTTCGTCTACCGCCACCGCACCGAAGACGAGACCCTGGCCTGGGAGCACATCTCGGCTGGTCTACACAAAGACTTCCTGTGGCAAGACTGGCAGGATGCTCTGGCCGAGGTCGGCCTAGAAGACTGCCGCTGGACGCCCTGCTACGACTGCGGCGCCTGCACTGGCTACGGAATCGAGCACGTGGTGGCCTCGGCAGTTCCACCTGCCGGTGGCAGCCAGGGCACAGGGCAAGACTTAGCCTCGGGCGGCGCTGTGCCCGTGGTTCTGCTCGGTAGTAAACCTCAGCCTTCCGGTGTGTCGGCATGACCACCGAGTTCCCGAGCGGTACCGACGCTACCGGTAAGACGCCGGCCGGGAACTACCCGAACGGCCGCTACCGAAACATCATTCGAATCAGATTTTCCAAGACCGGCAAAGTTCGCTTTGTCAGTCACCGAGATGTGGCCCNNGATTGCCGGTTGCCTACAGCGAAGGGTTCTCACCGCGGCCAAAGCTCAGCTTTGGCTTGGCCCTAAGCGTTGCACACGAATCGGATGCGGAATACCTCGACGTCGAGCTGAACCAGCTCCCAGACCTCGAGGGCCTACCCCAAGCGCTGACGGCGGCATTACCCGATGGCATCGATGCCATCGGAGTAGTCGCCCTCGAGCAGGGAACGGCATCACTACAACAGGCAATTACCAGCTGTACGTGGCGCATCGTAGTAACCGGTGCGTCAGAGGCTGAGGTAACGGCAGCAGTAGCCGAAGCTTTGGTCTCACCCGAACTACCGCTTGAGCGGGTTCGGAAAGGCAAGACAGCCATTGCAGACGTCCGCCCCGCGATACTTGACTTAGTAGTCGAGGGGCCGACCAGCAACGGTGTTCAACTCGTCGCCCAACTGGCCACCGAGTCCGTCTCCCTGCGACCTTCCGAACTTGTGAAGGTGTTGGGGATTGAAGGACTTGAAGAAGGCTACGTTCGGCGCACCAACCAATGGATGACAATCGATGGGGTCCGGCTTGAACCGGTGAGTAGCCCCGACCCGTCGAGTGGGCACGAACTGCAGCGTGCCTCATGAGAAGGGATCGAAATAATGTCGGATGTGTCCGAGAGCGGCTCAGCTCCCGTAGACAAGACCAATCAGGAGTCAACCCAGCCTGAGGCCAGAAAGCCTAAAATAGGGGATTCACGTCCTGCTCCAGCGCCAAAAGAGGGCGCTTCGGCCTCGTCAGAGGGCTCTGGGGGCGGCTCAAAGGGGAGCGACGCGCCAGAAGGCGGGTCACAGGGGAACGACGGAGGAACAAGCAGTTCCAGCCGTCGTCGACGCCGTCGGCGCAAGAAGCCTGCAGATGCGGGCGGCTCCGGCGATGGTCAGAATCAGGATTCTGGCCAGGGTTCCCGAAACCAAGGCACCGCTAGCGGCGGAAACAGAGATGCCAGCGGCGGAAACAGAGATGCCAACGGCGGCAACAGGGGTGGCAACGGCGGCAACAGGGACGGAAGAGGCGGCAACCGCGAAGGCTCAGGCGATGACCGCGCCGCGGCAAACTCCGGGCGGCGTCGTAGCCGTGGCGGACGCAAACCCAAGTCTCAGCCGGTCGGCCAGATTCTGGTGGACGGCGATGTCGAACTCGACGAAGAGAACCTGAAGCAGCGACGAGGGCGGTCTCGTAAGGGACGCCCGGTCGGCCGCTACCTGATGGTGGTCTCCAAACGCGCTGACGCCACCCACATAGCAATTCTCGAGGGTCGTACCCTCATCGAGTACTACGTCTCACGCCCCACAGACAATGTCTTCCAGATTCACGGCAACATCTATCTCGGCCGGGTACAAAACGTGCTGCCGGGTATGGAAGCAGCCTTCGTCGACATCAGTACCCCGAAGAACGCGGTGATCTACCGGGGCGACGTGCAACACGACAAGGACGACTTCGACGGCGGGAACAGCCAGCCCAAGATCGAGCAGATGCTCAAAGCTCGCCAGTCGATTCTGTGCCAGGTCACAAAGAACCCGATCGCCCACAAGGGTGCCCGCCTGACCACCGAGGTCTCGCTACCGGGACGCTTCGTGGTGCTGGTGCCGAATAGCGACACCTATGGCATCTCCAAGCGGCTGCCAGACGATGAGCGCAAACGGTTGCGGCAGATCCTCGATAAGGCCCGCCCAAAGGGGCATGGTCTGATCGTGCGGACCGCGGCCGAGAACGTCACCGGCCCGGAGATCGAGCGAGATATCGCCGGCCTCATGCAGCAGTGGACCGAAATCGAAAAGCTGGCCAAAAACACAAAGGCTCCCGAGCTGCTCTATCAAGAGCCCGACATGTCGACTCGGGTTATTCGCGAGGAGTTCAACAAGGAATATCGCGGCGTCGTGCTCGACTACCGTGGGCTCTACAAGGATGTCTCCGACTACGTCTCCACGATCACCCCGGCGTTGGCCGAGCGGGTCGAGTTCTATGACGAAGAGGAAGAGAACCTGCCGTTGTTCGAGCGGTTCCACATCCACGAGCAGCTCCACAAGGCGCTCGACCGCAAGGTCTGGCTACCTTCGGGCGGTTCGCTGATCATTGAGTCGACCGAGGCTCTGACGGTCATCGATGTCAACACCGGCAAGAACGTCGGTACCTCGAATCTGGAAGACACCGTCTATCAGAACAACCTTGAGGCCGCGGAGGGCATCGCCCAGCAGCTGCGGCTCCGAGATATCGGCGGCATCATCGTGATCGACTTTGTCGATATGGAGTCGAAGAAGAACCGTGACGACGTGATGCGGGTCTTCCGCCAGGCGCTCAGCCGGGACAAGACCAGAACCCAGGTGTTCGACATCTCGAATCTCGGTCTTGCTGAGATGACCAGAAAACGTATCGGTGAGGGGCTCTTGGAGTCTCTCTCGGTCGCCTGCCCTCATTGCGACGGCCGTGGCATCGAGATCTCCGCAGACGGCGACTAGGTGCGCAAAGCGTCTCGTTGAGAATTTTGCAGATTCGCTCGGCTTTGCACTAGGCAAAGCCGAGGAACAGGAAGGGTTCCCAGGTAACCTAAGCACGCTATGTATGCAATCGTTGCCACCGGTGGCAAACAGTACCGGGTTCAAGAAGGTCAAACTCTCCAGGTTGAGCGTTTAGGCGAAGCAGGTTCCAATGTCGAGCTTCGGCCGGTAATGGTGGTTGACGGTGATCAAGTTCTTGCTACTCCTTCGGAGTTGGCAGGGTCTTCGGTTTCGGCACGCATCGTGACCGAGTCGAAGGGTGCAAAAATCGACGGGTTCACCTACAAGTCGAAGAGCAACCAGCGTCGCCGCTACGGCCATCGCCAAACGTACGCCACCATTGAGATCACAGGAATATCAAAGGGCTGATATGTCAAAGACTAAGGGTGGCGGCTCCACTAGGAACGGCCGAGATTCGAAGAGCAAGCGCCTCGGCGTGAAAGCCTACGACGGAGAGCATCTCTCCGCCGGTGCGATCATCGTTCGCCAGCGGGGAACCAAGTTCCATCCTGGCAACAACGTCAGCAAGGGTGGCGATGACACGTTGTTCGCTACCGCAGAAGGCAAGGTCAAGTTCGGCTTCCGCCGTGGCCGTCGCCTTGTAGACGTCCTGACCGACTAGGCGTACTCCGCCGCTTATCGGCGGTCATAGGTAATCCGACTCCCACCGTGGACAGTCGCCGCTTGAGGTGAACTATCCTGACGGTCGTTCAACCCTTTTCCGAGGGTTGCAGGAGTTCGAGTGACTCATACCGCCGTAGAATTGGGCTCAGTGTCCAACTTCGTAGATGAATGCAATGTGTGCCTTCGCGCTGGTAATGGCGGCGCGGGTTCCGTGTCGTTCCGTCGTGAGGCCCACGTGCCTCTCGGCGGTCCCGATGGCGGTGATGGTGGCGATGGCGGTTCGGTCTGGCTAGTAGCCGATCGGAACGTCGCTTCGCTGTTGGCCTTTCGCGACCACCCCCACCGCATAGCGGACGACGGAGTGCACGGCCAGGGTCAGAAGAAGCACGGCAAGCGCGGCGAGACCAAGATGGTCAAGGTGCCGGAAGGCACCATCGTGCGCGACCGTGAGACCGGCGAGATACTGGTCGATCTGGCCAACCACGGCGATCAGTGGCTCGGTGCCCCTGGCGGCCAAGGCGGACGGGGTAACGCCCGATTCCTGTCGAACAAACGCCGGGCCCCTTCCTTCGCCGAACAGGGCGAGTCCCGCGAAGACACCTGGTTCCGGCTCGAACTGAAGCTGATGGCCGATGTGGCTCTCGTCGGCTTCCCGTCCTCAGGCAAGAGCACGCTGATCTCGGTGATCTCCAGGGCCAAGCCCAAGATCGCCGACTACCCGTTCACCACGCTCGAGCCGAACCTCGGCGTGGTCAAGGTCGACGAAGACAACGAGTTTGTCGTTGCCGACCTTCCGGGATTGATTGAGGGCGCAAGCGAAGGCCACGGCCTCGGCCATCAGTTCCTGCGCCACATCGAACGAGCTCGGGTACTGGTGTACCTACTCGACCTGGCCTCGGTCGATGGCCCAGACCCGGCGGAGCAGCTACGGGTGCTCAAGTCCGAGCTTGAGGCCTACCGCCCCGAGTTACTCGACCGCCCCGCGCTGGTCGTTGGATCGAAGGCCGATGTGCTCACCCCACAGGATTGGGGTGCGGCCGCACCGGTCGATATGGCCATTGCATCGGTAACCAGCCAGGGTCTACAAGACCTGGTGTGGCGACTGGTCCAGCTGGTCAAAGCAGCACGAGAAGAAGAACCGGAAACCGACGGTTTCGTCATCCACCGGCCGGAGCCAACCGGCGTCCGCATCACCCGCGACGACGACGGTTCCTGGCGGGTCATTGGACGAGAAGCCGAGCGCTCGGTCGCCCTGTCCGATCTCACCGACATCGGTGCGATCGACTACGCCCAGCACCGGCTCAAGAAACTCGGCGTGGACAAGGCGCTACGGAAGGCCGGTGTACGCGAGGGCGACGAGGTCAGAATAGGAACATTCGCCTTCGAATACGAAGAGGACATGTGAAAATAGTTGCCAAGATCGGTTCCTCGTCGCTGACAACCGTCACCGGCGAAATCGACCACTCCGCCGTGGCCAAACTTTGCCAGGAGGTCGCAGACCTCAAGAAAGAAGGCCACCATGTGGTGGTCGTAACCAGCGCCGCGATCAGCGCCGGGCTCGGGCCGCTCGGCTACAGCCCAGACAAGCGCCCGAAGGACGCCGGCCTGCTCCGGGCCGCCTCGGCGGTCGGCCAGATCGCCCTGATGTCCACCTACAAGGCCCATCTGGCGTCTAACGGGTTGACCGCAGGCCAGGTCCTGTTGGCGCCTACCGACCTGTGGCATCGGAACCGGTACCTCAAGAGCCGGGGCACGCTCGAAGCGCTGCTGGCCCGAAGCGTGGTGCCGGTTATCAACGAGAACGACGCAGTTGCCGACGATGAGATCCGTTTCGGCGATAACGATCGGCTGGCCGCTCTCGTGGCCCATCTGATCGACGCCAACTGCCTCGTTCTTCTCACCGACACAGCGGGTGTCTTCACCGCCGACCCCCGCCATGATGCCGATGCCTCACTCATCGAGGAGATCGTGGAGATCGATCAGGCACTCGAACTGGCGGCAGGCGGAGCGGGTTCCCGGGTTGGTAGGGGAGGCATGGCTTCGAAACTGGCGGCGGCCAAGATCGCCGCCTGGTCAGGTGTTGAAACCACTATCGCCCAGTCCGACCGGCCAAACGTTCTACGCGAAGCGGTCGAGGGTGTTCCTGGCGTCGGCACGGTGTTCCGTCCTCGGGCCCAGCGATTGCCGGCTCGCAAGCTGTGGATCGCCTTCGCTCTGCCACCGTCGGGTCGTATAGTCGTCGACCGTGGGGCTAGGGAAGCGCTTCAGAACAATCAGCGTTCGCTGCTTCCTGCCGGGGTTACCGGTGCCGAGGGGGCGTTCCAGGCCGATGAGGCCGTGGAGTTGGTGGATCACGAGGGCGAGGTGTTCGCCAAGGGCCTCAGCCAATGGTGCCGTTCAGACCTCGACGCCTACAGCGGCATGCACTCGAGCGACCTGCCACGAGAGATCGCCGAAGAAGTGGTGCACCGAGATGATTTGGTGATGCTCCCGTAGGAGCACCACCAACTTCGTAGAACGAGACTTAGGGCCTTGGCGGGTAGGCGCTGGCGCGCCTCCCCTGGGCCTTGAGTTCATCGTGTTCGGAGCTACGCACTCTGCCTACCCGCTGAACTCCTAGGCGGTGGTGCCTTCGCCTTCGGTCTGAGCTGTCTGCTGGCCAAGTGTGTCGGCCACGGTGTCGGTTTCGCCGACGTCGAGACCGAGCTGGGTGCGGATTTCGCTAAGCCGTGACTGGGCTTCGACGTTGAGCGATGCCTGCTCGACCTCGAGCATGCGACCTTCGATCGACGATTCCTGCAGCTCGGCTGCACCCTTGGCCTTGGCGTAACGCTCCTCAACCCGGGCTCGGACCTCTTCGAACGAAGGCACGTCCTGGCCAACCTGCTCGCTGAGCGAGGCGGTTGCCTTGTTGAGCTGTTCCTGCATCT
>JBOEHD010000202.1:0-1535 GCA_050633745.1 Acidimicrobiales bacterium
GCCATACGGCCCATCAGCTGGTCGGCCACGCCCTGGGCGATAAGAGCTGCGTCGAGCTCCGGCTGCTTGATCTCAACGATGTTCAGCTTGACCCGTGGGTTACCGGTCAGCTTGGTGAGGCCGGTACGAAGCCGATCGGCTTCGGAGCCTTTGCGACCGATGACGATGCCGGGACGAGCGGTGTGCACGTCAATCTGCAACTTGTCACGGGTGCGCTCAACTTCGATGCGGCTGATGGCCGCATTGGGAAGCTGGTTCATCAGGTAACGACGGATGGCGGCATCTTCAGCCAAGTAGTCGCGGTATTCCTGACGGTCAGCGATCCAGCGAGACTTCCAGTCGGTGGTGACACCGAGACGGAAGCCGTAGGGGTGAACTTTTTGACCCATTACTGATTCTCTCCCGCATCGTCAGTGGTCTCTTCTTCGGAGACCACCTCGTCGGTGGCTTCCTCGTCGACTGCATCTTCAGCAGTTTCTTTGACTTCAGCTGCAGTCTCTTCAGCAGCCTCGGCTGCGGTGTCTTCTGCAACCTCAGCTGCGGTGTCTTCTGCAACCTCTTCGACCGCATCTGTGGTCTCTGCGACCTCTTCAACGATCTCTTCAGCTGCGGTGTCTTCGACGAGATCCTCAGCGACTTCTTCGGTCGCTGCGGTCTGTGACTTGGCGACTCGCTTGGCGCGATCACCGCCGTCGGACTTGGCCTTGGTCTGCGACCGGTTGGCCCGACCTTCGCTCTTGAGTTCTGTCGAGATGCGACGAACCTCGAGCTCGTCTTCGCTGTAACGGCTCACCTCAACGGTGATGTGACAGGTCTGCTTGTGGATTCGACCAGCACGACCTCGGGCCCGGGGCCGGAAGCGCTTGAGAGTAGGACCCTCATCGGCATAGCAGGCCGAGACGAAGAGCTCGTCGGCGTTCAGACCATCATTGTGCTCAGCGTTTGCCACTGCCGAAGCAAGGCACTTCTGGATGACGTCTGCGGCGAGCCGCTCGCTAAACGAAAGGATCTCGTTGGCCTCGGTGATCTGCTTGCCACGGACCAGGTTGAGTACAACCCGAGCCTTGGAAGCTGACATGCGGACCATGCGAGCATGAGCCTTGGCGCCAGGCCGGTTGTGGACTGCGGTAGCCATCAGCGACGACCTCCGCGTTCCTGACCAGCGTGGAACTTAAAGGTCCGGGTCGGTGAAAACTCACCGAGCTTGTGACCNNTCGACTCGGTGATGTACACCGGCACGTGCTTGCGACCGTCGTGGACGGCGATGGTGTGGCCGACCATGTCGGGGATGATGGTGGAACGGCGGGACCAGGTCTTGATGACCCGCTTCTCACCCTTGTCGTTGAGCGTGTCGACCTTCTTGAGAAGATGATCGTCGACGAATGCGCCCTTTTTAAGACTTCTAGGCATGACTACCTCCGGCCTCCGCGCTTACGCCTGCGACGGATGATGAGATCATCTGACTTCTTCCCCTTCTTACGGGTTCGACCTTCGGCCTGGCCCCAAGGGGAGACCGGGTGACGACCACCCGAGGT
>JBOEHD010000203.1:0-6120 GCA_050633745.1 Acidimicrobiales bacterium
TGCTCTTTGAACTTGAGCAGGTTCACCATGGAGATCGGCCCGTCGGGCCCGGGTTGCATCATCTCTTGGATGCGCTCGCCGCTCGTTGGCATTACTTCGTTAGTTACGTTCATATTCACTGTCCTGTCATCCCTGCTCCCCGGACCGGGTGAGCAACGTCATCATTTCCCTCGCCACCATGGGTGCCGCGTTCTGGTTCTGTCCGGTCACCAGGTTCCCGTCAACAACCCAGTGGTTGGCGAGTGGATCTCGTATCCTCGTCTGTGCTTCGAACTCAGCCCCGGCCTTGCGAAGTTCACGCTCTGGGTGGTGGGGAGTCTTTGAGATCCCGAGCTCCTTGACCTGCTTGTTGGTTACAGCAGAGATCTTGCGTCCAGCCACAAGCGGTGACCCGTCCGATGCGGTGGCGTTAAGCAGGCCAAGCGGCCCGTGGCATACACCACCGATGACAAGCCCATTGGCATTGGCCTCTGTCATCTTTTCCGCAAGCGCTTCGGAAAAGCCGAAGTCGAAGGCTGCGCCCCAACCGCCAGCCAGGAAGACCAGGTCATAGTCGCCCATATCGAGCTCAGCGATCGCCAGCGACGCGGTGACCTTGGCTTTGAACTCGTCATCTGCCAGGAAACGGTCGTCCTCGGCCGTCCGGATGACCGGCTTGATCGACTTAGGGTCCACAGGGATAACGCCACCAAGCGGACTGGCCACGTCAACGATCATGCCTGCGTCAGCAAATGCGTAGTACGGAACGGTCATCTCGCTGGCAAAAACTCCGGTGGGTTCCCCAACGTCGAGCACCCCAACATTGGTTGCCACGATCAGCGCTCGACGACCGGCGAGGTCAAAGCTGGTGGCATCGGTATCGACCGGATGCATGCCGAGTTTCTGCACCATCGCCCGCAGCGCTCGAGCGGGTGGTGGGACAGACTTGCTCATTGGGCCTCCAATGGCTTGGCGATTTTCATAGGGCCAGGGGTTGTTGCGTTCAGGAACCGCTCTGGAGCGTTCGGCCTTTAGGGCCGAACACATCTGGGAGAACACATCGGCCATTGCGGGGTCATCGGCCACGTCGTTCCACCGGTTGTTCGCCTCGGACGGATCACCATCGAGGTCATAGAGTTCCCATTGATCAGGCAGGGGAACGGTGCGATGCTGATCCGGGCCGGGACCACCACTGGCGGCGAGATGCCTCACCCCTGGCTCAGTCCAGGTTGCGGGGTCATCGAACACCCGAACGAGCTTCCAGAGCACGCCATCGACGCGCTTGACCAGACCCTCAAAGTTGGAGGCGACATGGGCTGGGGTGCTGATGCGCAGCGGCAGCGGTGGCGCCGTCTCACGGCCGATTCGGCGAGCTACCGCCGATGCACCGGTGTCTCCCTCGAGCATGTTGTCGCACGTCATCAGGTAGACGGCCCGCTGCGGGTCCGCCCGGTCCGGGTCGGCAACCACAGACATCAAGCTACGGCCCGGCAGCGGATGGACTTCGGTGAACGTTTCGGAAAGCATCGCTGCGGTTTCGGTTTCGTCGATTCCCGCGGCAGCCAACAAGGTCGGGATGATGTCAACATGTGACGTCGGTGCGTTGTCGAGGGTGACGCCGATGGTCGGGTTTGTTCCCACTCTCGCTATGGCGAACGGGACACGGGTCGCTTCGTCGTAGAGGTTGAACCACTTTTGATGAAGACCACCATGTGCGCCTAACAGATCGCCATGATCGGACGTCCTCACGATGACAGCGTCATCTGCGTATTCGGTTACGGCCCGACGCACGCGGTCAACGGGAGTATCGACCTCGGCATGGAGTCGGTAATACAGGTCGCGGTATTCCTGTGAGCGGTCGCGGTACGCGCCATTCACCGCTCGTTTCGGCCCGTAGCCGGTGGCGTAGGTGTCGCGGAAGGCGATTTGCGCTGCTGGCTTAGTGGCCAGGTCTTCGTTGGCGGTTGGGGGCTCCGGTACCGGTGGGGGATCAAGCGGTGAAGCGTCGAGAGGATTGCCTCTACGGGCCCACGCTGGAAACAACACGATGTCGTGCGGATTCACGAAACTGGCGACCAACAGGAAGGGTCGCAGCGCAGCTGGGTCTCCAGCGGCTCGGCGCTGGTAACGATCTTTAAGCCAGGCGACAACTCGATCAGCGATCAGTGGATCTCGACGAACACCGGCATCACGCAACCGACCGCCATGGGGCTCGGGCCCAATCCAACCCGAGAAGCCGAAAGCGTCTAGCGCGTCGGCCTCAAGGTACTCATGGACGCCGTCTGCCAGGACGTTGCCATCGTCGTCGTTGGTATCGATACGGTTCCCGTCTTCATCATGAAGGTCGGCGTGGGTGACATGCCACTTGCCGTCATAGTGGGTGTCATACCCAGCAGCTCGGAACCAATGGCCAAGCGTTGGCAGCTCGCCTTGACGGAGCCAGCGCATACGGCTGTCGTCATGGAGCTTGCCAAGCCCGTCGGTCTGGGTCACACCGTGCACTTGCGGATACTGACCGGTAAAAATCGTCGGCCGGCTGGGTACGCACGCAAGCGACCCGGTGTAGTGGCGCCCGAAGTTGACGGCGTTGTTCTCGAACCACGTGGCACCGGCGAGGGTTGCGCGGCGCCAGGCGGCAACGTCGGCCGTTTCATAGGAGGGCGCAGCCCGTTCCTCGTCGGTCATGATGATTATGACATCGGGCCTGGACTCGGTCATTGGTTAGCCGCCTGCTTCACTGCCACCGCTAGACCAGCGAGCATTTGGTCTGACGCCTCTCCCAGCTTTCTGCCCACGATCTTGGCCACCAGCTGTTGTGGTGGGCGGGGTCCGGCATCGATGTCGCTTGTCAGCGTTACCCGGGTTTGGGAGCCAGTCGGTGCAAGGCGCCACGTATTGGTAACCCGTTTGATTACTGGCGGCAGTCCGGTGATTGTGTAGGCCAAGCTGTTTTCGGGCTCCCACGATTCGATCGTCTCAAGCACGGTCGAGCCGCCGGTCTGGATCCGTCGAACCGCTCCCAGACCGTGGGCTTGGTCGGTCATCAGGCAAGAGTGGTCCACGTTTGGGGCCCAGCCGCTGATGGCTGCGAAGTTTGCCAATATGGCCCACAACTCACTGGGCGTCGCGTTGATCGACGCTGTCCGCTCAACAACAGCCACGCCCGGTCAGCCTTTGCCCACCGCGTCGATGACGAGCTGTGCCAATTGCGGTGCAGCATCTTCTTGGAAGAAGTGGTGGGCGTTGGCAACAGTGACATGCGGTTGGCCAGCAGTACCCGGCACCAGCGCCAAGAACGGCTTGTCGCCGCCAGCGGTTACCGGGTCGCTGTCGCTGAAGCAGCAGACAAACGGCTTGTCCCATTTCTTGAACACTTCCCACGCTGCATTGTTTGCGGGAACCGCTGGATCATCGACAGACGTCGGAACCAGCGATGGGAAGATCCGAGCGCCTTCCTTATAGGTATCGTCGGGAAACGGTGCGTCGTATGCGGCAATCTCGCCCTCGCTGAGCTCGGTAAGCGTCGCGCTGTTGAGAAGGAAACCAATATCGAAAACTGGGGTGGTCTGGCTGAACTTCTGCCACTGCATGAAGGCTTCGCTCGGCGGATGCTCCCCGTTTGGTAGGCCGGTGTTGCCAACGATGACCCGAGCGAATCGATCGGGGTTCTCCGCCACCAGCCTCAAACCAACAAGGCCACCCCAGTCCTGACCAAAGAATGTGGCGTCGGCCAGGTCGAGATGATCGACGATTGCTTCCTGCATCCAGGCCACGTGCCGGGCATAGGTGTAGTCCGACTTTTCTGACGGCTTGTCGCTTTTGCCGAAACCAACCAGGTCCGGAGCGATAACCCGAAGACCGGCGTCGACCATCGGCGGAATCATCTTGCGGTACAGGTAGCTCCACGATGGCTCGCCGTGCATACACAGCACGACCGGGCCATCGGCGGGCCCCTCGTCGAGGTAGTGCACCCGGAGCGTTCCGCCGTCTTGATCATCGACGTCAACGTAGTTGGGGGAGAAGGGGTAATTGGGAAGATCGGCGAAACGATCGTCAGGGGTGCGAAGCGATTGCACAGAGGTTCTGCTTTCTGGGAATTAGGTCTGAAAGAGTTAGCTACGGGGTTGGACGACGACTCGATGTAAGTCGTCGCCGATTTCAATTGCGCCGCCGAAGTGCTCGGCCGCGAGATTTCGCCAGTCGTCTTCGGTCCCGCTCATTGGCATGGCGGGCACATAGTGAGTGAGGATCAGTGTTGCCACCTCGGCCTTGGCAGCGGTTTGGGCTGCCTCGCCCGGTGACGAGTGATAGTCGAGTGTGTCCTGCATACGTTGGAAGGGAACGTTGGCGATGATGTCCTTGCGGATCACCGTGTGCACAAGCGCATCGGCACCCGAGCACAGAGCGTCGAGGCCTACACAAGGCACGGTGTCACCCGCCGTCACGACTGCAGCTCCGCCGAATTCGAAGCGGTAACCCACGCTGGGCTCGACTGGCTTGTGGTCGGTTTCTGCGCAGCTGATCGCAACATTGCCTCCCTGTCCGTCAGGCAGCTCGACGGCACCTTCTGACACCTCGATCACCGTTACCGGAGGGCGGTGGTCTAAGTCTTCGTGATGGGCGATGCGGTAGCCGATGTCTGGTTCGAGTGAAGCAAGTAGATGATTGACAACCGACTGCGTACCTACCGGCCCGACAATGGTGAGCGGCGTTTTCTCGAACGTCATGACCCAGCGCGTGGTGATCACGTCGTTCAGGTCGGTGATGTGATCCGAATGTAGGTGGGTGATGAGGACCGCCGTGAGGTTTGGTGCTCCGAGGCCGGCCGCCGCAAGGCGCATTAGAACACCGCGGCCAGCGTCGACTAAGTAGTGCTCGGCTTCTGGGCCTTCACCAGCGGAGATAAGCGTGGCTGGTCCAGCCCGGTTGGGGTCCGGCATGGGGCTGCCGGTGCCAAGGAGGGTGACGGCGAGTTCTCCTTCGCTCAGCGTCTCTTGGCTCGCTTCGCTCACTGCCGGCTCATTTCCGCTGCGGCTTCGGCTTGCTGGGCTTCGACGTCTTTACGAGAGAGCAGTTGAATCACTACCTCGTGCAGAGTGCCTTCGAAGGGGAAGGGGGCGGCGTAGCGAGGCGATACCGGAGATCCGTAGTCGTAACCGACGCTTGGGCCGACCGATGACATCATCGACATGAACAACGGCAGATCAACTGAACCAGCGAGCGTGCCGCCCACAAAGAGGGTTATGGTCCCTGTCCGTTGCCCGTCGCGACGCACAGCCACAACCAGGTCACAACGCCCGACGGGCAGGTCTATCTCAGATTCGAGAACGGTGTGATCGTCGAAGGCGTTGTAGTCAACCACCAGTTTGTTGTTCTGGACAAAAACTGACAGGCCCGAGTTCTCGGTACCGGTGGCGTAGATTACGCCACCGTCGCCGGCCGCTCGAGTGACGCTAGCGGTCAGGTCGAACGACGATCCGCCAATTGACGCCGCCGCTTGGCCTGGCATTGGCGACATGGGTGGCCGGTACACATAACGTCGATCGGCCGGGTGAGGTGAGTTGTCACGGAACCGGGCCCCAAACAACTCAAACATTCGGTCATCCAACGGCAGCACGCCGTGTCGCTCGGCCTCTTGCCACCACAACTCCTTCAGCTCTGCGAGCTTTTCTGGGTTGGCTTCAGCGAGGTCGTTGCACTCCGACCAGTCCTGCGAAAGCAGGTAGAGCTCCCAAGGTTCGGTGTCGTAGTCGGCGCCTTTGTCGTGTTTACACACTGCCTTCCAGAGGTCATCGCCCTCGCTGGCCACAAGAGCGCGGCTGCCTGCCATTTCGAAGTACTGCAGAGTGTTGGTGGCCGTAGCGCCCGGGTCAGACAACACGGGAGCGAACGAGGGGCCGGTCACCGGCAACTGTTCGAGACCTTTGAATGTGGCCGGGGGAGTGATATCTAGCAGGTCATAGATCGTGGGAACGATGTCGGCGACGTTGACGAACTGATGTCGTTTCGTGCCAGGCTCGCCGACCCCTGGCCCATGCATCACCATGGGCACATGCACGCCGCCCTCGTGCGTGTTCTGCTTGTACCACTTGAAGGGGCTGTTGCCGCACTGGGCCCAACCCCACGGGTAGTTGGTGTGGC
>JBOEHD010000203.1:6181-8730 GCA_050633745.1 Acidimicrobiales bacterium
CGATCTGATCGTCGGTGTGGTCCAAGAACGCAGCGAAGGCTTCCTGTAGTCGGCAATTCAGGAGCTTCTGGTTTTCTGACAGGTCCTCCCATGCGTCGACGCCGGGGTTGCGGGGAGCAAGCTGCGTACCTTCGGGGATGACACCCAACTCGAGTTGGCGCTGGAACCAGCGTTCGCGCACGACGTCCCAACCCTCGTCGTAGCGCCCCCGATACTTGTCCAGATAGCTTTGCGGCGCTTGGTGTGGGGCATGGGTTGCGCCAAAGGGCACATAGGCAAAGAACGGCCGATCGGGTCGTACACCTTTGCTGTCACTGATCATGCCGATCAGTTGGTCGATCATGTCTTCACTGACGTGGTAGCCGTCTTCGGGCTTGCCTGGCGGATCGATTGGGTGGTTGTCCGAAACAAGACTGGGGTGGAACTGGTCGGTCTCACCTTCCAAAAACCCATAGAAGCGGTCGAACCCGCGGCCGAGTGGCCACTGGTCGAACGGCCCCGCAGCAGAGCATTGCTCCATCGGGGCCAGGTGCCATTTGCCAACGCAGAACGATGCGTATCCCTCTGTGCCGAGAACTTCGGCCACAGTCGCTGCGTGGTTAGAGATATGACCGAGTTGGTTGGGGAACCCGGTGCGGAAGTTCGAAACCGCACGCATGCCGACCGCATGCTGCGAGCGGCCGGTCAACAACGACGCTCGAGTCGGCGAGCACAGCGGGGTCACATGGAAATTGGTGAACTGGGCTCCACCGGCTGCCAACGCATCAACGTTTGGTGTGTCGATGTCGGAGCCGTAGCAGCCGAACTGGGCGAAGCCGGTGTCGTCGAGTAGTACAAGGACGACGTTCGGGGCCCCAGCGCCTGGGTGCGGCGGGTCATCGAACCAGGGTTGGGAGTCGGCCACTGTTGTACCAATGGTGCCTTCGAATTTTGATGGACGGTTCATGACGGCGTCTCCGATTCGTTCGCGAGGACGGGGGCTAGGAACGCCTCGAGCGCCCCGATCCAAGCGGTAGTTATCTGACGACTGCTTCGAGCATGCGCCGCAGTCATAACTTCATAGGCCTCTAACGATGTTGTTGAATCAATCAGGGCGGTGAGGTTGGCGGCTTGGGCTGGCGACAACTGGCGGATTTCTTTAGCGAACCGTTGACGTGTCTGTTCAGCCATTCGGCCACGAACCGTCGCTGTGCTCCCGACCATCTTTTCGTGGTCGACAGCCCGGGCCCTCGCAAGGCGCAATAGCGGGCCAACCTCGTCGGCCATCATCACCCGCGACCGGACGTGGGAACGAAGCCGATCGGCCAGTGATTCGTCTGCGTCGTTCACCTCGAATAGGTGCCCGTACTGCTGTTGAAACCACTGGAGCGCCTGGTGTTGAAGATCGCCGATGCCATCGAAATTCCGAAACACAGACGACACCGAAACTCCGGCCCGTTCGGCGACGTCTTCGATCTCGGGCGGAACCTTACCCTCTTGCACCAGATCGAACATCGCTTCGATCACGGCTTGGCGACTCTTCGTGCGGCGTGCCCGTCGCCCATCGATCGGCTTGTCGGAGTCCATGCCAGCAGAACCTAGAGAATTCAAGAATTAAATGCAAGTCAAACTCGCAATAGTTCTGAAGTCGCGTACTAGGCCCCGCTGATCGCGGTCCAGATGCGCTCGGGAGAAAGTGGGGTGTCGAGGTGCTTTACGCCGAACGGTCGCAACGCATCGACGGCAGCGCTGACGATCACCGCACCGGCTGGGGTGATGCCTGCTTCGCCTGCCCCCTTCACTCCGAGAGGGTTGCTAGCGGTCAAGCGCTCCTCGATACGGCTTTCGAGGCTCGGGGCATCTGTCGTGCTTGGCAGCCCGTAGTCGATGAAAGAGCCGTTTAGGAGCTGGCCGGTGTCGTTGTCGTATACCACTTCTTCAAGCACCGCTTCACCGATGCCCTGCACACTCCCGCCATGCAACTGTCCCTCCACGATCATTGGATTGATGGCCCGTCCGACGTCGTCGACGCTAACGTAGCGGGTCACCGCCAAGGCTCCGGTTTCCGGGTCGATCTCCACCTCGCAGGCCGCGACGCCATTGGGGTGAGCGTGCAACCGGGCTGAGATATCGGCCGTTGCGGTGAGCGACGAATCGGCCGCCAGCTCGAACAGGCTGACCGCACGTTTGTCGGCGGCGACGAAGCGGCCGTCGGTGTAGGTGAGCTCGGTAGCCGCAGTTTCGACAGCCGGAATCTCGACAGCCGGAATCTCGACAGCGCTGTGGTCGAAGCACTCGGCCGCCCGTAGGCGGCCTTGTTCGAGGATGTCCTCGCACGCCTGCACCAGGATGGTTCCCCCCAGCCGCATGGAACGATCGGCGTGCGAGCCGGAGCCCGCTGCGGCCTGGTCGGAGTCGCCGAACTCGATCGCCACCGTCTCCATGGGCACACCCAGGGTGCCAGCTACCACCTGGGCGAAGCTGGTCTGATGGCCCTGCCCCGACGCCTGGGTGCCGATCACCACGCGGATCGTTCCATCGGCCCGCACCGTCACATCGGTGCGCTCGTA
>JBOEHD010000204.1:0-18492 GCA_050633745.1 Acidimicrobiales bacterium
CCCATTCCGACGATGGCGACCTGATCTTTAATGCCTCTCGAAGCCATTTTCCTACCTCAAATCCTCTTAGGTGTCCGTTGGGTCTCCCGCTCTAGGGACCCTGATATCTGCTGCGTTCTGCTCGGTGCTCTCTTGCTGCTTACTCGTACTGCTCGCTCGTCTCAGGCATCGACCGGACGGGCTTTCCAGAAATAGTTGTGCACTCCGTTTGCGGTCATCAACCGCCTGAAGGTCATTGAGACGCGGTTGCCGATCTTGACGGTGTCAGGGTCGGCGTCGGTCAGCTGGCATTGGAAACGACCACCGCCATCGAAATCGATGACGACGGCGATAACCGGAGGCGAAAGCGAATACGCCAACCGGTCGATTGTGAACGTGATGACCGTGCCCATGACATCGGCCATGGGGACCGGCTCCATTTCATCGACCGCTCCCCCTTTGACCGAGACTCGCTGCGGCGGCAGGTGAATGGCACCGCTGGAAGCATCCTTGGAGCCGACGAAGGCGTACTTCCAGCGTTCGGTACGGAACGACGGCGGGGCCGCCGGCGCCTCCGGGTCGGGGCGGCGAGGCGGCTCCCGCTCGAGGAAGCCTCGCCAGGTCAGGAACGAGTTGTAGTCGAGCGAATCGCTGCCGGCGGCGATCTGATCGGCCACCGACTTTCCTGGCGAGTTCGACTGCGACCTGGCCTGATAGTCGGTGATGGCGTCGGTGGTTCGGTAGAACCCGATGTCGACCCCGTCTGCCAGGTGCACCACCATGATCATCTGACCCGGCGTTGCGTTGTCGAGCGTTGAGGCCAGGACCAAGCCAGCGTGCGGGGTGCCGGTATTGCCTACCACGGTGGTTAGGTCATCAATGATGTTGCCAGCATCGACACCAGCAGCCCGGGCCGCCCCCCTGACGGCCCGGGCGTGCAATCCCGAAAGAACCACCGCATCGATATCGGCTGGTTCGATCTGACACTCTTTGAAGGCCGCCTCGGCGGCTTCGGTGACCATCGGGAGGTAGGCATGCTCGCCGAATCGTTCCTCCCACACCCGTGAGTAGTTCCACTCCGGGAGACGCCAGCGATCGAGGAACTCGCCGGTGGTCGACGCTCCGCCGACCCACTCGGCGATCACCGGGCCATCGTTTTCGTCTCCGATAAGCCATGCCACCGCGGCATCGCCGGTGTTGGCTTCATCGGATGAGCCGGGCCGACCGCTGCGAACATCGGCCGCTGCTACCAGCGTTGGCCGAGATGAGTCGAGCGCCGAACGAAGAGCTGCGTTGACCGAACGGGGCGCTCCACCGACATCACCAGCGAAGACCCGAGAAGGCAGATCGAGGGCGGCATGGATCACCGTGGCGTTGGTCTTGTCGAGATAGGGCGGTGTCGCCGTTGCGAAGTAGACCGTCTCTGGGGTCACACCGTCGGGGGCCGAGCGCATAACCGAGCGCGAGGCTTCGACCGCCATTGAGGTGGCATCTTCGTCGTAGGAGGCGACAGCCCTGGTGCCCCGTCCGCCTCCGGTACCGAGCGCAGCGGTGATCGCTGAACGTTGCAGCCGGTAGTAGGGCACATAGGCCCCGTAGGCCAAGATGCCGCGGGCTGATCCGCTCGCTGCAGATCCGCCTGGTGTGGGGCCGTCGGGCATACAACCTCCTCGAACGCGCTACTACGGCGCGCTCTAATCGATTGCTTTAGCCTATGCGGCCCCCATCAAGGCCTCAAGTCAAAGCCCCTATGAGACCGGTGAGATTTAGGTGTAGAAGGGGTTCTCGCCTGCGGAGTGATCGGTGGCGTCGAGCACGTCGGTGATCTCCGGTAGGGCGTTCATCAGCATCGACTTGATGCCGTCCCGCAGCGTCATGGCGCTTGCGGCGCAACCCTGGCAGCCGCCACCCATGGTCACGTAGAGCACCGAGTCCTCGATGTTCACCAAGGTGGCGTAGCCACCATGAGACGCTAAGGCCGGGTTGACCGCCTGGTCGAGAACCGCCTGCACCTTCTGCGGCAGCTCACCGCTGAGGTCGATATCGAGGCCGGCGAGGGGGTCCGGTGCGTTCGGGTTGCGGATGACAAGCCCGCCCGCCGCACTGTTCGATGGAACGTCGAGGACCGAGCCAAGCATGTTCTCGGCTGAGGCCTTGGGAACGATCACCGACAGTTCATCGTGGTCGCCCTGCTGGTAGACGAGGTCGTCATCGGCAGCCTCGGCCACCGGAACCAGATCGAGGGCGTACACGTAATCGGTCATGTTGGAGCCGGTGATTTCGACCCGTAGGGCAGTGCCGCCCGGGTCATCCTCGCCCGCTCGCACATCGAGCACTGTGGCCAGGGCAGCTTCGCTAACGGAAAGCGGCTTGGCTGGATCGCCCTCGGTTTCAGAACCGGCGACGATTGGCTCGGAGGTATCGGCTGAACTCATATCATCCAGGGTAGTGGTAGGGGTAGGTGCTTCGACGATTCCGACAGGTTCATCGCTGGCTCGATTGGCGGCCCGGGTCGTCGATAGCAAGCTTTGGCTGCTGGCGTTTTTGGTGCGTTTGGCGGCTGTGGTGGTGCTAGTGGGCGGGCCCTGGACCGATGAAGCCGCTGAATTGAGCGGCTGGGACGCTGAACGATTCCAAGAAATCGCAGAGCGGGATGGCGCAGCATGGGTCGATCAGCCCATCGAATACCCGCCGGGGTCGGTGGTGGTGCTCGATCTGCTGGCCGGCGAAGATGTCGTATCGACCAATCGCAGGTTGATAGTGGTTTCGGCGTTACTCGAGCTGGTCGGAGTGGCGATCATTTGGCGCCGTTTCGGGCCGAGGACCGGCAAGGCCTTCCTCCTGCTTGGGTTACCTCTTGTTCCGATGGGTCTAATGCGGCTCGACATGATGGTTACCGTCATCGCCGCGCTGGCAGCCGCCGCCCTGTTGAGTAGCCGCCGATCGCTACCAGAATCGGAGGTCGAGCAGGCAACCGGCGAGTCACGCCAGGTTGAACCGAGCTCGGCGACCGGGCTCGCCCCGCTGATCGTATTCTTGCCCCTGCTCGGGTTTTCGCTGCTGAGTGCCACCGGAGCGATGATCAAGATCTGGCCTGCTCTGCTGGTAGCCGGAGCCATAGGTATTGGCAGGCGCCATGCTGCGGCGGCTGCGGCGGCAGTGACCGCTGCGTTTGGTTTGGCTTGGCTGGCGGTAACCGGCGATGGGCTTGAGCCGCTCGATCAAATCCTGTCGTTGCGAGGCGCCACCGGTTGGCATGTTGAGAGCTTGCCCGGGTCGATCGTTGCCCTGTTCACCAGCCTCGAACCTCGGCTGGAACTGAATGCGTTTCGCATCGGAACACTCAACCGATCGGTGGTGACCATCGCACGGGTTGCGGCGGTGGCCATGATCGTGACGTTGGCGCTGCGAGCCGCAAAACAAAAGTCGGCTGGCGAAGTTGAGCGGCTGGCGCTGGTAATGCTCGGCTCGGTCTCCGCCCTGCTGGTGACCGCTCCGCTGTTGTCACCGCAGTTCCTGCTGTGGTTGACACCGTGGGCGGCGCTGCTCGTCGGGCTTGAACGCGCACCCCGGATGCCAATCATTCTGACCGTGGCTGCCCTGGTGTTAACCGGATTTACCCTCACGGTCTTTGGCCCACAACGGCTAGGCCAGCCCTTGCCTGCGCTGCTGTTGTTGATCAGAAACCTGACCCTTGTAGCGCTGCCGTTTAGCTGTCTACTGCAGCTGCGGGCTAAGGCTTACGCCTCGTGGAATACCGAGGGGAAGACCCTCTGAGGAACCGGCGCTCCGCCCCAGATCTTGGAGGTGCGGATTCGCAAGTCGACCAGGTGCCCGATGAACCGGGCCCCCTCGGAGGCCGAGGCCTTGGAGATCCCCTGGGTGCGGCCGACGAACCTGAACGGCACCTCAGCCAGTCGCAGCTTGGGGTGGGTGGCCAGGATCTCAATCAAGATCTTGAACCCGTCTGGCTGTAGGCAGTTGAGATCGAGCGCTCCCAGCCTCACGGCAAAGAAGCCGGACATCGGATCGCTAACCCGACCGAGCTGGCCAGGGAACATCCATTTCGCTGACCCTGAAGCCAGATGTGACAGTTGACGGCGGGCAAATGTCAGGCCCTCCCCATCGGACCCGCCGGGTATTCTCCGGCTGGCCGATGCGACTCCGGCGCCATTGTCTATAGCCGCTACCAGCGACGGGATTTTCGAGGCCGGGTGCTGCAGATCGCCGTCCATAACCACCGCGACTCCACCGCCGGCGATGGTGAACCCATCGACAACTGCACCGCCGAGACCACCCCAACGCTCTTCCACCGAACGATGCAACATCCGGACCGTTACCGGCGCCGAAGTTGTCTCCCGTTGCGAGGCCAGCTCGTCGATAAGAGCGGCGATCACCTCGGGTGTCTCGTCGTCGCTGTCGTCGGCGAACACCACCTCGAACCGTCGCGGCAAAACGCCCGGCTCGGGCAGTTCAAGCGATGAGGCCATCGCCATCACGTCGTTTACGAAAGGAACGATGTTGGCCGACTCATGACGGGTGGGCACGATGACGCTGACCAGGCTGGAGTCAAGATCACCCCGTCGTTGACTCGCCGTCTTCTGCTTCGGGTTGAATGTCAGCAGGCAAAGCATCAACCCGGCGCCGACCAGCGTGAGCGTTCTGGTGTCGTCGAGTACAACCAATCCCAATTGCGGACCGATTGGCAACACTACGAACATCGCCACAACGCAGCCGGTGATCAGGCCCCGATTACGTTCGCCGGCCGAGGTTGCGGCCAGAAGCATCAGGCCCCAGGTGAGGTACCAGGGTTGGGTCGTTGGGTGCAGCACAGCCCACAGCAGCAAGCTCCAGGCCAGCGCGGCAGGCCAGGTTGAGTTGCGACGGATCAGCAACAGACCGCTGATGCCGATGGCCAGCAGCAAGCCGATCAGGCGGGCTGCGCTGAGCACCATCTCAACGTCGAGACCGGTAGCGACAGACACGCCTCCGCCGAGCAGCCGGGTGATGCTGAGGTAGGCGTCGACCGGTTGAGAGTTGGTGATGGCATCGACCCAGCCCCAACCCCAGCCGGTTAACTGCCCGGCAGCGGCGATCACCAGGAGGGCCACGGCACCGACCAGAATCAGCCGGCCGAGCTTGCGGGTCAGCCGCTGAGCCTCCAACGCCCATGGCCAACCAAGGAAGGCCACAGCCAGGATCGCAGGCAGCTTGATCGCCGCGGCAAACGCACACAGAGCTATGCCGAGAAAAAGCAGATGCCGCCGTCTAGCGATCGCCACTCCGCTTACCAAGAACCCGAGCATGATGGCCTCGTTGTGGGCTCCTGAGACCAGGTGGAACAGCACAAGCGGATTGGCGACGGCGAGGATTAGCGCGTCGATCGGATCTCGCTTGAAACCCTTGGCCAGGTCATAGACCGCGACCGCAGCGATAGCCAAGCCAACCACCGCCATCAGCCGGAAAACCAGAACCGCGGCGACCAGTCGTTCGCCAACCAGCGCTGACACCGCCGATGAGAGCGAAACGAACACCGGCCCGTAGAGCACCGGGGAATCTCGGTACAGCGGATCGACGGGAGCCAGGATCGGGTCGTCTTCGCCCAATTGGGCCGGACCTTCCTGGTACACGTCGAAGCCCTGTTCGGCCATACGCCCCTGGGCGGCGTATGCGTAGACGTCTCGGCTACCAAGCGGCGGGCCAACCAGGAGCGGCACGGCCCAAAGAATGATGACCAGGGTGACCGCGCCGAGGGCCAGCCCGTTGGTCAGATGGTGTCTGCGAAGTAACAGCCAGGCCCTGACCAGGATGATCAGGCCGCCGTAATAGGCGATCAGCGCAGGCACGACATTAATGCGAGGGGTTACCGGTATCGCCGGAACCGACCACAGCCGCCCGGCCTCGCCTGGCGCCGCCGCTCCAGCAAGCGCTCCACCGATGACCACCAGCCCGGTGGCGAGAAAACCCAGCAGCGCGATCGACCGCAACGACGACGAACGCGAAGTATCAGGTAGTTGATCTAGCGGGCGAGCCAAGAATTCTATTTTGACCTACTAATGAGCGAAATGAAAGACATAGCGTGAGATTTCGTTGGCAACGAACACGGAGAGTGTTCGGACGAACACCTAGCAGCGGAATGACCTGCGTGGCAGTGCTCATCAGGGCAGGTCGGGCTTGTCAGGGCTGGTCGGGGCAGGCCTCAGCCTCGATGGTCGAGATCGTATTCGGCGAGATAGTAGGGATGGTCCGGGTCGTACTCGGTGAGCGGCTGAGCATCATCGACCCGGCCGATAGGCCGTACATCGTTACCGGGGCGATCGAATCGGGCGTCGCCCAGCGAGGTGCGGGCCTGTTCGGCCAGGGCGCTAAGGCGTACGACGACGTCGGGGTGCTCGGCAAAGACATTGTTCGATTCCCCGACGTCGGCGACGAGATCGTAGAGCTCTTCGATCTCCGCACCCCGCTTTGCGAAGTGCAGTTTCCAGCGGCCGCTGCGGACCGCCTCCAGGTCGTTCTGCCAATAGTAGAAGAACGCCTCGTGGGGCGAGACCGCCGCCTCGTCGAGCAGGATGGCGGTGATGTCGCGACCATCGATGGTTCGATCGGTAGGAACCTCGGCCCCGCACAGGGCGGCCAGCGTCGGGAACAGATCCATGGCGGTGACGATCTCGTCTGTCTCTCGACCGGGGGTGATGCGGCCGGGCCAGCGCACGATGCCGGGAACCCGCTGGCCTCCCTCCCACGTGGTGGCTTTGGCGCCACGTAGCGGCTCGTTGCTGCCCCCGATCGGCTCGGTCGACGCGCTCACCGGGGCCGGGTTGTCGCCCAGTGAGCCGTTGTCGCTGGTGAAGATCACAATCGTGTTGTCATCGAGGCCGAGCCGCTGCAGTTCGTGCAGGATCACGTCGGTGGCCCAGTCGATCGATTCGACCGCAGCGCCGTAGGCCCCGTTGTCTGACTGCTCGGCGAAGCGCTCCTGCACGTAGATCGGCAGGTGCACATACATGTGGGCGAGGTAGAGGAAAAACGGCCGATCCTGCGATGCCCGCATGAACCGCACCGCCTCGACCACGTAGCGCTCGGTCAGTGACGACTGATCTGGCTGCTGCTCGATCACGTCGTCGTCGAGCAACAGCGGCAGCGGCCGCATCTCGGGGAAGAACGAGGGTGTGTTGACCTGACGACCCATGTCGTTACTGAACGGGATGCCGAAGTAGTGATCGAATCCGTGGTTGGTCGGCAAGAACTCGCTCTGGTCGCCGCAGTGCCACTTGCCAACCATCTGGGTGGCGTAGCCAGCCTCGGATAGCACCCTGGCGATGCTGATCTCGCTCGGCGGAAGACCCACGGCGTGGCCGGGGAACAGCACCGGCAGTCCATCGAACGAACCGAATCCGAAACGAGGCGGATAGCAACCGGTCAGCAGCGCCCCACGCGATGGCGAACAGACCGGCGATGCCATGTAGAACGAGTTGAATTTCAGGCCATCGGCGGCGAGCCGATCAAGGGTCGGCGTTTTGTTCTTGGTTGACCCGTAGCAGCCGAGGTCGCCGTAGCCGAGGTCATCGCAGTTGATGAGCACGATATTCGGTTGCTCGGTCATGGCTTTCAGCGGCTGTTCACCGCGCCGACGATTCGATCCAGCACTTCGTCTAGCAGCTGGGGCGATGTTGCGGTGTTGATGCGAACGTAGCCTGCGCCGTGTTGGCCGAAGTCGGGGCCTGGCGACAGGGCGACCTTGGCATGTTCGAACAACCAGTCTCGAGGTTCGGCGTCTAGCTCAAGGGCTGAGAAGTCGAGCCAAGCCAGATAGGTGGCTTCCGGCACCTGGAAGACGACGCCCGGAAGGTCGGCGGCGACCCGGGCCGCCAGCTGGTCGCGCCTCGCGGTAAGGAACGTTTTGGTTTCGGCCAGCCAGTCGTGGCCCTCGGTCCAGCAGCGCAGCGCGGCTTCGGATCCAGGACTACCGACCGCGCCCAGGAAGTGCGGCGGCAGACCATCGAACTGCTTAGCCAACCGAGGTGACCCGATGTGGGCCAGGGCAAAACGTAGTCCGGCGAGGTTGAACGCCTTGCTGGGGGAAGAGATGGTGATCAGCCGCTCGGCCACTTCATCGTTTACCGTGGCCATGGGCACGTGGGGGTTGCCGGGGTGGGTCAGGTCGCCCCAGACCTCGTCACTGATCAGAAGCAGATCGTTTTCGACCACAACCTTGGCTATCGCTTCCCGCTCGATCTGATCCAACACCCGCCCGGTTGGATTGTGGGGATTGCACAGCAGGACCGCCGTCGTGGTCTCATCGATGGCCGCTTCAAGTCGTTCCGGGTCGAGCCGCCACCCTTCGGTGTCGAGCTTCACGTCGACCACTCGCCGACCGGAACCCTCGACCGCCTTTATGAACGGCGGGTAGATCGGGGTCAGCAGCACGATGCCATCACCGGGCTTTGTGTGGAGCCAAATCGAGTGGGCAATGGCGTGAAGCACGTCGTTGAAGATCGTGATCTCCTCGACGTCTGGTTGCCAGCCGTGATAGCGGCGCTGCCACTCCGAGAAGACCGCAGGCAGCTGTTCGACGGCGGTCAGGTTGTAACCGAAGTCGCCCCGCTCTGCCAGGTCACGAACCGCTTGCACCGCGAAGTCCGGCGGTGCCAGGTCCATATCGGCGACCCAGGCCGCCAACACGTCATCGGGGTGACGGCTCCACTTGATTCCGGTTAGCCCACGCAGTTCCGATTCGGTTCGCACCAACCCGAACATAGTCAGCCCGGCGACACCAGCAGAACTTCAGGAACGATTCTCCTGCTCTTCGGCCAGCGCCATCCACTGTTCTTCGGCTTCATCGAGGGCCGCGCCGACAGTTGACAACTCAGCACCCAGGGCCGCCAGTTGCTCATGATCGGTTCCGGCGTCGATCAGCTTCTGCTCCAGGACGTCCTTACGTTTCGTCAGCTTGGCCACATCTTTTTCGGCCTGACGGAGCAGGTGACCGACCGTGCTCGACGATCGGCCAGACGGCTTGTCTGGTCTGGTATCGCCAGCGGTAGCGGCCGTCTTGGACTTACCAGAGGGTGGTGCTGAGCCAGCTTTCTTGGTCGCCGCAGATCCCGACGTCGTTCCCTTTGTCGACTCCGGTGATGTTGTCGTTGCCGCTACCGAGTCGCGTTTGCCGGTCGAGGTGCGCTGCGCGTCCCAGGCGGCAAAACCACCGCGATAGCGGGCCGCGCGGCCAGAACCGTCCATGATCACCGCGTCGGTGATCACCCGCTCCAGGAAGGCACGATCGTGGCTGATGACCACAACCGCTCCCGGCCAGTCCTCCAGGAAGTCTTCCAGGGCTCGCAGCGTTTCCAGGTCGAGGTCGTTTGTAGGCTCGTCGAGCAGCAAGACGTTCGGCCGGTCGGCCAACACCCTCAGCAGTTGCAGCCGGCGCCGCTCCCCGCCAGACAACGTGTGGACCTCGGCCCACTGAGCGTCGGCATCAAACCAGAACGCCTCCAGCAGCCGAGCGTCGGTCCAGTCGGGTTTGCGGTGCGGGCCCGCAACAACCTCGCGAGCTCGGGCCTTGGGATCGAGCAACGCTCCCATCTGGTCGTAGTAGCCCATCTCAACCGTCGAGCCGACGTTGACCGTGCCGCTTTGAGGCTGGCGGCGACCGGCGATGACATCGAGCAGCGAAGTCTTGCCAACGCCATTCGGCCCGACGATGCCAAGCCGTTCGCGGTTGTCGAGCCTCAGCTCTACGCCCTCACAAAGCATGCGACCGTCGGGGGTCGCCACCGAGACGTCTTCCAACTCGACTACCACATCGCCAAGACGCGGGGTTGGGAACTCGAGGTGAAGCTGCGAAGGGCGGGCTGGGCCTTCTGGCTTGCCTTCGACCAAAGCCTTCGCCGATTCGATGCGGGCCTTCGGCTTTGATGTTCTAGCCGGGGCCCCTCGACGCAACCATGCCAGCTCGGTCTTGGCCAAGTTGCGCCGCACCGCCTCGGCGGTGGCCGCATCGGCTTCCCGAATCTCACGAGCCTCTAGGTAGCCGCTGTAACCCTGGTTGTGCACGTAGCCTTTGCCACGATCCAGTTCGAGCATCCTGGTGGTCAACCGGTCGAGCAAGTGCCGATCGTGAGTTACCAGGATCAACCCGCCCCGGAACCCGGATAGCCGGTTCTCCAGCCACTCGATGGCGTCGAGATCGAGGTGGTTTGTCGGCTCATCGAGAATCAGCAGGTCGGCCGGTTGCAGCAGCGCTTTCGCCAGGGCCACCCGCTTGGCTTCGCCACCGGATAGCGAGTCGGTCTGACGTTCGAGGTGCTGGCCCATGCCCAGCCGCTGCAGAACTTCCTCGATCTCCCACCGCTCGCTTGAGTCGTCGCTGCCGTCGACGGCGTCGAAGACGGTGCCCGGGGGCAACGCAGCCTCCTGGTCGAGCACCGAGACGGTAACGCCGCGCCCGAAACGCACCTCGCCCGACTCAGGCACGGTGGTGCCAGCCAAGACTCGCAGCAGGGTCGACTTGCCGGTGCCGTTGATGCCGATGACCCCGATGCGATCGCCGGTTGAGACCGTGACCGAGACCGCGTCGAACAGCGCTCTGTCGGGTCTGGTCATAGTGAGTTCGACCGCATCAACCAAAATCACCTCTGAACCCTATCGGCGGGTCGGATTAGCAGGATGGTCGGAGCAACGGTGGTACGGTCCGAGATCCGCTCTCGCCATACTGATGCGGTGAATAGTGTCCCACCGCTTCACCCAAAGCCGCCTGGCTTGGGCCTTCGAGCCCTCAGCCTGGTAGTTCCAGGAATTCGTGAGGTCTCATCGCAGATCGAGCCGTACACCAAATGGTGGAGTGACCAAAACCAGTCGGCGCTGCAACAGACCGACCGACCGCTACTAGCGGTGATCGGTGATTCGACAGCGGTCGGCATCGGCGCCTCGGCTCCGGACAGGGGCTACGTCGGCCTGGTGCGTGACGCGCTGGACCTGAGAGACGCTGGCCAAGCTGACGGGTGGCGAGTAATCAACCTGGCCCAGTCGGGCGCCAGGAGCGCCGACGGACTCGATCGTCAGCTGCCGATCATCGATGACCTGCAGGCCAGCCCGTCCGCTCCGTCTGTCGTCATCTGTTCAATCGGCACAAACGACGTCGTCTGGTCGAAGGACACCACCAGCCTGCGGGAACGGCTGAAAGAACTGATCGCACGGCTCCCCGACTGCGCCCTCGTCGCGCTGGTTGCCGGTGAGTCGCCCCGGGCCAGGCTGGCCAACCGAACCATTCGAAACGCCGCAGGCGAACGAGGTCTACCGGTCGTCAACCCGTGGGGCGAGCCGGGGCCGCCACCTCAGCAGCGGCTCGCCGCCGACCGATTCCATCCCAGCGATCTCGGCCATCTGCTAATGGCTCGGCCCTTTACCCGCCAGTTGAACGCTCCTGAACCGACCGCGGGCTAGCCTGCTGGGCGTGTCGGGAATACTAAGCGGGCCGATCGACGCCGACGGCGGGCGACGGCGAAGAAACGATTGGCCGAAACAGGTCGCCTCAAAGGGTCTTGTGATCCGCCACCGCACCAGTGGCTGTGTTGGCCAGATCATCAAGTTTTCGCCGCAGCAGGTGGTCCTCAAAGACGGCAACGGACGCGAGCACACCCTGCCGGTAGCCCCCGGGGCGTTCTCGGTTGGCGGTAAGACCGTCAACCTGGTCCGGGGTGCGCCGACCAAGACGAAAGAGCCGTCGATCACCGCTTCGGGTTCAGTTGCCCCGGAGCGCCGCGGCGCAAGGGTGGCCGCAGCCAGCAGGATCGTCGTCGAGGGCCTACACGACGCCGAACTGGTCGAGAAGATCTGGGGCGATGACCTCCGGGCAGAAGGCGTTGTGGTCGAACCGCTTCACGGTGCCGATGACCTAACCCAAATCGTGGCCGAGTTCGGGCCAACCCCCGACCGGCGCCTGGGAGTACTGCTCGATCATCTGATCGCCGACTCAAAGGAGTACCGCATCGCTACCGCGGCAGCCCGCGACAACGTGTTGATCTGCGGCCATCGCTACGTCGACGTTTGGGAAGCGGTGAAGCCGTCGGTTCTCGGCATCGAAGTTTGGCCGCAGATCCCGAAGGGCACAGATTGGAAAGAGGGCATCAAAGAAGCCTTCGGCTTCCAAGGCTCCACCGGTGAGCTGTGGCGGGTGATCCTCGGACGGGTCAACACCTACCGCGATCTCGAACCGTCGCTGGTCGGAGCGGTCGAGGAACTGATCGACTTCGTCGCTCCCCCACCAGACTACTGAACCGGCCTCGGTGAGGTTGAGTTACTGGCGCCGCTCTGGGGCTGGGGCTACAGCGCCGGAACGGGCGAAACCCTCACCAACCGCGTCGGGACCGAGGTCTGACGGATCGGCGCTTCTGTTTGGGAACCAAATCCCCGGGTCGATCAGATCGGCCCCGATAGGGCTGGTGAACAGATAACCCTGCATCAGGCTGACACCCAACGCCTGCAGCTCGGTGACCTGGTCCTCGTACTCAACGCCCTCGGCGACCACCCGCATGTTCAGCGCCTTGGCCATGGCCACGACCGCCTCGATGATGGCTCGATCGGCATCGCCACTGCGCATGTCTCGCACGAACCGCTGGTCGATTTTCAGCGTTGTGACCATGTCGAACTGCTTGACATAACCCAACGATGACTGGCCGGTTCCGAAGTCGTCGATCGACAACTCGATACCGAGGGCCCGCAACTCCCGCAGGGTGTTGAGTCCGCCGAGGTGATCGACGATGACGTCTTCTGTGATCTCGAGCACCAGCTGTTCCGGATCGAGGCCGGCCCAGCCAAGCACCCCGGCTACCCGTTGTGGGAGTCCGGTGTCGACCAACTGCTGCTCAGCCAGGTTGACGCTCATCTTGACCTTTTTGGCCGCTGGCGAGATGTGATTCCAGACCGCGGCCTGGGCACAAGCTTCCCGCAGCACGATCTCGCCCAGTCGGGCCATGAGTCCGGCGTCCTCGGCTACCCGCATGAAGTCGCCGGGCCCGATGAGGCCGCGCGTCGGATGGTTCCAACGCACCAGCGCTTCGAAGCCGTACAGCGAGCGGCTTGAGATATCGACGATCGGCTGATAGTGGACCACGAACTCTTCGCGCTCGAACGCGGTCTGCAGGTCGCGCTCGATGTCCATTCGATCCAGCACCTCCAGCCGCTGCTCGTCATCGAAGATCGCATAGCCGGACTTGGTTTCCTTGGCCCGATACATCGCGGCGTCGGCATCGCGCATCAGATCGTCAGCCAACCGGTTCTGGCCGGGGGCGGCGATCGAGATACCGATGCTGGTGCCGATGCGAAAGTCCTGACCCTTGATGGCTACCGGCTCTTTGAACCGCTTCAGAATCTGCTGGGCCATCGCCACTACCGATTCGGGCGACATCAGATCTCGACACAGTACGACGAATTCATCGCCGCCGAGCCGCGAAACAACGTCGGTATTGCGAACGGTGGACCGCAGGCGTTCAGCGACGATCCGCAGCACTTCGTCGCCGACCTCGTGGCCCATCGAGTCGTTAACCATCTTGAACCGGTCGAGATCTAAGAAAAGAACGCCCAACACCATGTCGGCGCGCTCTGCCTCGTAGATCGACGTGTCCAGCACCCGGAACAGTTCGGCTCGGTTTGGCAGCCCGGTTAGCGCATCATGACGAGCGTCATGGGCTACTTGATCTAGTTTTCGCTGGTCCGGCTTGGCCACCAGCATCAAAATCATGGCCCCGAGAGCACCGCCGGCTGCGCCGATCATCCCGGCGGCTAGGGCGTGAACGACCTCAATGGCCGAGAGTTGGTAGACCAAGTCGAGCACGATCACGAAGATCACTGCCGTGACTGCGCCAGCAAGCATCACGATGGCCGGGTAACCGGCGCCCTTCAGTCCTTTCACACCACACCAACGGTCACCTTTGTCCGGTCCTTGAGTTCTTCCCCCGGTTGGGTCGTTCAAATTGCCCGTTCAGGGCCTCGAGCCACCCTGAGACCCTGAACGCGCTGATTGCCACCACAATGGAGGCATGGGAAAGAGCGTGAAGATCGGTCGAATCGCCGGAACACCCATTTCGGTCAACGGCGGACTCGCAGTCCTGGCCGCTCTTTTTGTCGTCACGTTGGCGCTGCAGGGATTCCCACAGATCGACCCGACGGCATCGCTCAACCGACGCCTGGTGTTGGCGTCTTCCACTGTTTTGGCCTTCCTGATCTCGATTCTGGCCCACGAACTCGGCCATGCGTCCCTGGCTAAACGACAGGGCGTTGGTGTGATGGGCATCACCCTTTCGCTGCTCGGCGGCTACGCCCAGCTCGATCGCCAAGCCCCAACGCCGCGAGCCGAATTCCTGATCGCCGCCGCCGGACCGGCGACGAATCTGCTGATCGGGGCTGGCCTCGGCGGGGTTACTTACCTGCTGAGCCGTTATGGACTCGGCGACGACCTAACGATCGGCGCCATGATCTGGCTTGCCGGTGTCAACATCGTCCTGGCCGTGCTGAACCTGTTCCCCGCCGCCCCGCTCGACGGGGGCCGAGTTTTGACCGCAGCGCTCTGGAAACGGCTCGGCGACGCTGAGCACGCCAGAATTCTCTCCGGCCGGGTAGGGCTGCTCCTGGGTCTCGTTCTGGCCATCGTCGGCGCAGTGCAGTTCTACCGGGGCGGCTGGCCCGGATCTGGGGTACCCGGGTCTGGGTTACAAGGCCTGATTACTCTTGTTGTGGCGGTCTTTCTCTTCAACGGCGCCCGCGGCGAAATCAGCACCGCCGCCATCAGACGGCGGCTACAACGCACAACCGCTGCCCAACTCATGATCTCGGACCCTCCCCCGGTCTCCGACTCGCTGACCCTCGAACAGCTCAGCTCTTTCGCAGGCGACGGCCGAGGCGGCGTGGCCTTCCCGGTCGTTCGGTGGGGCGCCGAGCCGATCGGGTACGTCCTAGCCTCCGCTGGAGCCTCGCTGAGCCCGTTCGACCGATCGAGGCGGACTGTGTACGAGCTAATGCGACCGACGCCGGACGTGGCCAGAGCGTGGCTTAGCGAACCGATCGACACGGTGCTCGACCGGCTGAGCACCAGTGAGGCCATGCTGGTCGTGGTCCACGAGCCCAGCGGCGGCCGCGTGGTTGGCACGCTCAGCGAAACCCAGGTCAACCCGCTCTTCGCCACCCCCGACCTCTGGGGCCGCGATCGACGGCCTGGCGAACAGCGAAGGATCGGACCGGGCAGGAATCGCAGCCGGGAAGAATCGGCCGAGCCAGCGGGTTCTACTCGGTAGCCTGAGCGAGTCGACGGCCAAGAACGAGCAACCAAGAGGATTAACCCGATGAGTGAGAACCCGGTGAACGAGAACCCAGCGAGTGATGAGATTACGGCAGTGGAGTTCTACTGGCGGCCCGGGTGTCCCTTCTGCAGCATGCTCGAACGAGACCTGAACGCTGCGGCGATCCCGCTGACGAAACGCAATATCTGGGATGACCCCAGCGCCGCCGGCTTCGTCCGCTCCGTTGCCGATGGCAATGAGACCGTCCCAGTTATTTTTGTTGGCGGTCGGGCGATGGTGAACCCGCCGATCGGTCAGGTCACCAAATTGCTTTCCGAAGTGGCGCCTCACCTTATTTCCAGCTGAATCACTGGGATTTTTACCTACGATATGCAATAGCAATGCAGCCGGTGGAGCATCGCCCTTGTGCATCGAGAACCAATCGGGCAGATGGTGGGCTGACTATTCTCAAGATTGGGTCTTGAGATTGATCCAAAGGGCCGCTACTGTCCTAGGCGCTGGCTCGATGCCTTGGGGGCAGGAGCACACAAGCACCGCCGCATATCTCATGCAAAAGCTTGGTCCCTCTGCGCCCCCGCTGCAAATAGCCAGTAAACCGCCGCACTGAGAATAACATAAAGGTGACCAATAGATATGTCTGACGACAACGGTCGGAAAGCCCTNNGGCATGGATTCGCCGCAGAGCAAGGTGTCAGCGTGAGCGCCATTCTTGAGGCACTCGCTCCAGAACTCAACCTGGATGCTGCACTAAGCCATGAACAGCTTGGCCAACGGTTAAACACCGTGGTTAAGTCGGCTCGTAAGATTGACGCACAGCGTCGAAGGAGACGGCGTTAGCCGTAGCGTTCGTCACTGAGCGAAGGTAGCGCATGTGCCCTCGGGCAATTGCTGCTTGCGCCTTTCGGTAATCGCGATCGGCGAAAGCAGTCGTTAAAAGCAATGCGCTGCAGGCGCGGTCCCCCTGTTCTTAGGGCGACTTGGAAGTGTTGCCTCCCGGGGGGTTGAGTTTTCGTGACCCCCGGGAGGCAACTCCTCCCCTGTTATCACCCAAGTGCTCGCCGAGAGGCGAAGCAAAGGTTTCAGATCTCATGATCGCCTGAGTCTCCACCGCCACTCCCACAGGTGCAGGCCCAGCCGCTGCCCCGGGCATTGTTCCGGCCCGCTCTTCGGGCCCAAGACCCCGTGCAGCGACCTACCCGTTGGCGTTTACTGCCACCCCCAACTCCCGGCTGTGAACGCCAACGGGTCGGAGCGAAACCACAAGCTGGTCGTGAGCCAGATCAGTTCGGCTGAGAGTCGCTGTTCTCCAGCAAACCGGCCGCGGCGAGCAAGTCAGCGTTGCCGATAAGCGAGACCTGACTGCGATCCAGACGACCGACATCGGTGCTGCCTGCTAGGCGGAACGCCTGGCGATTAATGGCCTGCTCAAAAAGGGTTCTGGCATAGCGGGCGTTGCCGAAGCCGGGTGCTCGTACCACCGTCTGGAAGATCTTCTCAACGGTGGCCAAGCCATCGGGTTCCAGCTGATAGTCGGCCTCGGCAGCGATGGAGGCGATGATCTCGACCAGTTCTGCCGTCGTGTAGTCGGGAAACTCGATCTCGCGAGCGAAGCGGGACCGCAGGCCGGGGTTCGATTGCAGGAACCGCTCCATCAGCTTGGGATAGCCGGCGACGATCACCACCAGGCGGTCGCGGTGGTCCTCCATACGTTTGATCAGGGTTTCGATCGCTTCAGAGCCAAAGTCGTTCCTGCCGATGCCTTCGGGTGCCAAGGCGTAGGCCTCATCGATAAAGAGCACGCCGTCGAGCGCTCGCCGGACCGCCCGATTTGTTTTCGACGCGGTGTGTCCAACGTATTGGCCGACGAGGCCAGCTCGATCTACCTCCACGAGGTGGCCCTTCTTCAGCAGGCCGATCGACTGGTACATCTCGGCCATCAGCCGGGCGACGGTGGTTTTACCGGTACCGGGATTGCCGAGGAACGCCAGGTGTTGACTGGTTGGCACCTCGGCCAGACCGTGCTCTCGCCTTCGAGCCTGGATCTGCAGAAATGCGATCTGAGTCTTGACTTGGTCCTTCACCGTTTCGAGACCGACCAGCCGATCGAGGTCGGCCTGAATCTCTTCAAGCGTGCGAGATTGGGCCGCTCGGGGGCGGGGCAGCTCTTTGATTCGCCCCTCGATACCACGGTCGGCAGCTGCGGTTCTTACCGCATCGCCGGCCTCTAACAGCTTCTTCTTCAGCTCGTCACGACCGGGTGCCACATCTCTAGGCTAGGTCACGGCGGGCCAACCCAGCGTCAACTCCGTACCAACCCCGGTACCAACTCGGCACCAACAGGAGCCCAGCGACGCACGGTTCGGGTAGATCAGCCCAATTTGGGCACTAGCCGGTGCAGTTTCGGCATCGATTGCCACCATTCCAGCGCGTTTTGAGGCCATGATCTGAGGAGGGTTCTGCAGATACCTGCAGCGACCTCATGGCGACGCGACCGAGAACCGGCCGAAGAACTGGCCACGGACCGGGAAACCGGGCCACCCCTGGGACGACGAGACTCGCTCCAAGAATTTCGAAAGGCACCAATGGCAGCTGGATCCGGACAAGGCGAACTGATTCCTTTTGCGCGCGAAGTGCTCGATGTGCCGGTCGATGAGGAGATGAGCGAGTCGTTTCTGGCCTATTCGCTGTCGGTCATCACCTCGCGGGCCATCCCCGATGTTCGAGATGGGCTGAAGCCGGTTCAGCGTCGCATCATGTATTCGATGCGAGAGATGCGGCTGATGCCCGATCGGCCTCACCGCAAGTGTGCTCACGTGGTCGGCGACGTGATGGCCAAGTTCCACCCCCACGGCGACAGCGCCATCTACGACACGCTGGTCCGCCTCGGCCAGGACTTCGCAAAGCCGGTCACCCTGGTCGACCCGCAGGGAAACTTCGGCAGCCTCGACGATCCGCCTGCCGCCTACCGTTACACCGAGTGTCGGCTTAGCGCCGCGGCCCTCGATCTACTTGGCGAAATCGAAGAGGAGACGGTCGAGTTCCGTCCGACCTACGACGGCGAAACCGAAGAACCGGCCTACCTGCCAGCACTGCTGCCAAACCTGTTGGTCAACGGCACCTCCGGTATCGCTGTAGGCATGGCCACAAACATGCCGACCCACAACCTGGGCGAGATCTACGAGGCCATCAAGCTGGTCATGACCAAGCGCCGGCCGAA
>JBOEHD010000204.1:18585-33765 GCA_050633745.1 Acidimicrobiales bacterium
TCAGCGACGTCAAGAACCTGTCCGACCGCAAGTCGGGCCTAAAACTGGTGATCGAGTGCAAAACCGGTATCAACGCCGAACTGCTCCTCGAACAGCTCTATCGGCTCACTCCCCTGGAAGAGACCTTCGGCATTAACAACGTGGTGCTGGTCAACGGCGTACCGACAACGCTCGGCCTCTACGACCTATGCCTGCACTATGTCGATCACCGCCTCGATGTGGTGGTCAAGCGCACCGAGTTCCGGCTGCGCAAAGCCGAAGCCCGGCTCCACATTGTCGAGGGCCTGATCATCGCCATCGACAACATCGATGAAGTGGTGGCCATCATCCGCGGATCGAAAGACAGCGCCGAAGCCCGCACCAAGTTGATGAAGCGGCTCAAACTCTCCGAGATCCAAGCCAACTACGTGCTCGACCTGCAGCTACGCCGCCTCACCGCTCTGGCCTACGACGAGATGGTTGCCGAAAAAGCCGAGCTGCTCGCAACTATCAAAGAGCTGAAGAAGATCCTCGGCTCCGAAACCCGTCGCCGCACCATCGTGCTGAACGAACTGGCCGAGATCGTCGAGAAGTACGGCTACGACCGGCGGACCAAGATCATCGGCAGCGACGAAATACCCGACCTGGCCGAACTCGAGGAACAGGTCGTGGCCGACATCCCAGACGACCCCTGCGTGATCAGCCTGACCGCCTCCGGCCTCATCGGCCGGGAACCGACCGGCACCTCAAAGAGCTACAGCCCATCGCGCCACGATGTGATCGAGGCGGTTGTAACCACAACGCAGAGACAGCCGGTTCTGGCCTTCACCGCGGCGGGCAAACTGCTGCGACTGAACGCGGTGGATATTCCCGAAGTGGGTGGCCGCAGCCGAGGCAAGACGGTCGGCGAGGTTTATCACGCCGACCGAGGCGATTCGATAATCCACATCGCAGGCCTCGATGGCGACCCGGTTGTGGTCGTCACCGCCTCGGGCATGGCAAAGCGGCTCGATCGTTCCGTTCTGGCCGAGTTGAAGTCCGGTCGGCCGTTTATCAAACTGGCAACCGCCGATCGGGTGGTTGCGGCCTTCGCCGCTTCCGAGTCCGAAGAAGTGGTCTTCGTCAGCTCCGATGCCCAGGCCCTGCGCACCCCGGTCTCCGGCATCAGTGTCCAGGGTGCGGCGGCGAAGGGTGTGGCAGGCATCAAGCTGAAGGGCAAAGCCCGCGTGGTTGGCGCTGGCCCAGCCGACGCCAACTCGGTTGTGGTCTCGGTGACCGACTCCGGCACTGCCAAGGCCACATCCACCGAGGAGATCCCAAGCAAAGGCCGTGGCGGTGGTGGTGTTCGCATCACCAAGTTCAAAGACGAGACCCGGATCGACTTCGCCTGGGTCGGCCCGATCGACCGCACGATGTGCGTCGTCGGCCAGCAGGACTCGGCAACCAAGCCCGACAATGTGCCCCAGCCTTTGAAATTGAGAGCTACAAGACGAGACGGCGTCAGCAGCGCCACCGATCGCCGTATCCTCGGCATCGGATCCCTTCGTTGGTGAGTGGAATGGCAGCCAAAAAACCCGCAAAGAAATCGACAGCCAAACGAGCTCCGGCCAAGAAGGCCTCCTCGCGCAACGACTATGACCAGTCGAAGATCCAGATTCTTGAAGGGCTCGACGCAGTTCGTAAACGGCCCGGCATGTACATCGGTGGCACCGGCACCGAGGGTCTACATCACCTGGTGTGGGAAATCATCGACAACGGGGTCGACGAAGCCGCGGCCGGGTTTGCCTCCAATATCGATGTCGTGCTCCACAAAGACGGCTCGATCGAAGTAGCTGACGACGGTCGGGGTATCCCGGTTGGGCGCCAGGCCGATGGCCGGACCGCCCTCGAAGTGGTGTTCACCGAACTCCATGCCGGCGGTAAATTCGGCTCCGGCGCATACAGCGCGTCCGGTGGCCTGCACGGCGTTGGCGCATCGGTGGTGAACGCACTGGCCTCCAAACTGGTGGCCGAGGTCGACCGCGACGGCGCCACCCACCGGTTGGTTTTCCTTGAGCGCGAGCCGGGAAACTACCTGTCGTCTGGCAAGTTCAAGCCGACTTCCAAGCTGGCCAAGGTCAAGAAAATCCCGGCTAACCGCTCCGGCACCAGGGTTCGCTTCTGGCCCGACCTCGACATCTTCGATCCCGACGCCAGAATCGACTACGAACAGGTCCGCGATCACGTGGCCCGTGTCTGTTTCCTGGTCCCCGGCCTGCAGATCAAGCTGCAAGACAAGCGGGGTACCGGCAAGAAGGCCGAGACGTTCGTGGCCAACGGCGGCCTTGTCGACTACGTCGACTACCTGTCGATCGGTGAGAACGTCACCGACATTCTGGCCATCCGCGACGAGGCGACGTTCGAGGAGAAGGTCCCGGTCAACGGCAAGATGTCGACCGTTACCCGAACCTGCACGGTCGACGTGGCTGCTCGCTGGGTCAAAGGTTTTGACAGCACCATCGTCAGCTTCGTGAACACCATCCCCACCAGCGACGGCGGCACCCACGTCGCCGGCTTCGAGCGAGCGCTCTCCCGAGTAGCGAACGAACTACTGCTCGCCGAAACGAAGAAGCTCAAGAAGCTGGCAAAGGACGGCAACGACCGTGCCACCCCAAACGACATTCAGGAAGGCCTGGTCGCGGCGGTAAAGGTCACGCTGCCTGAGCCCCAGTTCAAAGGCCAAACGAAACAGGAACTGGGAACCCCAGCGGTCCAGAACCTGGTTTACGAGTCGGTGAAGTCCGGCTTCACCGACTGGGTTTCCGGTGGCGGCAAGAAGAATCAGATCAACGCGCTGCGAGAGAAGATGACCCAGGCGGTCATCAACCGGGTTGCGGCAAAGCAGCAACTAGACCTGCGCCGCAAGGCGGCTACCCTCACCTCAACCGGCATGCCGGACAAACTGGCAGACTGCCGGGTCCACGGCATGGATTCCGAGCTGCTGATCGTTGAGGGCAACTCAGCCGCCGGTCCGGCCAAGCAGGGTCGCGACTCCGAAACGATGGCCGTGCTGCCGTTGCGGGGCAAGGTTGTGAACGCCGGTAAGGCCAGCCTGAAACAGGTGATCGAAAACACTGAAGCTCAGGCACTGATCACCGCCATCGGCGCCGGTTCGGGCCGTGACTTCGACGTGGCCAACGCTCGCTATGGCCGCATCATTATTCTGTGTGACGCCGATGTCGACGGCAGCCACATCCGCTGCCTGTTGCTCACCCTCATCTACCACCACATGAGGCCGCTACTTGAGCACGGCATGGTCTACGCGGCCCAGCCGCCGCTGTTCGCTACCAAGGTTCGAGGCGAATTGATCTACGCCTACGACGATGATGAGCGGGCCGAGCTCAGCGAAAAGCACAAGATCGATTTCACGAAGTGGAAGCGGTTTAAGGGCCTCGGCGAGATGAACGTTGAGGAGCTGGCTGAGACCACCCTGAACCGCGACACCCGAGTGCTGAAGCGTATGGGTATGGAACACGGCAAACAGGCTGAGAAGGCCTCGAAGCTATTCGAGATCCTTATGGGCAACGACGTGGCCACCCGCAAGGACTACATCGTCTCCAACTCCAGCCTGATCGACCAAGAACTGCTCGATATCTAGAACTGCTGGGCATCTCGCTACTCCCGGCGACCGAGGTTGCCTCTACCGTCGCGCCGCGAGTCATCCGGCCTATCAACTCCACCCCGTTCGAGCCGTTGGCTTCCCGTCAGGTGTCTTCGTCGTCACGGTCAATTTGCCGTAGCAACGGTTGCTGACAGTCCTATACCCGGCGCATCGCCGGTGCAACGCAGCGGTAGAGGCGGGAACGTTCATGGTCGACCGAATAGTGAAGATGGCACGTCGAGGCGCTCCGCTCGTTGCGGTGCTTGGACTCGTAGTCGCTGGGCTGCTGACACTCGGCACCGGCCAAGCCGCCGCTTTGGAACAGCCCGACACCATCGACCTAGACACGCTGGAGATGGTCCCGAAGAACATGTGGGGCGTTTCCGGTCAGAACCCGAGCCAGACTCAGACCGAGACGCTCGATGTGCTGGTCTATGACTTCGCCCAGTCCGGCGACTACATGTTTGTCGGCGGGGCGTTCCTCAACGTGCAGAAGAACAAAACCGCTACGCCCATTCCGCAGGCATACGTTGCAGCCTTCGATATCTACACCGGCGAGTGGATCGACACCTGGACTCCTACCTTCGACCGAGCGGTCTACGCCCTCGACGTGCTGCCAAACGGCTCCCTGCTGGTCGGCGGCGAATTTGAGAACGTCAATGGCACCAGCAGGCGCGGCTTGGTCGCCCTCGATCCCACAACCGGTGAGATCGACCCATCGTTCGCCGGCGCGGTGGATCGACCATGGTCATCACGGCGGGCCACAGTCCGCGACATGAAGGTCGAGCCAGACGGCTGGATCTATGTTGCCGGTAACTTCTCCCACCTCGATGGGGCAGGCGGCTCTCGAACCCAGGTCTCAAAGGCCGGGCGGTTCTCCAATGCGGCCGGTGTTATCGACGCCGCATGGAAGCCGCAGGTCGCCGGCGGAGCGGTTTGGGGGCTCGACACCGACCCATCACGCAATGAGGTTGCGCTCAGCGGCTTCTTCACCAGCGTGAACGCCGAGGGGGCGACCGGTCACTTTCATGTCGTCAACGACAGCACCGGCGCCACCGAGCCGGGCAAGATCGAACGACTGCGGAACTACCCGGCCTCGCAGCCAGAGGTCTGGGACGTTGTGTACGGCGACGGCCTGATCTTTGCCATCGGCGAACAGCACATCGTGCAGGTGCTCGACGCTGACAATCACAATCAGATCGGCTACCACCACACCGGCTACAGCAACAATGGCTTCAGCTACTCCGGCGGGTTTGCTGGTGGCTCCTACCAAGCTGGTGAGAAGATCGGCAACATCGTTTTTGCCGGCTGCCACTGCACCCACGGCACAAACAACCACTACGAATCCTTCACCGGTCGACGGACAACCCGGCGAACGGTGATGGCCTACGACGCCCAGACCGGCCGACACCTAGAACAGTTCAACGCCGATGTGCAGAGCCCACGCGACGGTTTCTGGGCTGCGGCGTCCTCGACAAACGGCTGCCTCTATCTCGGTGGCGATTACCACGTCGGCGGAACTCAAGCCGGACAGGAGCGTTGGCTTGGCGGCTTCGCAAAACTCTGCAGCCCTCAGCCAACTAACTCCGTCGTCGACCCAGGCGCCCAGGCTGCAATTCTCGGCCAGGGTGTCTCTCTGCAGGTTCAGGCCCAGGTTCAGCCAGACCTAACCGCCAGCTATACCGCAACCGGCCTCCCGCCGGGTCTCACGATCGATTCGGCAGCTGGATTGATCACCGGGACCCCAACCTCGCTCGGCTCGTACACGGTTAATGTCGTGGTTGGTGACGTAGGCGATGTAGCCGTCGAAGCCAGGGTGAGCTTTATCTGGTCGGTGATGGACGGTGTGGCTCCGGTTCTGGAGCAGGTGAGCCGCACCGTTGTGCTCGACAGCGACGACTTAGCCATCCAACTGGTAGCGACCGATGCTGAGGGCGCGCCATTCATCTGGACGGCTCAGGGATTGCCCCAGGGGGCTTCGGTCGACGAAGACGGCAAGATAGCCGGACGACCAGCCGCCGGCTCCTACACGGTGGTGGTGACGGTGACCGATGCGGTTGGTCTATCCGACACGATGTCGTTCGACCTGGTGGTCATCGAAAATCAGAACGTTTCGGCCATCGAAAGCTACAGCGGCTATGGCAGTAGCGGCGGCAGCTACTTTATGGGCTGGCAGTTCACCGTCGACACCGAGATGACCATCTCCGAGCTCGGCGCCCACGACTCCAACCGAGACGGCACACTATCCAACACCGGAGCGACGACCGCGGCGCTGTGGGACAAGGCCACCCGCCAAATCCTGGCCCAGATCAACATCCCGTCCGACGTGACGATCGAGGACGGGTTTGGTTATGCCGAACTCGACAACCCAGTCACCGTCGTGCCTGGCAAAACCTACATTGTCGCAGCCGAGATCTCCGGTGAACCGTATGCATACAACGGCAACATCCAGTACGGCGAGGACGTGAACTACATCGGCTACGCCTACAAGGGCGGGGCGGCCATCGGCTGGCCGAGCATTCAGGGAGCCGGCGGCAACTACTACTACGGCGGAACGTTCCGGGTCTCTTCCGACCCGACACCGATCCTCGATGAGATCGAGGACCAGGTATCGATGATCAACGCCGCGACAAGCCTCGACCCGCAAGCCGCAGCAGCCGACGGCATTGAGCTGACCTGGTCGGCAACCGGGCTCCCGTCCGGCCTAACGATCGACGCCGACACCGGTCGCATCAGCGGAACACCCGACACCCTTGACGACTCGACAGTGACCGTAACGGTGATCGACGAGATCGGACTCAGTGCCACGCAGAGCTTTAGCTGGACGGTGATGGACTCCAACGCCCCTACCGTCCAGACCGTCCAAGACGTCACGGTCGTCGAATCAGACGAAATCGACATCCAGGTTGTGGCCACCGATGCCGAGGGCAGCAGCTTGGAATACGCCGCCACCGGTCTGCCAGAAGGGGTATGGATCGCCAGCAGCACCGGCCTGATCTCCGGCACGGCCAGCGCCGACGGGGTCTATAACGTCACCGTCACCGCTACAGACGCCATCGGCCTCTCCGGGACACGATCGTTCACCCTCACCGTGCTCAACTGGGACGAGATCGCGGCCATCGCCAACTACACCGGGTTCGCGACCGGCTCCGGCAACTACTTCATCGGCTGGCAGTTCACCGTCGACAATACGATGACCATCGCCGACCTCGGCGCATTCGACGCCAACGGCGACGGCACGCTCAACAACTCCGGCGTGACCACGGTCGGACTCTACAACAAGGCAACGGCTCAGCTGCTAGGTCGAGTCGACGTCGCCGTCGGCGCCCCCGTCGAGGATGGCTTCGCCTACGGCCCACTGGACCAACCGGTGACAGTCGAACCAGGCGTTACCTACGTCGTAGCTGCCGAAACCTCCGGCGAACCCTTCGCCTACAACGGTTCGATCGAGTACGGCGAGGGTGTGAACTACGCGGGCTATGCCTACAAGGGCGGGGCGTCGATTGGTTACCCAAGCAGCCAGGGCTCAGCCGGACCGTACTACTTCGGTGGCACATTCCGAGTCCGAGGCGACCGACCGGACCCCGGCGGTGGTGGTGGCGGCGCAGATCCACTGTTGGCCGCTGGAGCATCCTGGCGATACGAAGACTCCGGAGCCGACCTAGGTTCAGCCTGGCGTCAGCCGGACTTCGCCGACGGCGCCTGGTCGACCGGCGACGCCGAACTGGGCTTCGGCGATGGCGATGAAGCAACGACGATGACGCCTGGCGCGGTGACCTACTACGCCAGAACGAACTTCCAATTCAGCGGGACGAAACCGGCCTCTCTTGAGATCGATCTGAAGGTCGACGACGGCGCCGTGGTCTACCTCAATGGGGTGGAGATCCTCAGAGACAACATGCCGGACGGGCTCATTCGGTCGAGCACCACCGCCAGGACGTTTAAGACCGGCGCTGACGAAGACTTCTCAACATTTGTGGTTGCCGCCGACCCGCTACGCGAGGGAAACAACGTGCTGGCGGTCGAGGCCCACAACGTCTGGGCTGGCAGCAGCGACCTCAGCCTCGACATGGTGGTAACCCCATCAGAGCAAAATGGCGGCGGAGTCGGACCCGGCAACCTGATCGAGGCTGGCGCGGTCTGGGCCAACAGCGACTCTGCCAACGGCGAACCAGCGAACTGGAAACAGGGCCTAGCCGGCGTGCCAGAAAATGCAGCCGAATTCGGATTCGGGGACGGCGACGAAGTCACCACGCTGACTCCCGGACAGGAGACGTACTACTTCACCAGGTCCTTCACCGTTGATAACCCTGGCGACTATGCGCAGCTGACCCTTGGGTTGGCCGCAGACGACGGCGCTGTGGTCTACATAAACGGCGTGGACGTTCAGCGGGTCCGGATGCCCGATGGTGCGATCGGGTTCGACACCAGACCGAGTACCTGGGCCACCGGCGCTGACGAACGATTCGCCGAATACACGATCGGCGCTGATGCCCTCGTCCAGGGTGACAACGTGATAGCGGTCGAGGTCCACAACTTCTGGCCTGGCAACAACGACCTGAGCTTCGATCTCTATCTCGGCTGATGCTGCGCTGAGCTGCAGTCAGCTTTCGGGCTGGTAGACCCCGAGTACGTTGCCGCTTGGATCGACAAGGTGGAAGCGACGACCACCGGGGTAGCCGTACGGGGGTGAGATGATGTCGCCCCCTGCGGCCCGAACATCTGCTTCGGCGGTCGCCAGGTCAGCGGTTTGCAGCAACACCAGCGGGCCAACACCCTCTTCGGCCCCGGGCTCGTGCTGCGGCCCGACCGTGGATTGTGAGCTCAGCGCAAGCTCAACCGAACCGCTCTTGGTTGCGGCATAGGTCGGGCCATAATCAACCCATTCCCAGCCGAACACCTGGGTATAGAAGCTCTTGGTTGCTGCAAGGTCGGTTGCTGGCAGCTCGATGTAGTCAACGATCGCGTCGGCCATCAGTTCAGCCGCCGACTACGAATCGGTCATGGGTTCCCTCTGAGACGGTCTTCTCGCCGCACATCACCGTTGTGTTGAAGACCAGCTTTTTGCGGTCTCGCTCGGTCAGCTCACAGCTGACCTCGATCTCCTCACCGGCAGCAGCAGCCGCTGAATGAGAAACACAAACGTGGATGCCCACGGTGGTTTCATCGTCTTCGAGATGCTCCTGGGCCAACAGCAGACAGGTCTGCTCGATAAGGCCGACCATGTTGGGAGTAGACAAAACCTTGGCCGGGAGGTGCGGGGGCGACATGTCCTCGGTGACCATATAGCTTGCGGTGGCCGAGAGACCGGGCTGCAACGAGTCCTTCATCGCCACAGTCTAGGCACCCGATCAGGCCTCGGGCTCGGCTGCCAGTTCGATAGGGAGCGGCCGAGAGTGCACGATCCCAAGATGCTGTACGGCTCTGGTCAGCGAAACGTACAGATGGCGCAGACCGGAGTCGAGCTCGACGATGGCCGCCGGCTCTACAACGACCACAGCATCGAACTCGAGGCCTTTGACCGCCTGCGGCTCGACCAGGGCTACCGCGTCGCCGCCGGGTAACCCTGCCCGACCGACGCGGTCGACCGGGATCGTGTCGGCGAAGCGAGCCTCGATCACGTCCAAGGTCTCGGCCAGCGCAACGACCGCCACGCTGGTGGTGCGCTCTCTGAGAGCGGTCACTTCCGAGGCGACAGCGTCGGCGATCCCATCGGCCGGAGTCTCCAGAATCAGCGGTGGGTCGCCGCTGTCGCGAACCGAGCGGGCCGGGGTGACCGTCGGCGCGGCGAATGGCAACAGACGGTTGGCCACATCGAGAATTGCCGCAGGCACCCGGTAGCCGACCGTCAGCTCGGTGTGGCGAACCGCCACGTCCGGTGAGGTCTCGGTAAGGCAGTCCACCGCAGCTTCCCAAGACCCGACGGCCTGAGGTGTTGTGGCCTGAGCTAGGTCGCCCAATATCGTCATCGACCCCTCAGCGGCCCGCCGCCCCACCAGTCGAAGCCCCATGGCCGAAAGATCCTGAGCCTCATCAACCACCACGTGGCCGTAGCGGGCAGGCACACCAACGATCCGGGCCGCGGCCTCATCCAGCAGCGGTATATCGGACTCGGTCCAGGCTTCGTCTGGCACCTTCTTGGCTGAGGTTCGCTTGAGCATGGCCTGCTCTTCTGTGCTCAGAATCCCGTCGGCGGCTACCGCCAGCCGCCGCCCTGAGCTAAACAATCCGCGGATCACAACCGGGGCGGTGAGGTTGGGCCACATCTTGTCGATCGCTGCCTTGAACCCCTTGTCGCTCCGAATGGCCGACACGAATACCGGCTCGGTGCCACCGTCACCCTCGGTCCGAGCGGCGTGGCGACGCCAACTCTCGGCTATCACCATCTGCCGGAACACGTCGCGACCCTGGTTTGTCGGCAGCCGGCGAGAGAGCACGGTCTTGGCCATCGTCTCTAGATCGGCCTTCGTGAAACGCACCACCGCCAAACCGGAACGAACTTCGAGACCGTCTTCAGGCACGTTGACCCTGGCCCGTATGGCGGCCTCGATCACCGCGGCCATACGTTGATCACCCTTGAGCCGGGCCACCTCCGGTTGCTCTTCGGCTCGCACCCGGTACTTGGCCGAGAGCAGACCGCTGAGCGTCGCTTGGCGCACCGATGTTTCACCAAGCGATGGCAACACCTCGGCGATGTAGCGAAGGAACAACGGGTTAGGACCGAGGACCAGCACCTCTTTATCGGTCAGCGCTTCTCGGTGTTGGAACAGCAGGAACGCGGCCCGATGCAAACCAACCGCGGTCTTGCCGGTTCCGGGCCCGCCCTGGACGATCAGGAGTTCTTCGAGCGGGGCTCGGATGATCTCGTCCTGTTCGGCGGCGATCGTCGAGACGATGTCTCGCATCTGGCCGGTTCTCGATCGCTCCAGCTCGGCTAACAGGGGGTCGGGAAGGCCGGACGCTCCGAGCGACTCGGGATCGGAAAGATCCTCGTCGAATATCGAGACGATTTCACCATCGATAACGCTGAACCGTCTGCGAAAGTCGAGCCCGCACGGGTCGACAGCGGTTGCTCGATAGAACGCTGCAGAGACCGGGGCACGCCAGTCGACAACTACCGGCTTCGATTCTTCGTCTTCGACGTGGCGGCGGCCCACGTACCAGCGCTCGTCATCGTCGGTGTCGATGCGGCCGAAGCACAGGGGCCCCTTGCCGCCCGCCAGGGCTTCCTCACGGCGCTTGAGGTGGTACTGGGCCACCTTGGCATCCATGGTGTTCTCATCGCGGACCGCTCGATCGCCAGCCTCGCGGACCTGGCGTGTTCGCTCCTGCATACCCTCCAGATGAGCGTGGGCCTGGTCTAGCCATGCCTGTTCTGCGGCCAATTCGGGATGCTGTGCGATATCGCTCGCTGGCTCATTCACTGGCTCACTCATTTAGCGTCTCCTATTCGGCATCCCTCCCATCGGAGGGGTCGGGAAGGACTGTGGAAACAGCGCCCCCGAGGTTCCTATAAAGCAAGGTCGTTCCGACGGCCACGAGGACGTAGTTGACACCTAGTCCTAGGGCGTTGAAAACCGAACCGAGAGCGAAGACCGAAGAGTTCGGCCCCATCAGGTCATTGAACCGAAGTACTTCGGCCGTTGTTTCGATCGGGGCGGTGCCGCCGCCTGCAATAGCGGTGAACGGCGAACCAAGGATACCGGCGGCGAGGATCATGTTGAAAGCAAAAAGGGCCAATACCATCATTCGCCCCGTCAACGGCCACATTTGTAGCCCGCTGAGCCGCCAGCTCTCGGCAAGCGGCCTGGCCTCAGAATCACCGATGGCGGCGACGGTCCCGACGAAGGCCAGTCGCACCCACAGGAACAGCAGCACAGCACCGACAACCGGCAACATCACGATAAAACCCGAGCCCAAGACGCTGCTGAAGGCCAGCAGTCCGAGCAGTGACCAGTACACCACCGAGCGCATGAGCGAATAGCCGACGACTCGAGGGCCTCGCTTAAGAACGGCCATGACCGACTCCGACCAGAGTTCCGGATCGCCCTGGTTAACCGCCGATGCCTGACGAATCGCCGCTCCCTTTAAAAGGAACGAGAGGATAATCGAGATGGGCAAGCTGGCCGACGCAGCAAACAGCCACCCCTGGGAGCCGCCGTAGTCGAGGTCGATAACGGCATTGTCGGGATCCAGCGTGATCACGGTGTCGCGCAACGCATACCAGATGGCGAACGAAGTCGGCAGGCTGATTGCCAGCACAAAGACCAGGATCATCGGCAGGAAGTGCCCAAAGCGGCTCATCGTCAGACGGAACGACTCGCTGAACCAGGGCCCGAACTGGCCTATCGGCGATGTTGAAGCGGGCGAGAGACCGCCGACCATCACGCCCGGGTCGATCGAATCGCTGACCGCGTCGGTCCACGTCCGGCCATCCCACCAACGGTGATCGGTGCCGCCTGCCGGGTCGGGATACCAGCCCGGCGGGGGGTTGGTCGGCGGTGGTGGATCACTCATGATCAAGAGTCTGCCGGTCATCAAGCTCGACCACTACCGCATAGTGATCCGACGGCACGATCCCCGCTATCGGGGACACCCCTGCCAGCTGGGCCGACAGCGGATTACAGAGCGGTTTGGGGCGAGGCCAGGCCACAAACACGTAGTCGAGTCGCCGTCGCGGCCAGAGCGCATCGACGGAGTGAGGATTGTCTCGGGTCCAGGTGTAACCCGGCCCTTCGCCGACGGCGGCCCAGCAGTCGGTATACACCTGACCCGGCACGAACGGTGCCGAGAGACCGGTCATACGCCGGATCTCGTCCGAGTCTGGCATGGCGTTAAAGTCTCCGCCGATGATCGCAGGCGGATCTTCCTCCCCGTCGGTTCGCAACTCCTCGACCAGAGCAACCACCTTCTCGAGTTGGGCAAGACGTAGAACGCTGGCGTCGTACTGCCAGGCCAGATGGGTGACTGTAAACAACTGGGGGCCAGCGGGGGTCAGGATGGTGGCCGCCAGCGCACTGCGGTGAGAAGGTTCGCCGTGTTCGTCTGGTAGACGGACCATCTGCGACGACTGGATAGGCCAGCGGCTAAGGATCGCGTTGCCGAACTTCTGTGGGTCGCCGTCTGGAGTTGTGGTCCTGGCGTAGTATCGCCCCGAGCGTTCGGCCAGAATCGCCGCCTGATCCTCACCGTCGGCTGACCAGACCTCCTGCAGCAGGGCAACATCGGGGTCGAGTCGGTCGAACTCAGCGGCGATGGCCGGTTGTCGTTCTTCCCAGGGGCCAAACCGCCACCACAGGTTCCAGGTCAAAATACGCACCTATTGAGGGTGTCACGTGATTATTGGAAAACAACCTGCATCTTCTTGTCGAGTCTCGCCGAAGGGAATATTAAGTCAATCGCGCCAACCTTCGACAACACACCCCATGTAGCCATCACATGGGCATCGGCTCGGGCATCAGGCGTGACATTATCCACACGGAAAACATTTGACCGATCGCTCAGATTCCATCATATTGTGTGCCAAAGGAGTCACTATGGAACTCGAATTCACGCTCCATCCCAAGACCAACACAGCGCTAGCTGAACAGGGCGTCTGTGCCGGTCTGACCCACGTGTTCTTTGGACCTGCATCGGAACGGCCCGAGCGCCGAGTCGAGCGGGAGGCGATCGCCGCCTCCTACTGCATGTCGTGCCCGGTGATGATCGAATGCCGCGAAACCGCCCGTCTCAACCGGGAGCATGGTTTCTGGGGATGCGAGAACGACGAAGAGCGAGCCGCTGCGGGATTCTCGCCTCGTTCACCGAGCCGACGCTCGGTCATCCAAGCCAGGGATGACGCCCGTCGCGACGATCGAGAGCTACTGTCGCACTGACAACAACTCGAATCGTTCGGCCGACGTTGGCTGAGCAAACCCGGTCAAAATCCCCATGTCCCAAACCAACGGCAGTGCAACAAATTCAGGCGGCGGCCGATACGACGCCGTTCTTCTCCTGTCGTTCGGCGGACCGGAACAGCCTGAGGACGTCATGCCGTTCCTCCGCAACGTCACCACCGGCCGAAACGTGCCGGACGAACGACTTGCGGTCGTAGCCAAACAGTACGAACTGTTCGGCGGTCGCTCCCCCATCAACGATCACTGCCGCGAGCTGCTGGCCGCCCTGACCGAAGAGTTGGCAGGCGGGCCGAGCGAGTTACCGATCTATTGGGGAAACCGGAACTGGCATCCGATGCTCGGCGACACCGTCGCCGAGATGGTCGCCGACGGAGTTGAGCGAGCCCTGGTGTTTACGACCTCGGCATTTGGCTCGTTCTCAGGCTGCCGTCAATATCGTCAAGACCTTGAGCAAGCCGCCGAGGCGGCGGGAGCCAAAGCGCCTCACCTCCAGAAACTGCGGTTGTTCTATAACCACCCGGGGTTCATCGAACCCCTGGCCGACAACCTGCGAAAGTCTTTGGCCGACAGCGGCTCTGAGTCAGCCTCTGAGTCACCCTCTGAGTCGGAGTCGGCTGAGTACCACCGAGTGGTATTCACCGCTCATTCGATCCCCGATTCCATGGCTGCGGTCTGCTCCTATCAGGATCAGCTAGCCGAGGCGGCCAGGCTCACAATGGAAGCTGCTGGCCTGGCAGACCTGCGATTCGACCTCGTCTTCCAAAGCCGCAGCGGACCGCCGACGATGCCCTGGCTTGAGCCAGACATCAACGACCACCTCAAGACCCTGGCCGAAGAAGGCATCGACGCGGTGACGGTTGTACCGATCGGGTTCGTCAGCGATCACATGGAAGTGATGTTCGATCTAGACACCCAGGCCAAGGCGACAGCGGCCGAACTGGGCTTACGATTCAACAGGGTTCCGACGGTGGGTACCGCGCATCGCTTTGTCACCATGATTCGCGAACTCATCGAAGAGCAGCTGCTGGCGAAACCGAAGCTCCACATCGGCTCCGACGGGCCATGGCCCGACGACTGCCCGAGCGATCAACACTGCGTACCGGCGGCCCGCCCCACCCGCTAGCTAGCGGGCCTGTTTCTCCCAGGCCGCGATCTCATGGCCCATGGCCGTCGACGGGGCACCCATGGCGAAGGGCCACAGTTCCCTGGCGATCGCCTGCCAATTGGCCTCGGCGTCGAGCCGTGCGAACAGCCCCATCAGCCCCAGTGTGATCCGCTGTACTACGACGAACGACGGCGGCACGTTCAGCTGTTTCATCAGCTCGCCGTACGGACCCTTGGTATCGAACAGATGAGCCACGCCACCAGCGGCGTACTCGGCATCGATCCGGGTCGGCTCGTCACTCATCACATACCGGTAGTAGTAGCTGAAGTAGTCCTCGACCAGATCGTCGTCGAACGGAGCGCCAGGCTTCAGAATGCCGGTCTCCTCAACTAGCGAGCGGAAGGCCACCGTGTCGCGGTTGATGACCATCTCGATGATCAGATCTTCGAACAGTTTTGTTTCCGCCGGGTCGAAACGTTTTACCAGTCCAAAGTCGAGGAACGTCACCCGGCCGCCCTTGTTGAACAGGTAGTTGCCAGGATGAGGGTCGCCGTTGAAGG
>JBOEHD010000205.1:0-35784 GCA_050633745.1 Acidimicrobiales bacterium
TGGTCGAGCCGACGTGCAGCGGTGTGGCTGTTGCCGTGACAGATCCTTCGGTGACTGCACCAAGGAAGTTCGTTTTTGACTCGATTGTCGATGTAGCGGTGGCTCCGTCTGGCAGGTTGAGAAAGGCAGTCGCTCCCCCGGCGGAGTCGGCCAGTGCCATGATGGCTCCGCCGTGGAGCATGTGGTTGCTGGTGCAGAGCGCTTCGGACCAGTCCATTGACAGCTCCACTCGCTCGGCGGTGAGGGTCTTGGCGCTGATTCCGAGGGTGTCACAGAGCGGCATCGCTGTGCGGATGAAGTCGGTCGATTCGACGTCGTCGGTCATACGACGACAATACGATCGATGCGGCTGTCCGACTACTACCTGTGAGGTAAAGGCTCGCCGGCGCTGCGAGCAGTCTGAACTCCGATGATCAGCTCCGGTTGAGGGCGGTTACGGTCCGATGTGGATGGGCACCGTCGATCGCGCAGGAAGGATGATGAATCCGTCGTTGATCGCCGCTGACCGCCCGGTCATCACCAAGGAGAACGGCCGATGCGGCGGCACCGGCGGCAACGAAGGCGGCCCCTACGATCATGGCTCGTCCGAAGCCGACATCAAGGCTTGCTGGGTCGCTCAACGCGTCACCGGTCAGCCCAACGATCGGTGGGATGGCGGCAATCGCTAAGAGTTGCCCGGTGCGCGACAGTGCATTGTTGACGCCGGAGGCGGCACCAGAACGATGGTCGGGCACGCTCCCAAGTGCGGCCGCCGTGACCGGTGCGACCGAGGTTGCGAGGCCTAAGCCCAGAACGATCACCGCAGGCAATACGTCGGTGAGGTAGCTAGCGGCGGGACCGATCCGAGTGAACGACAGCAGGGAGACGGCGATCAGCAGCGGACCAACGATCAGCGGAATACGCGGCCCGATTCGCTGTGCCAGATCGCCAGACTTCGACGAAAGCAACATCATCAGCATCGTCGAGGGCAGGAACGCAGCGCCAGCTTCGAGCGGAGAGAAACCCGCCGTTACCTGCAACTGCAGTGGGATGAGGAAGAACACCACACCCATCCCGCCGTAGACCAGGAACGTGATCAGGTTGGCGCCAGCGAAGACTCGGTTGGTGAATAGGTCGATCGGGACAACAGCCCCCGGGCGGCCCGGCTCGACCAAGATAAGGACAGCAAGAGCGCAGACAGCGACCGCTGCCGCGGCCCCATCGAGCAAGCCGAACCCGCCGTTCGGTCCTTCGATCAGGGCGTAGGAGGCGCCGCCCAGGGTCGCCACCGTTAACCCCGCACCGACGACGTCTAGTGGTGTCCGTGCCGCCTCCTCGTCAGCAGATTCCGGTAGCCGAACGCTCATGACCAACACCAAAGCGGCGATCGGCAGGTTTAGCAGAAAGACCCAGCGCCATGACCAATCGACGAGGATCCCGCCGACGAGCGGCCCAATAGCACCAGCGATACCGATCAATCCGCTCCAACGTCCGACCCCCTTGCCCCTGTCGTCCTTGCGGAGGGTGGCCTCGATAATTGCCAGGCTGCCCGGCGTGAGCAGCGCTCCCCCGATGCCCTGTATAAGTCTGGCGACGATGAGGGTCTCGACGTTCGGCGCAACGGCACAGGCCAGCGAGGCAGCGGCGAACCAGACGACACCAAGGCGGTAAATCCGAACGCGTCCGTAACGATCACCGAGGGTGCCGCCGATCAGAATCAGAGAGGAGATAGTCAGCAGGTAGCCATTGATGACCCACTGCTGGGAGGAGGACGACGCATCGAGATCGCGAGCCAGCGTCGGCAGAGCGACATTGACAACTGTGGCGGTGAGCATCGCCACGGCCGACCCCAGAACGGTCGTTGCGATGACCAGCCGACCAAGCGCCGAGTCGATCGGAACGGAGCCGACGGTGGTATCAGAACCTGGCATCGCGGGTCTTCGCTAGGGATTGCTGATCGCACTCAAGGCACATGGTTCTCCATGGCTAGCTGGTCGGGTGCAAATGCTACTGCAGGTCCGCAGCTGTCCGCCCGGGCTCCGAGACGAGCAATCACCTGATCGCCCTCTCCCCCGCCATTCTCGTGGCAGCGACTCGGTTTGCCCCGAGCCTTGTTTGATCTTTGATACAGCCTGGACTGTATAGTTAACCCATGTCGACACCTTCGGTTAGCCTCGATCTCGATGGCCTGGGCCGTATAGGTGTCGCGCTTGCGGATGACACCAGGCGGCGAATTCTGGTCACGCTGATCGCTGGGCCGGCGTACCCGTCCGACCTCGCTGATCAGCTCGACTCGACACGAGCCAACATCTCCAATCACCTGGCGTGTCTGCGTGGATGCGGTATGGTCCGCGCTCAACCGGAAGGTCGCCGAGTGCTGTATCAGTTGGCCGACCCCCGGCTCGGGCGGGCGTTGAGCGACCTGCTCGGTCTCGTCCTCATCACCAGCCCGGAGTCGTGCCCCGCGTCGGCAGACGAAGGCTGTTGCTGATGCTTCGACGACCGGTCGACGTGGCCGCCGCATCCTTTGGGGCCGACGGCGAAGCTCCGGTAATGCAACGGCCGATCCTCAGTGATTTCGAACGCCAACGCCTGCATGGTCGCGTGCAGCTACTGGTCGCCATCACGATTACCTACAACGTGGTGGAAGCGGTGATCGCCATCTCGGCCGGAACGATCGCCGGATCGACAGCCCTGATCGGGTTCGGACTGGACTCGGTGATTGAGGTCAGCTCGGCCGGGATCGTCGCCTGGCAATTCTCCGCAGCAAACCCTGAGGGCCGGGAACAAACGGCACTGCGGGTGATATCGGTCTCGTTCTTCGCGCTCGCCGCGTACGTCACGATCGAGTCGACGCGAGCCCTGCTCACCTCGGCCGAGGCCGAGCCATCGACAGTCGGGATCGCGCTCGCCGCAGTATCGCTGGCCGTCATGCCCTTCCTGTCATACGCGCAACGCAAGGCCGGACGCTCCCTCGGATCAGCAAGCGCAGTTGCTGACTCCAAGCAGACGCTGCTGTGCACCTACCTGTCTGCGGTGGTCCTCGTCGGGCTTGTTGCCAACAGTGCATTCGGCTGGTCGTGGGCCGACCCGATGGCCGGGCTCATCATCGCTGCCATCGCAGTCAAGGAAGGACGCGAGGCATGGCGGGGCAACGCCTGCTGCACACCCTGAGAGAGCGGAGTGCCGCTGTGATCAGGAGGTTCGGGTCAGTGGGTCAAGATCAGGGGGGGTCAAGATCAGGGGGTCAAGCCAGGCGCAATCGTCAGCGACTCCATCGAGGCGAAACGGCCACGGCGGACAAGGCTTCGCACGCCAGGTAGCAAACCGATGGCCAGTACGAATATCACGATCCATGCAATCCCCGGACCGACCAGCAAGAGCCGCACGTTAGTGAACTCCGCAGTCCACCCGTAGCCGAGGTTGAGGATTGCCATATGGCCGGCGGCGATCATGATGTAGAACGACATCACCCGCCCCCGATACTCGTCGGTGACGATCCGCTGGATTAAGGCGGCTGACATGGTCATGTAGCTCGCCTGCGTCAGGCCGGCGAGAAACCCACCGACCAACAACATGGACGATCCACCGGCTGTGCCCAAGAGGATCATCGCTAGTCCCGACCCAAGACCCGACGCTGCGAAGGCCAAGCCTCGGGTTTGGTCATGGCGAATCTGTGAGACGGCGACCGTGCCGGTGATGGCTCCTAATCCCAGGCCGACCAGAATGCCGCTATAGAGCCCGGCCGCTCCCCCGACCTCTTCAGCCATCGTCGGCATCATCGAGTCGAACGCCATGGTCAAACTGCAGTGAGCGGCAACCAGCCCCACAACGGTAAGCAGCCGCCGGTCGACCTTGACGTAGCGACCCGCCGCTCCGAGGTCGGTCACAAGGCGACCGGCCGCCGCGCCCAGGCCGGGAGCTGACGCAGCTTGGGCGTCCATGGTCGGATCTGCGGGCCGTCGGTACTCGATGCCGAGCGCTACCAGCAGTCCAAGGCCGAGCAACACAGCGGAGAAGACGAAGACCGAGCCAGCGCCGAAGAGCCCGAGGAAGGCGGCGCCAAACAGCGGTCCGACTACCCGCGACCCGTGTCGCGAGATGCCGCCAAGGGCCACGGCATTCAACAGATCCTCTGGTGGAACGACCGTGGCGATCAGAGCTTGACGGGTTGGAACCGTTGCGGCCTGGGCAGAACCGGTTAGGAAGGCCAGCACGCCAACGTGCCAAACTTCAGCAACACCGGTAATGGTGATGAGCGCAAGCAGCGCCGCCCCGGCGATACCTACCACGGTCGCCCGGATGAGCAGCAGACGGCGATCGAACCGGTCGGCCAACGCTCCGGCAAAGGGGCCGACTAGTACGAATGGTATGAAGCTAAGAAAGGTGATCCATCCCACCGCGGCGGTCGAACCGTCGCTGAGATCGTGGACCAGCCAGCCTCTTGCGAGCACCTCGGTCCATCGAGCACCGGTGGTGTAGAAACCGTTGGCGAACAGGCGGCGGAAGTCTGCCGACGCCATGGCCGGGAATCTCTGCGACAAGCTCCGCCTAGAGGACATCATCGAACCGTAGTGGCTTCGTCCCGATCGAACCCAATGGCCGTAAGGGCGATCCCCGCTCGCAGCGATCCATGGCTAGTGTCGGCTCAAGTGATCATTGATGCATGTTCGACCTGCTCGGATGTGCTCGTCGAGGGGGCGTCATGAAATCACATGCGAACTTGGTCGGTGTTGGTCCGGCGACTGCAAGCGTACGAGGGGTGTCGGTCAAGACGCTGTTAGCGATACTGGTCTGCCTCTGTGTCACCGCGGCATCAACTCTAATGGGAAGTGATAACCGCGCTGACGCCGAGACCGCAACAGTGCTCTCGCCCCAGGTTGGAGGAAAGTGGTCCGAGCACGCTCCGTGGGGCTTCATCCCGCTTCACGCCGCCCTGGCACCGGATGGCAAGCTCCTGACGTACGGCCTCTATCCCGGCGGCACGATCTACGGGGACAACCAGCGAGTTTTCGACACCTGGGACCCGACGGCGGGAATCACCGGCGGTCATGCCTACAAGCTCGATGAGACAGGCTCATCGTTGTATTGCTCGATTACCGTATCGGACCCTGGCTCTGACGGTTTGATGATTCTTGGTGGGACGAGTACCGCCGACGGACAGCCCCCGAACAACAACTTTGGCCTTCGTTACCGTGACGCTGACATCATCAAGCTCGGGCCAGCAGAGCAGATGGTGAAGCCGCGCTGGTATCCAAGCGCGCTCACGCTTTGGGATGGCCGAATTCTTGTCCAGGGTGGTACCGACAACCTGACACCGGATCAAAGGGGGACGCCGGTGATTACGCCCGAGATCTATAAGCCCGGAGAGCCGTGGCGACTCTTGACCGGCGCCACATCGCAGAAAATATACGGCATAGACGAAAGCGATCCCTTTTCCCCGGATGCGTACAACTACCCGAGAAGCTGGGTCACACCGAACGGAAGAATATTCGGCGTGACCGGGAAGCATCGCTACTACATCGACCCCGATGGCAACGGCGGAGCTGGCTCGATCGATGAAACGTTGGGAGAGTTCCCGATGACCAATGGTCGTCAAGTCATTGGCTCTAGCTCGGCGGCGGTGCGATTCAGCGCAACCAAGGTCCTTCAAGTTGGTGGCAACGGAGGGAAGCGGGCCGTGGTTATCGACCTCTCACCCCCGGTGGCCACCGTCACTCCGACCGCTGATATGGCTCACGCCCGGGTCAACGGCGATGCCACGGTGCTGCCTGACGGGAGCGTTCTCGTTAACGGAGGATCGGCGGACCGTGTTGACCTCGGCGATGTTGCATACGTACCGGAAATCTGGACCCCGGAAAACGGCGGGACATGGAAAGAACTGAACGCTAATTGGATCCCGAGGCTCTATCACTCGGCGGCGGTTCTGCTTCGGGACGGCTCGGTGTGGGTCGGCGGTGGTGGCGAAGACGGACCTGCGGACCCTGACGACCTGAACGGCGATGGCGAAACCGCCGAGTTGAATAACCGCAACGCTCAGATCTTCCAACCCCCCTACCTCTTCACAGACGACGGTGAACCGGTCTCGCGGTACTCGATCGCCGGGGCGCCTACCGTTATCGCCATCGACGGCAGCTTCGATGTGACCATCACCCCTCGCGACGATGGCACGGTTCCCACAATCAGAGAGGTCCGGTTGCTGCGCAATGGCAACTCGACGCACTCCACCAACTCTCAGACAGCCGAGGAGCTGCCATTCACCTCTCTCGGCAACGGGCGGCTTCGGATCACCTCTCCGAAGAACAAGCATTTGGCGCCCCCAGGGGACTACCACCTGTTCGCTGTCGATAGCGACGGGGTTCCTTCAATCGGCGCTCCGGTCAAGATCGAAATACCGGTGATCGAGCCCCCCGACGGCACGGTCCCCGACGAGCCGGTGCGGGTTCGTAGCGTCTCGCAGCCGGATTCGGGCTACCTCACCCGAGCAGCTGAGCTGAGAGGCGATCAATGGAAACCCTCGATAAACGCCAGCCTCGAGCAGCTAACAGACCCAACATGGCGCAGCAGGCAGTGGGACTTCGAGCCGGCAGGCGACGGGCTCTATCGAATCCGAAGCCGATGGTCCGAACTAGGAGACAACCCCAGACCGTACCTCACACGCACGGCCCGTCGAGTGGGTGAGACCTGGGTGCCCGCCGACGGTGTGCGGCTTGAAAACTACCAGGCCGATTGGGGCAGCCAGAAGTGGCAGCTGACTGCATCCAACGAGGGCGGGTTCACTATCACGAACAATTGGTCGCCCGCCTCCGGTGTTCTTACCCGTTCAGGGGCAGCGCTCTCGGTTGGTCCACCGAGTGGCAGCGAACTGCAACGGTGGACGATCACTTCGCTCTGACAAGCGCTGCGAACGCGTTGCGAGCTCGCGAAGGCCGAGTGCTAACGTCTCCGCATGAAGAAACCGGAACTCGAATTTTCGATACCCGATGGCGAGTGGCAGCCCGCAGGCGGTCCGGTGTCCGGGATTTGGGAACAGATTCTTTCGGCCAGCGAGGACTCGCAGGACTACACCCGTTTGCTCCGCTTCGAGCCGGGAACCGACAGCAGCGAGAACGGTGCTTTGACCCACGAGTTTTGGGAGGAGGTCTACATCGTGTCTGGCGACCTCACCGATCTTCGGCTCGGTGAGACCTTCACCGCAGGCATGTATGCCTGCCGACCACCGGGCATGCCCCATGGCCCGTGGGTATCGGCCGAGGGTGTGCTCATGGTCGAGTTCCGGCACAGCTTCCCACCAGGCGCCAAGCGGGAATGACCCGTTCGGGGGACTCATACCGAGCCGACTTGTCAGACGGGCGGGACGTCTACCTCGACGGTGATCACGTCGACGTTGCGACCCATCCTGCGTTCGCCGGCATCGTGGCCACGATGGGACGACTGGTCGACGTCGCGGCTGATGATGCGCTGCGGAGCCAAGACGCCGCAGCGGGCGGAGCGGTTGCCTGGTGGTGGCGCACTCCTCGCTCGGCCGAGGATCTCGCTGCTCGGCGGCGGGCCAGCGAGTTGTTGGCCGAGGAGACCTGCGGCTTTGTCGGTCGAGGTCCGGATCATGTCGCCTCGTTCTTCGCCGGATTTGTTGGGCGGCTCGATGTTTTCGGGCCACGCTCGGCGGCGCTGCAGGCCTTCTGGCAGCAGGCTGCACTGGCCGACTCCTACGTGAGTTACGTGATCATCCCTCCATCGATCGATCGCGCTCGCGCTGTCGACGGCGACGACCGGTCGCAGGTCCGGGTTGTCGACGAGTCCCCCGATGGGATCACGGTCAGCGGCGTCCAGATTCTCGGCACCGGCACGGCACTGTCGGATTGGTTGTTCGTCAGCTGCATCCCACCGCTACAGCCCGGGCAGGAGGATCACGCGCTGTCGTTTGTGGTGCCGGTGGCGACCGAAGGTCTGCGGATCCACTGCCGAAAGCCTTACTCGACGGCCTCTTCGGTTTACGACGCCCCGTTCTCGACTCGATTCGATGAGACCGACGCTGTGGTGATCTTCGACGAGGTGTTCGTACCGACGGATCAGGTCTTCGTCTGTCGCGACATCGAGGCGACGGCGGCCCAATTTCACGCCACCGCTGCTCACACGCTCGGTAACCTCCAAGCCCAGATCAGGTTGATGGTCAAGCTCCGGTTTCTTGTCGGGTTGGCTAGCCGGATCATCCAGGTCTCGGGGGCCGGTTCCTCGGCGAGCGCACTCGATGCCCTGGCCGAACTTGCGTCGTTGGCCGCTTCGGTCGAGGCCCATGTGGTCGCCGCCGAGCACGGAGCCCGCATGGACGACTACGGAGTCATGGTGCCGGACAAGCGGTTTCTCTACAGCCCGATGAGCCGCCAAGCTGACCTCTACCCAAGGGCCCTTCACCTCCTCCGCGAACTGACCAGCTCCCAAGCCATCGACCTGCCATCATCGGTCGCCGCCCTCGAACATCGCGACCTCATCGACCACGCAACCTCCGGCGGCGTCGATGCCGATGAACGGGTCAAGCTTTATCGGTTGGCCTGGGACGTGATCGGCAGCGAGTTCGCCGGCCGCCATCACCAGTACGAGATGTTCTACGCCGGCGCTCCGTCGGTGGCCAAAGCTCACACCCGCCGAACCTGGCGCTTCGATGAAGCAGAAGCCCTGCTCGATCGCACCCTGTCGCAGTGGGACCGGTCGACCCCACTCCCCTACCAGCGAACCGACCAAGGTGATCACCCATGATCGAGCTTCACGTCGACGGCGCGGTCCGTCGTGTCGAACCAGAAGTACTGATTGTTGCCGGCTACACCGGGGCCAACCAGGCCGCGGTTCAACACCACATCGATGAGCTGGCGGCGGAGGGGATCGCCCCGCCGCCCCAGGTCCCGATGTACTGGGCGATGCCGCCATCGGCGATCAGCCAACAGCCGGTTATCGAGGTGCCGAGCGCCGCTACCAGCGGCGAGATCGAAATGGCCTTGATCGTGGACGGCGACGATCTGCTGCTCGCCGCAGCCTCCGATCACACCTGCCGCGAGGCGGAGGCGATCGACATCCGCCTTTCAAAGATGATCTGCCCAACGCCGCTGTCGACCGAGGCGGTGCGGTGGACCGATGTTGCCGACCGATGGGCCGACCTCGAGTTGTCGGCCACGATCGAGGTCGATGGTCAATCCGACCTCTATCAATCGGCGACGGCCGGCGGCAACCGATCGCCGATCGAGTTGCTGCAGCGGATCCCATGGGCCGGGAACCAACCAACGACGTTCGTCGTGTTGTGTGGCACGGTGCCCGCCACCGGCGGGATTCGCCCGGCCGACTCTTTCCACGGATCGATAGCCGACCCGCAGTCGGGCGTCACGATCAACCTGAACTACCAAATCAAGCCCATAGTTTCGCTTTCCGCCGCGGGCACGAGCCCCGTCTAGCCGTCAGCAACTGGTTACGTTCCGAGCCGTTCGACTAGAAGGTCGAGAGTGCGGCGCACCTCAGCCATCTTGGCCGACGGGTTGTGGCTAGCGTCGACCGGCGCGTGGAGTCGCAGCCGACTCCCGCCGGGGACCTGTTCAACGTCGAATCGCCAGTGCTCGAATACTGAATCGAGCGATTCGATGGCGGTCCGAACGGCATCGGGTTTGGCCTTAAGCTCGACCTCGTCGACAACCCCAGGCCCGCCCGACGTCTTGGTCCTGCCGTAGCGGTCGAAATAGGCGATGTCTCTGGCCGGGTAGCGCCGCGACGTCGGCTTGAAGTCGGTCCCGATGGTGTGGGCCACCGGGAACAGGCAGATCTGGGTCACATGTTCCGGTAGTTCCAACAGTTCGGCCACCGCAGGCGCCTCGTTGAGATACATGGTGGTCCAGACCGTTCCAAGGCCTCGGGATCTGAGAGCGACCATAAAACTCCAAGCCGACTGAATCACCGAATCGAACAGCCCAGGCCGGCCGCTCCCATCATGACGGCCGAGAATTGTAGGGATGACAAGCGCCGGTGTCCTTGCGATGTTCTCGCCAAGGTGACGGGCGCCGGTCATCAGCCGTTCGTTCTGATGGCCGCTGCCCTCAAGCCGCTTTGCCGTTTCGATGACCCAATCGACCCCGGCCGACAGGTACAGCTCGGCCATACGATCCTTTGTTTCCTGATCCCTAATGATCATCCACCGGCGGCTCCCGTTGTTCCCTCCGGTCGGAGCTTGCTCGGCTACATCGATGCAGTCGAGGATGACCTGGTCATCGACCTCGCGGTCGAAGTCGAGCCGCTGCCGAACGCCCCGGGTTGTCATCAGCGCATGATCGACGATCGCCTGGTACCCGGGGGTTCCCGGTTCCGGGACCAGCTCAGCCATCGGCCTCGCTCCCTCCGTCGCCGGTACCAGTGCCCGTGCCGTTACTGTCGACGAGGGCCTTTACTCCATCGACAGTGGCCTGCATATTCTCCTTTAGTGTCTGTCGTCGTCGGTTCAGAACCCGCTCCTCTTTGTCGCGGTCCTTCAACGCCTGGGGAACGGTGCCGTTGTTTTCCTGACCGATGATCATCGAGAACCGCAGCCGGCTCCCGGTGCCCTGCTCGGCGAGGTCGAAACGCCAGATCGCCCCCGGGTTGTTGGGATCGGTAACACGCCACTCGAAGGTCTTCTCCGGCTCCCATTCGGTTACATGGCAAGTGACCTCCCAGGCGAACACGTCTGGGATCTCATTGCGGCCGACGAATGTGGCGCCCACTCCGGGCTCGGCGCCCTCGGCCCACTCCGCTCCGAGAAACTCCGATGAGAATCGGGCAGGCATGGAGATATCGCTGATGATCGGCCACACCTCGGACGGCCGGGCGTCGGTGTCGATCTCCGCCACCACTCCCTGACCGTCGACCACACGGACGGTGCCATCGACCGACGGCTGGCTCCTGGTGAAACCCCACTGATCGAAGTAGGTAATCTCCGAAGCCGGGCGCCGGGGAACGGCGCTGAAGTCGGTTCCCTTCGTGTACGCCACCGGAAAGGTGACGACCGTGGTGACCCCCGGGGGGATGCCCAGAATTTCTTCCAGTTGTTCGACGTTGCCGTTCAACATGGTCGTATAGGCCGAGCCGAGACCCCGAGCCCTTAGCGCCAGGTTGAAGCTCCAAGCCGACGGGACCACGGTGTCGAACAGGCCGGGGCGACCGCTGTTGTCGTGGATACCCCAGATGGCGGCGATGACCAGCACCGGAGCGTTGGCCATGTTCTCCACCAGGTAAGCGCTCGAAGAGACGACTTTCTCCTTCGGGTGACCGGTGCCTATGAGTCGCTGACGGGCCTTGGTAAATATCTGGCCGGTCTCCCGATACAGGTCGCCGAGTTGGTCTTTGATCGATTGGTCTCGCACGACGATCCATCGCCGGCTGGCGTCGTTCCCGCCGGTTGGCGCTTGTTCGGCCAGATCGATGCAGTCGAAGATCACCTCGTCGGACACCGGGCGATCGAAGTCGAGCCGCTTTCGCACCGCTCGGGTTGTCGTCAGGAGTCGATCGGTCTGATCGAGATCAAAGCCTGCTTCTGAAATTCTGCCGTCGGTCATGGACTGATTGTCGCGGCTAGGCGATCGGCGCGCCAGGCAAGCAGGAGTTGGCCTCTAACCAGCGAGATGCCCTGCTTACCGAGGCTGTTCGACGCCCAAGACCTATGGGGCTAGCGTCTCGGTCACCGGGAGGTATCGGACCGATGATCAAGGTCATGGAAGTTATCAAGCGCAGGCCGGACCTCGACGTCGAGGCGTTTCAGGACCACTGGCTCAACAACCACGGGCCGATCGTGGCTCGCCTGCCTGGCCTGCGGCGTTACGTGCAGAGCCACACACGCCTCGGTGGTTACCGCCGGGGCGATGTCGCTTACGACGGGATCGCCGAACTCTGGTTCGATGACAAAGAGGCACTGGCCGCCATTACAGCGACCGAGGAATTCGCTGCGGCGAAGCAGGACGAGGCCAACTTCATCGACACCGGCAACCTGATCGAACTGGTGGTCGACGATCACGTCATCAAAGACGGTCCGTTCCCCCACGGCGGAATCAAGAACATCGAGTTCGTAAAGCTGTCGTCGGATCTGTCGCCCCAGGAAGCTCACCGCTACTGGAGGGAGGTCCATGGCCCGATCGCAGCCAGCATCCCAACCATGGCCCGGTATGTACAGAGCCACACTCGCATGGGTGCATATGACCGCCCAGAACCGCCGCCGTTCGACGGCGTTGCCCTTACCTGGTGGGATGGCATCGAAGCAATGCGGGCCTCTGCCACTAGCCCCGAGCTCGCAGCGACGAGAGCAGACGAGCCGAACTTCCTCGGGGTAACACCCGACGTGATCCTCACCACCGAGCACGTGATCGTCGGCTAACTGCGGCCTCGCCGTGGCCGGCCAATCTTGAGCCGGTGTCCCGGCCTCTGACAGACTGAGGTATGGGCCAACTCGACGCAACTGAGGGGCTTCCTGAGCCCCATCCTCACCAACCGGTTCGCTATATCGACCGAACTCGGGCCTGGTATAGCGCCCTCGGGTACGACCCATATCGCTGGCCATGTTTCACCGACGTTCCGTTCACCCCGTTGACCAAGCCACTGGCCGAGAGCCGACTGGCGCTCATCACCACCGCGGCCCCGTTCCGGCCGGACCTCGATGATCAGGGCCCGGGGGCACCGTACAACGGTGCTGCGAAGTTCTTCGAGGTGTTCACTCGCCCGACCGAATCGACGAACGACGACGATCACGATCTGCGCATCTCCCACATCGGCTACGACCGGAGCCACTCGAAGGCCGACGATCGCAACACCTGGCTCCCTATTCCGCAGCTTAAAGAGGCGGTGGCAGCTGGGAGGATCGGTGGACTGACCGAGCGGCTCTACGCCGCGCCGACCGTACGTCGCCAACGTTCAACGATCGAGGAGCACGCCCCCGAGATCGCCGCTCTGGTCGCCGAAGACAAAGCCGACATCGCACTGCTCGTTCCGACTTGACCGGTTTGCCATCAGACCGTGAGTCTGATCGCCCGCCATCTCGAAGCCGCCGGAATCCCGACCATCATCCTCGGTGCAGCGAAAGACATCGTCGAGACCGTCGGCGTGCCCCGGTTCGCCTTCTCCGACGTTCCGCTCGGAAACTCCGCAGGCCTGCCAAACGATGTTGAGTCGCAGCGCACCGCCCTGGAATGGGCGCTAACCGTGCTCGAAACTGCACCAGGGCCACGCACCACCGTTCAGACCCCCATCGTCTGGCCGGAGGACCCGCATAGCTGGAAGCGCGACAACATGAACCTGTCGGCTCTCGACCCTGAGAAGGCAAAGAAAGCCAGGGAGGCCTTCCAAGAACAGAAGCGCCTGGCTGGCCTCACCTCTGACTGACCTCACCCGACCAGCGTCAGCGAGAATCGACCAGTATCAGAGAATGCCGTCGGCCCGTAGGGTGTCGATCTCGGCCTCGGTCAGCCCCAGGACCTCGGTCAGCACTGCGTCGGTGTCTTGGCCAAGGTCCTGACCGGCGTGACGAATCGATCCCGGCGTGCCGGTCAGGTTCGGTACGACCGATGGCATGGCCACCTCTCCCCCATGGCCATCATCCACGGTTGCGATGTTTCCTCTGGCCTCGAAGTGCGGGTCGGTCGAAATGTCGGCCGCGGTGAAGATGCCGCCACAGGGAACGTTGTGCTCGACTAGCAGCGCCTCCAGCTCCTCATAGGCGATGCCGGCGATCCACTCCCGGAGCAGGTCCTCCAACTCACCGGCGCTCCGGTGGCGCAACCGGGCGGTGGCGTAGCGTTCGTCGTCGGCCAGTTCGGGGCGGCCCATGGCCGAACACAGGCGACGCCAGGGCCCGTCGCCGCCGGCGGCGATCTGGATCCAGCGATCGTCGCTTGTTAGGAAATTGCCTGCCGGGGTGAAGGTCGGATTCCGATTGCCGATGCGTTCCCGGATCGCCCCCTTGCTGCGGTATGCCCCGATCATGTCGGCCGTTATCCGGAACGGGGGTTCGTAGAGAGCAAGGTCGATCATCTGCCCAACGCCGCCCTGAACATCGCGCTCATACAGCGCGAGCATGGCGGCAAACGCGGCGTAGCTGGCGGTGTTGTAGTCGGCGGTCGGGAACGCTGGCCTCACCGGCGGGCGGTCGGGATAACCGGTTGGATAGAGGTAGCCGGAAACTCCGAGGGCGATCCGGTCGTAGCCGGCCCGCTTGGAATACGGTCCGGTCTGGCCGAACCCGGAGACCCGGACCATGATCAACGCCTCGTTCACCGCGTGGAGATCATCCCAGCCAAGACCCCACCCCTCGAGTGTGCCGGGAGTGAAGTTTTCGACAACCACATCGACCGTGGTTGCCAGCCTGCGGATCAGGTCCTGGCCCGCGGGCTCTCGCATGTTGACGGTTACCGAGCGCTTGTTGCGGCCCTCGACAAGCCAGGACAGCCGAGGCGAATCACCCGGCTTAGACGGCCCGCCTCGGATGGTGTCACCGATGCCCGGCTGCTCGATCTTGATCACCTCGGCCCCGAAGTCGCCAAGCAGCGTTGCCGATACCGGCCCCGCCAGGAGTGTGCCGAGGTCGAGCACCCGCACCCCTCGCAGAGGCCCTGTCGCGGTCTCGTCCTGATGATCGTCAGCCTTCATCTCACGAGCGTAGTTGGCCACCCGCCGCGCACTCACGTTCAGGTTCGCTGTGAACCGGGCGCCCGCTTCGGGAACAGCACGCCGAAGACGATGGCCTGAGCGGCGAAACAGCCGAGCGATACCAACCACAGCACACGGATAACCGAAAGGTGATCCGAGGCAGACACCGGTCGACCGACGATGGCGACCGCCACCGCGATCGACACAGCCAGGCCGAGCTGAAAGACCGTCGTACGACCGGCTCCGGCCATGCCGAAGCGATCCGATGGGATGTCCTGCATCGTCGCTCCGACCAGCATGGCAAAGCTGCAGCCGGCGGCAATTCCGAGCATGAGGCCGGGGACGATCATGGTCCAGGCGATGGCATCGGTATCTGTCAACCAGAGATGTAGACCCATGGCCATCACCCCGGCGATACCTCCGACGGTCAGGATCGGCGCCGCTCCTATTCGGTCGGCCAACCGGCCGGAGAGGGGCGATAGCACCGCCGCTACCAGCGGACTGGGCACTACGAGCAGGCCCGTTTTCAACGCGCTCCAGCCCCAGACCTCCTGGATGTAGGTAGGAAGCGGAACGAAGTAGGCGAAGAAGGCGATAACGAAGAAGATCGATCCCAGGTTGCCAAGGGTGAAGCTGCGGGTCCGAAACAGTCCGAGGTCGAACAGCGGGCTCGGGTGACGGCTCGAACGGAAGACGAAAATGGCGACCAGCGCACCCCCTAAGGCGAAGGTACCGATCGTGTTGGCCCCGGCCCAACCCCAGTCGCTGCCACGAACGATGCCGAGCACCATCGCTCCAACCCCGATAGTGCCGACCGGGATCGACACCAGGTCGACCCGGCTGGGGCTGCTCTCATTTCGACTTTCGCTCAACCAGCCGATGCCCAACAAGAGTGCCCCGGTCGAGACCGGGACGTTGATAAGAAATACCGAACGCCAGCCGAACGCGCTGACTAGGAACCCTCCGAGCGGCGGACCGACGGCTGCTGCTAGCCCACCCATCGCCCCCCAGATTCCGATAGCCATCTGCCGTCTCGCCGGAGGGAATGCGTTCAACAGGAGCGCCAGACCTGCCGGGAACTGCATCGCCCCACCGAAGGATTGGAAGATCCTGGCCGCTATTAGCGTCTCTATACCCGGTGCAAACCCTGCGGCCAGTGAGCCGAGCGTAAACAGACCAAGCCCGATCAGGAACACCCGCTTGCGGCCAAATCGATCGGCGGCCCAGCCTGCCACTAGGAGCAGGGACGCGAGGCCGATGTTGTACGCAGTGATGATCCACGACAGTGTCGACTCGGCGGCATCGGGGAACGCATCACGGATCTCCGGCAACGCTAATGCGATGACTGTGATCTCCATGCTGACCATGAAGCCGACGAGCGACGTAATGGACAGCGTGCGCCATGAATCAGGGCTAATGGCGTCGGTGACCGTGCCCTGTCCGGTACCGGATTCATTCACCTTCGAACACTAACGGTCCGCGTCACGTATTGACAGCAGGACTGAAAGCTACATCCGCTAGATCGAGACCCCAAGTGCCTTGGCCAAGCTCGGGAAGTCATCAACGACAAGGTCGTGGATCGAGTTTGGAACCGGGTCGGGCGGACCGTCGTTGCCCCATTCCTGTGGACGTTTCACGAACGCTGTCTTGTAGCCCTGGGCCTTGGCCGCATCGAGATCGAAGTTGTGGCAGGCCACCATACAGATCTGGGACGGCTCCAGTTGGAGATAGTGAGCAACGGTGTCGTAGGCCTCTGGCAACACCTTGTACTTGCCGATCGCCTCGCATGAGAACACCGCATCCCAAGAAAGGCCGTTGTGTCTGGCTGTGTCCATGATGATGCGAAAGCTCAGGATCGTGAACGATGCACACAGGTACTGCTCGCGTAGTCTCGGTAGCACCGCGGGGAAATCGGGCCAGCAGTCGAAGCTATGGGCCGCGTCGTAGGCGATCTTGTGCCGCTGCTCTTCGGTAAACACGTCGAGCCCGTTCTCGGCGAGCAACTCATCGAGCGCCGAACGATGAGCATCGTCGAAGTTGTGGGCCGGAGGCTCGTCCTTGCCGAGGTTGACCATCTTGGACAGCGACCGCTTGCGGATCTCGTTGGTGATGTCGTGCCAGTTGCGCTCAAGCCCATGGATTGCGCCGGTCTCGGCCAGGGCGGCGGAGAATCCGGTGTGCCAGTCGAGAATGGTGCCTCCGGTGTCAAAGGTGAGCGCACGAACGTCGCCTAGCGTCATGTAGATGTCCTTTCGGTGAGCGGCTCAGCGACCGCAGGCCCTTGCAACGGTAGATCGGAGGCCCGATCATCGCACAACCTCATGGTGTGCGTCACCGCACAACGTCATGGTCTGCGTCACCGCACGGCGGCTATCGAGCGCCGTCGACGTAGGCGGTGATGGCTGCTGCTTCGGCTGTGATGATCTCGTCAGTCACCAGATCCGAGGCTCCGGCGCCGAGCACATCGGTCCAGGTTTCGATCACTTGGTCGACCAGCCCGCTGCTGTACAGCAGGTCGGTCAACTCGGCGGTCTTCGAGGCGTAGAGTGCGGCGAAGTCGTCATCGGCCATAAATCGGTCGACCAACACATTCGACTGGTCGCCGGGGCCGCCGCCACCGATTCCTGCCGCCGGACCTGCGGCACCGTCTGGCCGAGCGGGACGATCGCCACCATCAGGGCGACCGCCATTACCGCCGCCTCCTCCCCCACCGACGTTTGCGGTGTCGAAGGCAAGGTTCAGATCCCACGAGACCACGGTGAAGAGTTCGGTCTCCGGGGCGTAGTGCAGGTACGAGTTGTTGCCTCGACCGTTGATGTCATCGGCGTTGCCGATCAGGTCTTGGAAGGCCAGGTAGGTCGCGAACGCATCGACATCGAGGTGGCTGTGCAACTCGGCGACGAAGGTCTGGTCATCGACGTTGTTAATGAAGTCGAGGAATTCGGTCAGAGGCTCGAGGTCGTCTTCGCCTGCCTTCTGATCAAAGACGTCTTCGTATGCTTCGGGGTCATCGCCCCGGTAGCTGTAGTCACCTTCGCTGTCCGCCTTGTACAGCAGCCCGTCGGCGCTATCGAAGTTGGCCTCTTCCCATCCGTCGTCCGGGTGTTCGATGGCCAGCCGCAGTTCGGTCTCGCCGCCGTTGACGGTAAAGGTGGTGGCGATGGCCTGCTCGGCGGCCAGGCCTGTGGCGTCGAGCAATTCGAGGGCTACCGCTTCGTTCAGCGCCGTCTCGGTCGAGGTGGAACGGATGACGATGTCGTTATAGCCCTGATGGTTCTGATCATCGACGTACTTGTCGAGCCGGATGAGCCACGGAAGATCCTCCGGATTCTCCGCCGTTTCCTGCGTCAACTCAAACAGGGATGAGTTCCCCTTAAGACGAACGCCAGCGTTCTCGTAGCTCACCCCGTCGACAACGACCGTGGCGGCGATCCAGTCCTTCTCGCCGGTGTTGACGAACGTGTCGATCATCTCGACATACTCATCCTGATCGAAGTCGATCTCGATGGTATGCACGATGGAGCTGTCGAACAGGGCACCGGAGCCAGTGTCTGTGTCTGTGTCTGTGTCGACCGAGGCTTGACTAGCGGTGATCTGACCATCGGACCCCAATCCCCCAGAAGCTGCAGCCAGCGTCTCGTCATCTGCCGTAGAACATGAGCTGAGCATGACAACCGCAACCACTCCCCCGACCGCAGAGTTGCGGATGAAGCGACGCAATCTGCCAGCGGTTGAGCGGTCGAGGCTAAAGCGGTTGCCGGTAGAGCTGTGCGGAGCATGTGGTGCGGCCATCGGATGGGCCCTTTCAATAGTGGGACTACCACTACCAAACCGCAGCGACCTTGCTGATCGCTGCGAAGCCTATGTGGGTTTCCTGTGAATCCTGAGGCTGGTTTGAAGCTGTGGCCGGATACACAGGCGATCCCGAGCGCCATCACAGAGTTCTCACAAGCTGATGGGTTTTTATGGTTAGTGCCCCAACCAACCACTCTGGCCGCAACCGACCGGAGCCCGTTAAGGAAGCACTCCCATGAACCAACTCATCCTCATCGCCGCAGACTTGATCGCCGTTGGCCTATTGGTCTTCGGCCTCTACTTCCCTCGCTATCGGCGGCGAGACATGGTTGTGGCCATCCTCGGCCTGAACGTTGGGGTTATGGCGGTGGCTACTGCGCTTTCGTCCATCGAGGTCAGCGCGGGGCTGGGTCTGGGACTGTTCGGGGTGCTGTCGATCATCCGGCTTCGCTCATCGGAGCTGGAACAGGAAGACATCGCCTACTACTTCGCCGCGCTGGCAACGGGGCTGCTCGGCGGGATCAGCGTCACGAGCTCCTGGATCAGTATTGCGCTGATGGGCGCCATCATTGTGGCCCTGTTCATCGGAGACCACCCTCGCCTCTTCGCCGGCAGCAGGAATCAGATGGTCACCCTCGACGCCGCCTATACCGATGAAACTGCGCTGCAGGCTCGGCTCGAAAACATGTTCTGTGCAAAGGTGACCCGGCTACGAGTCAAGAAGGTCGACCTGGTCAACGATTCAACGGTGGTCGACGTTCGCTTCAGGCTGCCCGCCTCGGGCAGCCTGAAGCCGCTGAACGCCGAACAGCTCTCATCAACTCTCGCTACAAGTGGCTCACGATGACCGGCTCGACTTCCGCAACCGCTCAGCTGATGCCCCACTCCCCTTTCGATAGTACGCCAGCCCTAGAGGCAATCTCCCTTGATGAGCTCAACGGTGTCGCCGCCCTGCAGTCCCGAGTCGACCGCAAGTACCTGCTCGACAATGACGCTCTGCAACGGCTGGTCGGCGGATTGGCGAACGGTGCACGGCTGCTGGAGATAGATGGGCAGAGTCAGTTCGACTACTCGTCTGTCTACTTCGACACTCCAGACCACGCTCTCTATCTGGCGGCGGCATACGGCCGCAGGCGACGGTTCAAGGTCCGGACCCGCCACTACGAAGACTCCGGCCTCTGCCTGCTGGAGGTCAAGCAGAAGGCTCAAGGCCGAACGGTCAAGACACGGCTCCCCTACGAGGCAGCCGATCGTCAGCGGCTCACATCGCCCGGTCTGACCTATGTGAGCTCGGTGACCGAGCAGCCAGGCATCTGTGACCGGCTACAACCGGTCCTGACCACCAGGTACCGGCGCCAGACGTTGGTCGACCTACAAAGCCGGACCCGTCTCACCATCGACACCGACCTCCGCTGCACTTCCGACACGTCGGCTACCGCCTCGTTGAACATGGCAGTGGTTGAAACAAAGACCGCCGGCGCAGCCGGTCCAGCCGACCGACTGCTGTGGAGTCTTGGGATCCGGCCGGTTCGAATCAGCAAGTTCGGTACCGCGCTGGCGGCCCTCAATCCTCACCTGCCGAGCAACCGGTGGCACCGAGCGGTGAATGTCGGCTGGCAAACGAGCTGAGCTCTCCGGCGGGTGCTGGACCTCGAAAAAATTCAGCTGCCGATCTGCTAGCGGTCCATGGCAAGCTGGCACGATGATCTCTACCGAACCAGACGACGGTCAACTGGTCGACATCATGCAGCGCATGATCGCCAGCAACGTCTATTCGACCAGACTGTTTAACCTTCAGCGCCAGGGACGAGTTGGCACAAACGCCCCGATAGACGGCTCCGAGGCGCTGGTGGCCGGGGCAGCAAGCGCCCTCGACCCGACCTCGGACTGGATATTTCCCCAGTATCGAGAGCAGGTGGCGCTCGGTCGCTTCGGCGAGGACCTGGTCGACTACATAGCGCTGTACAACATGGGTCACCCCGCTGGCGGCAACTACCCAGAGAACATTCACGTCTTTCCCTACGCCATCAGCTTGGCAACCCAGATCCCCCACGCCGTCGGTATGGGATGGGGCATGAAACTGCGAGGAGAAGAGGCCTGCGCCCTCACCTTCTTCGGTGATGGTTCAAGCTCCGAAGGAGACTTCTACGAATCGGCGAACCTAGCCGGAGTGCTGAAAGCTCCGGTCATCTTTGTGCTGGTCAACAACGGTTGGGCCATCTCAACGCCGACGTCGGCTCAGACCGGGGCCGAGTCATTCGCGGCCAAGGCTCATGCCTTTGGGTTCCCCGGCATTCAGGTTGATGGCCGTGATCCTCTCGCCGTTCGAGCCGCGGTTACCGAGGCCAGACTTCGAGCCGTCGGTGGGCAGGGGCCGACGCTGATCGAGGCGGTTACCTACCGGCTCGGCCACCACACCACCGCCGACGATCCGACCAAGTATCGCGAGGCCGAAGAGGTCGAGGCCCAGCGCAATCTAGAACCGGTCGGCCGGTTCAGCGCCGAGCTGACAAAGCGCGGCCTCTGGAGCGAACAGCAACACGCAGCAGCGGTGACCAAAGCCGAGGAGCGATTCGACCTAGCTTGGGACCGGGCTCAGGCAACACCGCTCGCTCCAGACGGATTCTTCGACAACGTCTATGCAACTCCGACGCCCCGCATGGAACGGCAGCGAGCGGAGATGTTGGTAGATCTAGCAGAGCGGAGCCGCTGAGATGGCAGACGACATGAACACAGGGCCCACGAACACAGGGCTCATGACAACAAAACTCATGACAATGGTCGAAGCGATCAACCACACCCTGCACGAGGAGATGGCCCGGGACGAACGGGTCATGGTCTTCGGCCAAGACGTCGGCATCAACGGTGGTGTGTTCCGGGCCACCGAGGGGCTGGTTCACGCCTTCGGCGACGAACGGGTGGTCGACATGCCGTTGGCCGAAGCGGTCATCGCCGGCACAACCGTTGGATTGGCTGCAGCGGGCATGATTCCGGTGGCCGAGATTCAATTCCTCGGCTTCTCCTACCAAGCCATGCACCAGATCGCAGGGCAGATCGCCAGGATGCGTTACCGCAGCGACGGACGTTTTGATGCCCCGATCACTATCCGAGCCCCGTTCGGAGGCGGCGTTCGCACCCCGGAGCTTCACTCGGAATCGTTGGAGTCCCAGTACGCAAACGTGCCAGGGCTAAAAATCGCGGTACCGGCAACCGCAGCCGACGCCAAGGGTCTACTGGCCGCCGCCATCCGGGAACCAGACCCCGTGCTGTTCCTCGAACCGCTACGGGGCTACCGGATGGTAAAAGACGAGGTCCCGCTAGATGAACACCTCGTACCACTGGGCCAAGCCAGAACCTCCAGAGAAGGTGATGACATCGTGATCATCGCCTGGAGCTACATGGTGACGCTGGCCGACAAGGTCGCCGACAACCTGGCCGCGGAAGGTCTATCTGTTCGGGTGCTCGATCTGCGGACCATCGTTCCGCTCGACGTTGCCGCCATAGCCGAGGCGGTCTCCCACTGCGGGCGAGCCGTCGTTGTCCAGGAAGCGCCGGAAACCTGCGGGTTCGCCTCCGAAGTGATCACAACCGCAACCGAGGCCTGCTTCTACGACCTCGAAGCTCCCATCGCTCGGGTGTCCGGTTACGACGTGCCGTACCCGGTCGGCATGTTAGAGGACAACTACGTGCCAGACGTTGAACGAATTACCGCCGCGGTGAGGCGAACTCTGGCGGTGACACCATGACCATCGAATTTTCCCTACCGGACATCGGCGAGGGTCTCGATGAGGCCGAAGTCATCGAGTGGCACGTCAAACCGGGCGACACGGTCGCTCGCGATCAGCCGTTCGTTGACATCCTGACCGACAAGGCCCAAACCGAGATGCCGGCCCCGGCGGCGGGCACCGTTGTCAGCCTCGGCGCCGCGGTTGGTGAGATTGTCAAGGTTGGTGACGTGCTGATCGTGATCGACGATGGGCAAGCAACCGGACCCGCAGGCCAAGCAGAGCCCGACCAGGCGAACGGCGGAGCGCAGCCAACAACTCTGACAGACCGGCCGATCGCAGCTCCCTCCCCTTCATCTCCCTCCGCTGCACCGGTATCCGCTGCACCGGTATCCGTTGCACCGGCCGCCATGCCCCGGGGCCGCCGACCTAAGGCGTCGCCATCAACCCGCCGGCTGGCAGTTCAGTTAGGCGTCGATTTGGCCGCCGTTAGTGGATCTGGCTCTGGCGGCCGCATTCTGGCCGCCGACGTCGAGGCTGCAGCGCTGCAATCAGCGCCTGCGGCCCACGGCAGCTCGGCGAGCCGGGCCAACGCTGGCGTTGGAAGCAGCACCACTCTGCGGACGAGCCCCGCTCTGCCGAGCGGGCCGTCTCCAACGTTGGGCCAGATGCCGGTCGGGTCACACCCGCTGCGAGGAATTCGCCGGGCGACGGCAAAGGCCATGGACCTTTCATGGTCGACGATTCCTCACGTCACCGCCATGGACGAACTGGACGCAACCGAGCTGATGTTGGCCCGAGCACGAGCACGAGAAGCGCTTGGCGACAACGGCGCCTCGATCACTCCTCTGGCGCTTCTACTAGTTGCTGTCGCTCGGAGCCTTCGCCGGTTCCCAATGATGAACTCCACCCTCGACTTGGCCAGCGATCAGATCACCATCCATGATCAGATCAATATCGGCGTTGCGGTAGCAAGCGATCGGGGGCTGATGGTTCCCATCGTTCGTAACGCAGACCAACTTGGGGTTGCAGCTATGGCCAACGAGGTTGCCCGGCTCTCGGCTGAGACCCGGGCCGGGTCGATCAACTCGGCAGACCTGACCGGTGGCACGTTCACCGTCAGCAACTACGGAAGTAACGGCGGCTACTTTGCAGCGCCGATCATCCGGCCCGGTGAAAGCGGCATCGTCGGCTTCGGCTCGATTGCCAAACGGCCTATCGTGGTTGATGACCAGGTGGTGGCCAGGCCGGTGCTGCCAGTTGTGCTTTCAGCCGATCATCGCCTCATCGACGGTGACGTTCTTTCGGCCTTCCAAGCAGACCTGTCCCAGTCGATCGCCAAGGCGATCACCCTGTTGGTCGGCTGATGGTTGTCGGCGAAGTAGCAACCGCGACACAGGTTCTGGTCATCGGCGGCGGCCCCGGAGGGTACGCGGCCGCGATACGCGCCGCCCAACTTGGCCGTCAGGTCACACTGATCGAAAGAGACCGGGTTGGCGGTACCTGCCTGAACGTCGGCTGTATCCCATCGAAGGTCTTCATTCACGCCGCTGACCTGGCCAACCTTCCAAACACCACCGCGGGAACCGGCATTTCGATTGAAGCCTCGGTTCACCTTGGCGAGCTCCAGGATCACATGCGCTCGGTCGTTTCCGGTCTGACCGGCGGGGTTGACGACCTTCTGGCCGCGGCCGGAGTCACCGTCATCACCGGCACCGCCCGTTTCAGCCGCCCGAACCGAGTCGCGGTCGTCGATGGTAACAACGCACAACATATCGAGTTCGAAGAGGCCATCCTGGCCACTGGTTCCCGGCCGATCGAGATCCCATCTCTGCCGTTCAGCGATGAGCGAATCCTCGACTCGACGGGAGCGCTCTTCGGCCTGAAGGAGATACCGCAAGCACTGGCCATCGTTGGTGGGGGCTACATCGGCGTTGAACTAGGCACCGCCTGGGCCAAGCTCGGGGTTTCGATAACGATCGTCGAGGCAGAACCGGCGCTGCTCCCCGGACTCGACCCGCGGCTCGGTCGTTCGGTCGGCCGCCGATTGAAGGAACTGGGCATCGAGGTCTTGCTCAAGACCAAGGCAGTAGCCATGACTCCGGAGGGGCTGGCCGTCGAAGACACCACCGCCGCAGACTCAAAGCCCGTCGTTCCCGCCGACTACGCCGTCGTCTGTGTCGGCAGGCGGCCAAACACCGATGACCTCGGTTTGGACGTAACCGACGTAACCCCCGACCAAGCGGGGCTCATCCCGGTCGACGGCGCTCGGCGAGCAGGCAAACATATTCTGGCCATCGGCGACATCACCGCCGGGCCTGCGCTGGCCCACAAGGCGACGGCAGAGGCAGACGTGGCGGCGAGAACCGCCGCCGGTTTGCCTGCGGTGTTCGACCCGGCCTGTATCCCCGCCGTTGTCTTCTCCGACCCTGAGGTTGCCACCGTCGGCCTCACCGCTGCTGAAGCAAAGGCTGCGGGCATTACCGTGAACAAGTCGGTCTTTCCCATCGGCGCATCAGCCAGGGCGAGAACCCTTGGCGACAGCGCAGGCCAGGTCGAGTTGCTGAGCGACGAGCAGGGAACACTCATCGGTGCTCACATCGCCGGGCCGCTGGCCTCGGAGTTGATCGGCGAGGCCGCCCTGGCCATCGAGATGGCGGCCACGGTTGAAGATCTCGCGGCAACCATTCACGCCCACCCGACGATGTCGGAGTCACTCCTCGAGGCGGCGCACGGGTCCCTTGGCATGCCACTTCACATGGTTCAGAAACGATAGGGCAAAACTCCGCTAGACGACGACTAATCGCGGGGCACGCTTACTTTGGCTTTGATCCGGTCCCAGGTGATGTCCGTAACGCCTGCGTCGCGAATCTTGGCCTTCTGGATCCTGGCCGTCGCTTCGGTCTTTGGCAGCTCGTCCCACACTTCGATGAACCGAGGGATGGCGAACCGGGGCATACGGGGCGCCAGGAAACCAATCAACTCCCCCGGGTCAAACTCGGCACCCGACTCCAGTACGACGGCGATCTTGACTTCGTCCTCACCTTCCTCGGCAGGCACCGCGCATGCGCCACACTCGGCGATTGCGGGGTGGGTGGTGACGATCGCTTCGATCTCGAAGCTTGAGATATTCTCGCCCCGGCGCCGGATGTAGTCCTTGGCCCGGTCGACAAAGTAGAAGTTGCCCTCCTCGTCGTAGGTGAATGCGTCGCCGGTATGGAACCATCCGTTTCGCCACGCTTCGTTGGTCTTGTCCGCCATGTTCCAGTAGCCGGTGTTCATCTCCCACGGCTCGGTCCGCATGATCATCTCGCCTGGCGTGTTTGGCGGAACCCACTGGTCGTTTTCATCAACCACTCGCACCTCAACACCATCCCTGGCCTGCCCACAGCTGTTATGGTTGGCGTTGGTGACGGGGTGCTGCTGAATGATCGGGCAGTTGATTTCGGTCATGTTGTAACAGGTGTAGATGTCGACATCGAAGCGAGCGGCGAACTCCTCGACGTTTGGAATGACCGGGACAAGGGCAACCGATCGCATCGGATTGTCGGCGTCGTCCGGTTGCTCCGGCTGGTTCATCAGCATGTGGGCCAGAGGGCCGAGCAGCACGGTGGCGTTTGCGTCGAAGGTTTGAATGTCGTGCCAGTAGTCGGTTATGGAGAACGCCTCCCGGATCACGCTGGGCTGGCCACTTCTCGCCGCAAAGTAGAACCCGCCTTTGCCGGTGAGGTGGAACACAGGGAACGGTGCGTAGATCCGCATGTCGTCGAGTCGGTCGACTGGGATGAAGCCGCTCTCAAGCGATGACCTGAAATGGCCCCACGGCACCTGCACCGCTTTTGATCGTCCGGTTGTGCCGGAGGTGTAGATCAGAGCGGAAATGTCCCAGGGTGCAGGTTCCTGCCGGTCAACCGCTTCGGCATCAGCCAGGAACTCCTCGGATCCGATTACCTCGAAAGGCAGCGACCGCAGCGGCTCTATGTTCTCGCCAAGCGCCCCATCTCCGAACACAATTATGCGCTCGATGTTTGTCAGCTGGTCTGCAATGTCGAACAGGGCGCCGACAAAACGATCCTGAGCGAGGATGACCTTCGCTCCGGTGTTGCTGACGACGTGACGGAGCCAATCGCCCTTGTAGTTGGTGTTGATCGGCGACTCGATGGCTCCAAGCCAAGAACACCCAACCCAAGCGTGGAAGGCCTCAAAGGTATTGACAAAAACCGTGACAACCGGTTCACCCCGAACAACCCCCACCCGTTCAAGAGCGCTGGCCCACCGCAGCGAAACCTCATGAGCGTCACCCCACAGAAGTTCGCTTCCGTCGACGTGGCGGAGCGCCGCGCCGTCGGGGTTCTCCGCAGCCCACTGGGCCACTCGCTGCGGCATGAGATCAGGGTATTCGAAGGTCATATTCCACTCCCCTATCCGGTCTTGGCCGACCCTAGTGAACTGCGGATCGCCCACCAAGTCCAGCCAGACAGCGGCCAAGACGCCGTGTCGCTGCAATACTGCACCTCATGACCGAAGAACTCTCGAACGCCGAGGTTTACGCAGGGCTCCGAGCCGACACCATTGAGCTAGTGAAGAGCCTGACCCCCGACGAGGCCGCCACAAAAGTGCCACAATCGCCTGCCTGGTCGATTAGAGACGTCATTGCCCACGTCGTCGGCATCATCGACGACATGCTGTCCGACAACTTGGCGGGAATCGGGACCGATGGCTGGACCGAAGCCCAGGTCGCTCAACGGGCAGGCCGTAGCCTCGCTGAGATCTGCGATGAATGGGAAGAGTCGGCGCCGGCGTTCGCCGCCATGGCCGAAGCCAATCCCATCATTCCCATGCGGGCCGGAGCTGATCTCATCACGCACCATCACGACATTCTCCAGGCGCTCGGGCGCCAGGGCGATCGGAACAGCGCCGCGGTTCGCATGGGGCTAGAGCGCTACGGTCCGTTCTTCTGCGAACGGGCCGAAACTGCGGGCCTTCCCATCGTGCGGGTCGAAGCGGGCAATCAGATGTGGCAGTCCCGAGATGGAGCACCGGCAGCGGTGCTGACGGCGACAGCGTTCGAACTGCTTCGGGCGTTCAGCGGGCGGAGAAGCGCGACCCAAATCCTGGCCATGAACTGGACCGGTGACGCCGCTCCCTACCTCGACGTGGTGACCCCGTACGGGCTCCCCACCGAGGATGTGCTCGAATAGCCGAGGAGCTCGATTCAACCGTCGAGGTAGCAGAGCACGCGGAGTTCGATGCTGCGACGGTCCGGCGCATCATCGGGAGTAGACGGGTCGGCAAACGACCCATGCGGGCAGGTTCGCCCGATCACACCCGCCGAGTCGTAGGTTTTGAACACCAGAGTCTCGTCAGGCGTCATTCCGGGATAGTAGAACCACTCGTGCCGATCGCTTGCGGCCACCTCGAACACCGCGACGCCGATGTCGTGCCAGCTGTACCCGGCATGTCCGTAGCCGTAGATCATTGTCTCGATGAGGTCGCCTTCGTCGACGCTGCGGGCATCGCAGACCGCTAGCGGGTCAGCGTGGGCTGCGTTCTGAATCGGTCGCCAGAAGTTCAGGACGATGACCTGGCCAGCGCCGCTGGGCTCAGCTGCGCCATGGAGCTTGAGGTAGGGAGCCCAGGTCGCGTTGTCTGTGTAGTCCATGTGTACCGCGTTGACATAGCCACCGCCCCGATCGGCTCCGGTCACGGCGACGGTGCCGTCCAAGCCACCTCCGGCCGTTTGCCGACCCGGTTCGCGAATGAGGTGATCGAACGTGAAGGCATGGCTTGCGCCGGTGAGGGCTTGCGCCGCGAGCCTGCACTCTTCGTAGTACCGGCTCGTCACTTGCGTCGGGTCGAACCAATCGGTGACAGAGGTAGCGCTGTCGATCAGTGTAAATCCGCCGGTTTCGATTGATGAGCTCGACTGGTCGAGCCTTGCATTGCGGATTGTGCGTGGCACGACCTCGGAAGACAACGGCCGCACCTGACTCTCGGCGTCTCTGTAGTCGACCACCCTTGGCCCGCTCGGACGTTCGGCTTCGACCGAGCTGCGCTCCAGGAACCGCAATGCGCCCATCACCGACTCAGGTTGCACCGCCGACAGTTGATGCCCATGTGGTTGCATATTCGACGTGCCCATAGAAGGAGCATAGATTTCCCCCTGACACTGTCAAAGGGAAGCATTAGGCGGCGCCACCCGGCGTTGACAGCAAGTTAGCTCAGCGGCCCACAACAGACAGACGGATTTGGAGTGTCGAAGATGGATCTCGAAACACGTATCGCCCGACTTGAGGCCGCGGAGTCAATCCGCATCCTGAAGGCCCACTACTGCGATCTCTGCGACACCGGCTATGACGTTGAGGCACTTGGTTCGCTCTTCGTCGAAGACGCCACTTGGGATGGTGGCAACCTCGGCACCTTCGAGGGGCTCGACGCCATCAAACGATTCTTCGGCCATATGCCCAAGGTTCTGCGATTCGCCATCCATCACGTGACGAACTCCGCAGTCGACGTTGCCGACGATGCACTTTCCGCAACGGGAACCTGGTACCTGCTGCAGTCGGCCACTACGGCGGCGAGTAATGAAGCCGTTTGGATCGCCGGCCGCTACCAAGATGAATTCGTCAAGGTCGGCGACTCCTGGCGCTTCGCACGGATAACCATTGAGACCAAACTATTCACCCCCTCGGGTGCAGGTTGGGCAGACGAGCCGTTCATCCAGGTTGGCTCCTAATGCTGCAGGTGGCCGACCAGTGGTTTGAGCGAGAGCGAATCGACGATGCGATCACGCTTCTGACCGAGCCAGCGGTCCATCCGCTGCTGCGCTGCAACATCTGGCACGTCAAAGGGCGCAAACGCGATCTTGTCATCGACACCGGACTCGGCGTTGCGAGCCTGACCACCGCAGCAGCCGATCTGTTTGGTGCTGAGGTGTTGGCGGTAGCCACCCACTCAGATATGGATCACCTCGGGAGCTTTCACGAGTTCGAGAATCGAGCCATCCACGAGATCGAGTCGACGTCGGCCGAGACAGCAGCCGAGGGTTTAACACTCGACGTCGACGGGTACGACAAAGACACCCTGGCCTGGTTCACCAAGATCGGCTACGACGTCTCCGGAGGCCTACTCGCAGCGATACCGCACGACGGTTTCGACATCGCCACACACGAACTGGTCGGCTCAGCCCCCACGGTGGTCTTAACCGAGGGGGATGTGGTCGACCTGGGAGACCGAGCCTTCGAAGTGCTCCATCTCCCCGGCCATTCACCGGGCAGCATCGGGCTGTGGGAAGAAAAGACCGGGGTGCTGTTCAGCGGGGACGCCGTCTATGACGGCCCGCTACTCGATCAGATCCCCGGCTCGGATATCGCCGACTACCTCGAGACTATGGAGCGTCTCGCCAGGCTGCCTGTCACTGTCGTCCACGCAGGACACGACCCGAGCATGAGTCCGGAAACTTACCGCAGCGTTATTCGTGCCTACGTCGAGTCTCGCAACGCGAGCCAAGACTGATCCGACCCCTCGACACAACTCTTGGGAGCGTCTACTCCGCTGAGTGGTCGTACTCCATTGCCAGTGCGGGGTTGCCGCCCGGGTCCTCAAAGGCGATCAGGTGACCGACGTTCGAGATGGTGAACTTCTCCATCAGGATCCTGCCCCCGGCAGCAACGATACGTTCGCGGGCCTGCTCGACGTTCTCGACGTCGAAGGTGCATTCGAAGCCCCGGGTCGGTTCGTCATCTAGGAGCTGCCGTCGCTGCTGAATCGCCCCCATAGGTGCTTGCCCTGAGTCGTCCATGATCTGCACGAAGCCGGGTGGACCATAGTCCTGGAACTGCCAACCAAACACCGACCCGTAGAACGCCCGGGTGGCGTCGACGTCGTCGGCGTTGATGGCAAAGTGGGTTAGTCGTGGGCTCATAGGCGCCATGGTGACAAACCAGCCGACGGTCCGCCATCTACACTTCGACTAGTTATGTCGAATTTTCGCCAGCAGGCGTCGCAGGTACGGAGCTACTCCATCACCCACCCACCGGGGCGTGTTTCCCTACCGACCCAACCGGGCTGGGATTACCTCGTTTTTGCCCATTCCGGCCTGTTCACCGCCATGACAGACGACCAGGCCTGGACCATTCCGGCCAACCGGGCGCTCTGTGTCCCAGACGGAACGCGAGTGCGGATCGAAACCACGAGACGTGCCGCCATCAGGTGCCTCTATCTCGATGAATCTCTCGCCGCGCTCGGCGACGAGCTCCGAGTGGTGAACCTAACGCCACTGACCCGTGAGCTTATGTCCCATGCGGTGGCCACTGCCCCGATGAGCCTTGAAACGCCAGCGAACGAGGCGACGATTGTCTTGCTGGCTGAACGACTGGCCAACGAACCGGGTGCGCCGCTCCATCTTGCGCTTCCTGCCGATGAAGCGGCCAAGGAAGTTGCTTCCTCGATGATGTGCAACCCAGCTTTGGACCTAGCGGACCACCTCCGGGCCGCAAACGCGAATCGTCGAACGGTCGAGAGGCGCTTCAAGTCCGAAACGCGCATGAGTTTGGGGCAGTGGCGGCGGCGGGCTCGCATTCTTGCCGCGGTCACCATGCTGTCCCGTGGCGACAGTGTGACCCGTGTCGCTGTCACGGTCGGCTACGCCTCACCAAGTTCCTTCGTCTCCGCGTTTCGATCCGAGCTGGGCTCACCGCCCCGCGAGTTCATGCAGGCCCGGTAACTGGCAAGACGACCCTCGGCGTGACAGGCTTGTTGGGTGTCCACCTACCGCTGTGTCGTGAACGGAACGATCGACGATGGGGCCCGAGCTCGGGTCATCGAGGGGCTGGTCGGTCTTGAGACCGACCGGTTCGGGGTAGCTGCCGACGACGTGACCGTCACATTCGTGGAAGTCACCGAGGGGACCTGGTTCACCGGCGGTAAGCCCTCAAATGCCTCGATGGTGCAGGGCACGGTGCCTGCAGGCACGACCCAAGATGTTCGAGCCGCCCATATGGCCGACGTCTGCCAAGTCTTCAGCTCAGCGACCGGCTCACCATACGACGATGTCATGGTCGTCGCCGCAGACGGCCCCAACTAATGGTCGTCGCCGCAGACGGCCCCAACTGACGGTCGTCGCCGCAGACGGCCCCAACTAACGGTCGTCGCCGCAGACGGCCCAATTTAGGAGAAAGATCAGATGCCTCTCTACCAGTGTTACGCCCCGCCCGGATCGCTCGACGACGAGCAGCGGGTCAAGGTCGCGCAGGCCATCACCGACATCCACTGCGAGTTGACCACTGCGCCACCGACGTTCGTGCACGTGCAGTTCCACGATCGCAACACCGCCGGTGACGCTCAGCCGATCAAACTTTCCGGCGGCATTCGAGCCGGACGCCCGGATGCGGTGACCGAAGAGTTGGTGTCCAGGATCAGCGCCGCGGTCAGCGAGATCGGCGGCCTAGCTCCCGACAGCATCACCATGCGGACCACCGAAACGCCAGCGTCGTGGATTCTTGAAGGTGGCCGAGTAATGCCCGAGCCCGGTCAGGAAGCAGCCTGGGAAGCCGCAGGGGCGCGGGCCTAGCAGGTCAACGACACGGCCAAAGACAGCTGGCTCCGACGGCGGATTCGATGCCATTGGTGACAGCTGTTAGAACGTGGCCATGTGTGGATTCACCGCGGCCCTTCTGCGTCGCCCCGATCTAACCGAGGCCAAGCTCAGAGAGGCTCTCGCTTCCATCGTGCATCGGGGTCCGGATGCCACGACGACGTGGATGGCCCCAGACGGCAGTGCAGCCCTGGGCCACGTGCGGCTGAGCATCATCGGTCTCGACAACGGCACGCAACCAATCGCTGATCGCACCGAACAGGTGCGGGTTGTGGTCAACGGCGAGTTCTACGGCTACCAGCGGCAGCGGGACGAGCTACGGAGCCAGGGCCACGAGTTCAGCACAGACTCTGACAGCGAGGTCGCGCTGCACCTCTACCTGCGCTACGGCACCGATTTCGTACATCGGCTTCGCGGCGAATACGCAGTGGTGCTCCACGACCAACGGACCCAATCGATGGTGGCGGTTCGGGACCGCTTCGGGATTAAGCCGCTCTTCTACACGGTGCGCGACGGCAGCGTGTACTTCGCCTCCGAGATCAAGGCTCTGCTGGCCCTCGGCATCCCGAGTCGCTGGAACCCGACGGCCTACGCCCAGGAGATGTTCATGCTGCGGCCGCAGCGCGACACCCTGTTCGCAGGCATCCACACGGTGCCTCCCGGGCACTACGCCCTAGCCTCGGATGGTGAGGTGACACTGCACGAGTACTGGGATACCGACTACCCAAAGTCCACCGACCTGGCCGCCGATACTCGCTCCGAGTCTGAGATGGTCGATGGCTTCCGCGAGGTGCTTAGCGATGCCATGAAGGAACGACTGGTGGCCGACGTCGAGGTCGCAAGCTACCTCAGCGGCGGCATCGATTCCTGTGCCGTGCTTGGCCTGGCCCAGGAGCACACCGACCGGCCGATCAGGGCCTTTACCATCACCTTCGACGACGCCCAGTTCGATGAATCGGCGCTTGCCCAGCAACAGGCCAAGCTCTCGGGCGCCACTTACCATCCTGTCCCGGTCTCCCAGCAGAACCTGGCCGATGTCTATAGCGACGCGGTCTGGCACGCCGAGACCGTCTTTGTCAACGGCCATGGCGTGGCCAAGTATCTACTCAGCGAAGCTGTGCGCGACGCGGGGATCAAGGTGGTCTTCACCGGTGAGGGTGCAGACGAGTTACTGGCCGGCTATCCGCCGTTCCGCCAGGACCTTTTGAAGCACAACACTGAAGGTCAGGACCCGGCCGAGATCGAAACCATGATGAAGGAGTTGGCGGCGAGCCAGGCTATGGCGGTGTTGATCGCACCGGACGAGACGCCCCCAGAACTCAATGAGCTGGAGCGACGGCTCGGGTTCGTACCTAGTTGGATCACCGCGCTCTCCTCTCCCGGCCTGGTGTGCCACGGCCTTTTCCGCGATGAGTTCACAAACGGTCTGGCCGGTACCGATCCGCTGACCGCTGCTCTGGCTGACATCCCTTTCGACAAGCGGCTGGCTGGCCGCGACCCGGTGAATCAGGCCCTGTATCTCTGGACCAGGACGATGTTGCCGAACTTCGTACTCACCTTCCTCAGCGACCGTATGGAGATGTCGCATTCGATCGAGGGTCGGGTGCCGTTCCTCGACCATCACGTCGCCGAGTACGCCGCCGGGCTGCCGGTCGCCATGAAGGTCAAGGGAATGAGGGAGAAGCATGTGTTGCGTGAGGCGGTGAAGGACGTGGTGATCGAACCGGTCTACAACCGAGAGAAGCATCCGTTTGCCACCCCTCCGGCTACGAGTTCAGATGACCCGATGCTGACCTACGCCAGGGACATCCTGACCGGGTCGAGCTTCGACGATCAGCCGATCTTCGATCCGGTCAAGTGCCGGACGTTCCTCGATGACCTCGAAAATAGAGACCAGGCGACGAGAAGCCAGGCTGACACGGTGGTCCAGCGGTTACTGAGCACCACTCTGCTCCACCAACGATTCAACATGTCCTGAGAGCCCAGACGATGTGCCTGCCACCGGTCGCTCTGCCAGACTGAGCGAACGCCAGCCAGCAGGGAGAACCATGGCCGCCGATCGACCGGAAACCGAACACGCGGCCTGGATCGCACAGGTCCAGGAGGAGGCACTTGAACCCGACCTCCCGATCTGTGATCCACATCATCACCTCTGGCTCGACAGTGGCCACACCGGCTGGCCGTACATTCTCGACGATCTGCTGGCCGACACCGGTAGCGGCCACAACGTCGTAAAGACCGTCTTTCTTGAGTGCCACGCCGAGTACCGGACGGATGGACCGGAGCACCTACGGCCGATTGGCGAAACCGAGTTTGTTGTCGCGCTAGCCGAACGCAGCACCGCCCTTGCGGCATCGGGGACCGGGGCCGAGATCGCTGGGATCATGGGCAACGCCGATCTGTCCTTGGGCAACGGGGCGGAAGAGATCTTGCTAGCCCACGAAGAGGCTGGCCGTGGCCGGTTCCGAGGCGTTCGCTACAGCACCGCCCAGGACGACCACCCGCCACTGTCGAGGCCACCAAGCGCTCCGATGGACAACGAGGCGTACCTAGCCGGGGTCCGCAAGGTCGGAGCCCTGGGCTACACCTACGACGCCATGGTCTACCACCCTCAGCTGCTGGAGTTGGTCGAGGTGGCCCGGGCCTGCCCCGAAACCCCCATCGTGATCAATCATCTCGGCTGCATCCTCGGCACCGGCCCATACAAGGACCGCCGGGGCGAGATTCTAGAGTTCTGGCGGGGCGCCATGTCGGAGTTGGCGGCATGTACAAACACGTTTCTCAAGGTCGGCGGCATAGGTATGCCGATGATGGGCTTCCGCTGGGACAAGCAGGACGCTCCGCCAAACTCTGAAGAACTGGCTGAGCCGTGGACCGAACCGATCCAGTGGGTTATCGACCAGTTCGGTCCCGATCGCTGCATGTTCGAGTCGAACTACCCTGTCGATGGGCGTGGCGCCGGGTATGTGGTGCTGTGGAATGCGTTCAAACGCATCGCCGCCGGCTACTCGGCGGACGAGAAGCGCCTGCTGTTCCACGACACTGCGGCCACTGCCTACAAGCTTGAACGGCTACGCTCCTAGACCTATGACACAAGAGGGTTCCTTTAACCCGATTGTGAACAGCCTTAGCCAGCAGGGGTACTCCGTCTCCGAAGACCTTTTGAGTAAGACCCACATCGCAGCCCTCGCTGGACTGGCGCTGACTCGTTCCGAGGATGGCGAGATGGTGCAGGCACGCACCGGCAAGGTCAAGACGGAGAACGAATCGCTGCGGGGTGATTCCATCTCATGGCTGGATGAGAACTCGACAGATCAGCCAGTCATCGACTGCCTGGCGACCTTCGACGCATTGCGTCTCACGCTCAACGAGCAACTGTTCATGAACCTGCACGAGGTCGAGAGTCACTTTGCTATCTATCCGGCGGGGGCCATCTACGGCAAACATCTCGACCAGTTCGCGACCGGGCCTCAAAGTCGTCAGCTGAGCCTGGTGCTCTATCTCAACGAGGGTTGGCTCAGCGCCAATGGCGGCGAGCTACGCCTTCATCTCGACGGCCCAACAAACGACCAGGTCGACATCTCCCCCACCAATGGACGGCTGGTGCTTTTTGTGTCCTCCCGATTTTGGCATGAGGTCTTGCCTGCAAACCGCGAGCGCCTAAGCCTCACCGGTTGGTTCCGGCGTCGCAGCCTGTTCTAGCGATCGCCCAGTTACTCGTCGGGGGCGAGCAGTTGCTGCCAGCGAGGTTGATCTCGTTCGCCTGCCGCCGCGCCCTCGGGCCCGTAGAGGTAGGTCCAGATCGAAACTTCGACCTGATCCCCTCCGCCCTCGGCGGCTAGAAACGCCGTGCCAGGCGCTGGCTGGTCGACCAGGATGGTCAGTCGGTGAGCGGTAGCGTCGACAACCGTTCCGGACAGTGTTGGCACACCTGCTCCGCTCGTCTCCACCGTGTCGCCGACGGCCGGCGCAGCCGCGATGCCAAGGGTGTCGGTGAGCCGCTTCCAAGCGTCGTCCCTTGGCCCGGCCCACAGCCCCGATGGGAGC
>JBOEHD010000206.1:0-9913 GCA_050633745.1 Acidimicrobiales bacterium
ATCATGTCGATGTCGTTCTCGACCATGGCGTCGAGATAACGCATGTCGTCGGGGGTGGGCGTGGTGAGCTTCAGACGATCGGAGGGAATGTGCAGGCCGGGACGACCCTGGACGTTGCCGCCGTAGAGCACCCGAGCCTTCAACGAGGTACTGGTGTGGTCGATGACCTCGAGCACGATCGAGCCGTCGCCGATAGCCAGACGGTCACCCTTGTGAACGTCGGCCAGCAGGCTCTCATAACCGACGGAGAAGTGACCGGCGACCGACTTGCCTTCGCCCGGCTCAAGCAGGATTTCGTCGTTGATCTGCAGGGCTACTTGCTCATCGAAAGAACCGAGACGAACCTTCGGGCCGGGCAGGTCGGCCATGACGCCAACCGGGCGGCCAACGGACTCGGAGATAGAGCGGAGTTGCTTTAAACGCTCAAGATGATCGTCGATCGTGCCATGGGACAGATTCAGTCGGGCTACGTCCATGCCCGCCTCGACCATTGCCTTCATGGTGGTCTCATCAGCGCAGGATGGACCGATGGTCGCGATTATCTTGGTTCGTCTATTCACTGGATCTATGCTACAGACGCTCGAAGTCACTCATGTTCCAATCGGCTGAGTGTCACAGCCCGTGAGCAAAGCGGCGAATAACACTCCGGTAAGGCTGCGGTCGCCGATTTTGATGTTGCTGATTGACGATGTTGTTGATGTTGATGTTGATGTTGTTGTTGCTCGTTGACGTTGACGTTGATGTTGGATCGGCACCAAGGACGCGCGTGGTTTGGCCGTTCGTTTTCGGCAGAACGGCGGTGATCTTGTACCGTCGGCTTCGATGGATCTTGTACTGATACGCCACGGACGCCCAATTCGCATCGAAGACGCAGGCGGCCCCGCCGACCCAGCGTTGACCGACCTGGGCCACCGCCAGGCCCAAGCCATGGCCGCCTCGCTAAGCGATGAGCGCTTCGACGCCCTCTATGTGAGCCCGATGCTGCGAGCCCGCCAGACCGCCAACCCGCTTGAAGAAGCCCTCGGCCTGACCGCATCGGTAGTCGATGGGGTCCAGGAGTTCGACGCCGCGGAATCGCACTACATCCCAATGGAAGAACTCAAGGCAGACAAGGCTCGGTGGAAGGCCTTTCTCTCGGGCCGCATGAGCGATGACATGTCGGAGTTCTCCGAGCTGGTCGTCTCGTCGATCGAAGAGCTGATCGCCGCCCACCGGGGCGATCGCATCGGCATCGTCTGCCACGGAGGCGTCGTCAATATCTGGGCGGCTAAGATCCTCGGGCTGGAGCCGAAGATGTTTTTCGCTCCCGACTACACGTCGGTCAGTCGCTTCGCTGCCGCTTCGTCAGGCGAGCGTTCGGTGGTCAGCCTCAACGAGGTCGGGCACCTGCGCGACATCAGCTGATTTGCTCCGCTGACGTTTAACGATTGGACTATTGCCACCGCTTCCGGCATCGGAACTCGGAGTCAGCGCTTCGATTCGGATCCTCGGAACAGGAATCTCAAACAGGGACCTCAGAAAACCGCACGTTAGGGAGCAGCATTGTCAGACGCAGATGTAAAGAGCATGACCGCAGGGTTGGACTGCCCAACCTTCGAGTCGCCGGCCTTCACCAAGCCGAAGCCGCTTGCCGAATCTCGGGTTGCCATCGTGAGTTCGGCTTCGCTGCACCACGCCGACCAGGAAGACTTCTCGCCCGGCGATACAACCTTCCGCACCCTCGACGGCAACCGAGACGATTTGGTCCTTGGGCACTGGAGCCCGAACTTCGACGCAACCGGGTTCGCCATGGACACCAACGTGGTGTTCCCAATCGACCGGCTCCGCGAGTTAGCAGACGCTGGCCGGATCGGTTCGGTGTCCGACGTTAACCTCTCCTATGCAGGCAACCAGTTCGAGCTGAGCGAGGTCCGACTCGACTCCGGCCCGGCCGGGGCCAAGCTCCTGGTGGACGCTGGCGTCGACGTTGTTCTACTCACCCCGGTTTGACCTCTCTGCACGCGTACCGTGAGTACGCTCGCCCACGTAATGGAAGCAGCAGGCCTGGTCACCATCACCCTCGGTTCGATTCGAGACCAGCTCTATAACACCGCTCCCCCGCGCGGATTGTGGTGTGACTTCCCACTCGGTCGCCCACTTGGCAAGCCAAACGATCCCGAGTTCCAGCATCGAGTTTTGGCTCAGGCCTTCGATCTCGTCGAATCGGCCGACGCCCAAACCGTGGAAGACTTTCCCGAGGCCATCTCCGACGAGGCAGCCGAGGTCCTGTCGTGCACCATGCCTCCTCGCTTCGACGCATCGCTGCATCCCGCTCTCGACGAGGCTCGCGGTATCCGCTCGGCCTATGACCGGGCAGGCGATGCCGGCCAACGAATCGGCGCCGGGCGAGCAGTCGGCCCCGACGACGTTCCAGCTGCTCTGGAAGCCTTCATACGGATCGCCGAGGGCACACCTTGGAAAGAAGCCGGTGTACCCGGTATTCCGGCCAGGGTTGCCCAGGACATTCGCGGGTACTACGAGGTCGCGGCGCTTGAACTGGCGGAACACTCGCCTTCAGCCTGGGCTGGCACTCGCTGGTTCCTCCAGCAGACCGAAGCGGGCAAGGTGATCAACGCCGCTCGCGACCGTATGCGGGACGACGGCGTCAAGCAGCCGATCTGGTTCTATATGGTGCCGGCCGAGCTGTAGCTCACCGGCGCTCAGAACTCAGAATTCAGAACCCCGGAACTCAGAACTCACTCCGCTTCTAGCTGGGCGACCCGCTCCAGTAGTTCGTCGCGCACCGACTGACCCTTTTCTCGGGCGTTGTCACCAGTGACCCGCCAGCCGTGGCGAGCCGAATAGAGCAGCGGTGGTTCACCGAGGCGACCCTCTCGAACCGCGGTGACATTGGCCAGGAACAGGTCGTGGTCGAACCGTTCGATGCGATCGAAGACGTCGCAGTACAACCAGGCGATGGCGTTAGGCACAAACGGCAGACCGTCGTCGTCGTGTTCGATGTACTCCGGAGCGGCGTACTTGAACTTGTGACCGGGGTAGGAGAAGTACTGGCCTTCGCTGATTTGGTCGGCGGCCAGGATGGAGACGGTGAACCGGCCCGACTCGACCATCAGCGGGTAGGTGTCATGTTTCGGGCTTACCGATGCCATGACTATCGGTTCTTCGAAAGAGATCTGGGAGACCCAGTGGGAGGTGTAGGCCCTGGTAAGACCATCGTGGGTGGCGGCGACCACCTCGACCCCTTTGATCATCTGGCCGAGGCTTCGTTTGATTTCGCGATCTATCAACGCAGTAACTCTCTTTTCTGGATCTCTTGCCTGATCTTTCCGGATCTCATTCCCGGCTTGGGTAACGAGCTGGGCCCGTTCTCACAACTAGGCGTCGGCTCGCCGGTGAGTCATCCTAGTTCCGGTGCGCCCGGTAGGAACGAGCCCGGCGGTTGTAAGCGTCGGCCCGCGGCGGATCGAGCTCCGCCAAACGTTCGAACTCGTCGGCTGCTCGGTCATAGCGACCCAGCATCGCCAGCACTCCGGCTAGTTCAAGACGGTCCCCGACGTCGGCCGATGACATCTCGGCCCGCATTTCTAAAACCGGCACGGTTCGGCCAGCGTCTCCCCGCTTGGTGTAGGCCACCCGCAGGTTGTTGAGCATGCGGATCGAGATCATCTCGGCGTCGATTGGGGCCAACATCGCCGGTGAGAACGACTCGATCGGATGGAACTTGGCGAACAGCAACCGGCAATCTTCATAGCCCAACCTGGCCCCACCGTTGAAGGGATCGAACCACGCTTTCGGTTCCGGGCCCTGCCCGAGCAGAATATGCCCCGGCAGGCCAACCAGGCGGAGATCCATGCCGCAACGCCGCGCCACCTCGGACGCAACCGCGGCCAGGGTCATCGGGATGCCTCGGCGACGCTCCAGGACCCGATGGATGAGCGAATTGGCCGGGCTGTAGTAGTCGGAAACGTCACCGCTAAATCCGAGCTGGCCAAAGACGTGATCGAGGATCGACTGCGGAGAATCGTCGTGCTCGACGTCGATCGCCAGGTGGTCGAAAGCGGCCACGATGTCTTCTTCGGCCGGCGGCTCATCGGCATCGACCGTGGCAATGACCGCTAGAATACGATCGAGACCTGGTTCGGCGGCAGCCAAGAGTTCGTTCAATCGTGCTGGGCCGCTCCCGTCGGGCGGGGCCATCAACGCCCCCGGAAGATCGGCTGACGCTTCTCCATAAACGAAGCCACGCCCTCGGCGAAGTCTTCTGAGGTTGAGCAAGCCCGAACGGCCTCGGCGACCTGATCTGGTCGGCGCTGGTCTGGGCTTCGAAGATGATCGGCTACCGCCAGCTTCGCTGCTCGCTGGCTCAGCGGAGCCCGGCTGGCGATAACCGCAGCCTGGCTTGCCACGAACTCATCGAGTTCCGCCTTGGCCAGAACGTCGTTGGCGAGACCCCACCGCAGCGCCGTCTCGGCGTCATACCAGTTGGCGGTGAAGATGATCTCCTTGGTCACCGATGGGCCAAGCAGGTCGACGAGCTTACCGGTTCCCGTCGCGCTATAGCCGATGCCCAACCTGGCCGGTGGCAAGCCGAACTGGGCGTCATCGGCGGCATAGCGAATATCGGCTGCAGCGGCGATGGCTAACCCACCGCCGATGCAGAACCCGTGGATTAGAGCGATTACCGGCTTGGCCAGCAACTCGATGGCCGCAAGCGCGGCCCCGACGGCCTCGTCGTAGCTCCCACCCCCGGGGCGCCGTTCGCCAAATTGAGAGATGTCGGCGCCGGCCACAAAAGCGGTTTCACCCGCTCCTCGGATCACCACGGTGTGTATCTCGTCATCGGCCTCGAACTCGTCACAGATTCCGGGCACGGCAAGCCACATATCCATTGACATGGCATTACGACGAGCGGGATGGTCGAAGACCATCGTGCCAACCGCTCCATCGCGTTCAGTTCTTACTGTTCCTGCCACCACTGCTCCTGAAAGTACGAGTGTGTTCCAAAGACCCGGTCCCGGCGTTCCTGTCCCCGGCGATCTGTTTCATTCGAACCTAGCCAGTTGTGCCAGCTTGCTCCACCTGAGGGCCGTCCGCCTTGAGAACCTGGGGAACCAGGGCTCGCTTCACCGCCAGCGCCAGGAGCGACGCACCAGCCAACGCCCCGGCAGTCATCAGCCAAACGGCGGGGTATCCGGATTTCTCCACCAGTAGCCCAGCGACAACGGGGCCGACCAGCGAGCCGAGATAGACCCCGGTTTGGGTGATTCCGGTCGCCGCAGCCGGCGCTGAACGATTGGTCCTGACCACGACAAGGTTGAACAGGCCGGGCCATGCCCAACCGGCGGCAAAGGCGAACGGCGTTGCCAACAGGTAGCCGGTTGTGCTCTGGAGCGCCAGGCCAGCCGCTCCCATCGAACCGACGGCAAAGAGCACAATCACTCGGGCCAGCACATCGAATTCACGTTTATCAGCCATCCAGCCCTGGATGAGGCGAGAGGCGATGCCGAGCGCAGCTCCCATCGTCAGCAGCAGGCCAGCCGGGCCGGGCGAGACGCCCGCCGCGACCGCCCCGCTCACCAGATAGCCGACCAGGATGTTGGCCGCTCCCCCGCCGAGCACTCCGACGGCGGCCATAAGCAGAAGCGTCCTCATACCAAGATCTGGCCTCGGGCGCTCATGGGAATCGGGAGCCGCGTTCGATGGTGTGCTTTCGGCGATCACCTCGCCATGGCCTGCGAGCACACCGGTCAAGACCACCGCCGACAGGGCTATCAACGCCGCCAGCAGATACCCGGCCCGCCAGCCGACGGTGAGAGCAATGAGCGGAACCGCCAAGCCGCCAACCAGCGCCGCTGCGGGCATGCCGGACTGCTTGAGAGCCATAACGGTGCCTAGCCGGCCCGGTTCAACCACCCGAACCAGTAGGAGGTTTACCGCTGGCTGGGTCAGGGCGTTTGCCAGACCGGCCACAGCCAATACCGCTATGAGCGAACGGTGCCCCTGAACGAAGGCGGCGATAACGATGTTGGCGGCGATTGAGGCGGCCAGCCCAAGACGAATCGCCAGCCGTGGCCCAAGCCGTTCCGCCAGCCGGCCTAACAAGGTTGAACCGGCGGCCGAACCAACAAAGAACGAACCGATGGCAAGGCCGAGTTGCCACTCCGACATGTTCAGGTCATCGCGGATCTGCACCGCCATCGCCCCGGTCAAGAACGCTGGCAGTATCACTGCCAGTGTGCCGATCACGCCCAGCATCGCCGCCAGTTGCAGCTTCGGTGTTGGCGGGGAAGGCATTCGATGAGGGTAGGGCTTGGACCCCTCGGATCGGTAACCGGTGCCAGCACACTATTAACCGCCTGCTAGCTTCGGCGGATGGCATGGACATACCTCGACAACAACCGTCCTTTCGGCTTGGCCCACCGAGGCGGAGCTGGCGTTGCGCCGGAGAACACCACAGCGGCGTTCGCCAACGCCCTAGCCCTCGGCTACCGCTACCTGGAGACCGACGTGCATCGCACCGCCGATGGCGTCTTGGTGGCCTTTCACGACAACGAGCTCGAGCGGGTCGCTGGCCTACCCGGCGTGATCGCTGACTACGACTGGGGCCAGCTGTCGAAGGTACGTCTTGGCGGCGAGCACATGATCCCTCGACTCGTCGAACTGTTCGAGGCGTTCCCCGAGGCCCGCTTCAACATCGACCCTAAGGCCGACGATGCGGTCGACCCGCTGATCGCCGCCATCCGAGAGTTCGACGCCGTGGAACGGGTGTGCATAGGGTCGTTCTCAGACGCCCGCATCGCCAAAGCACAAAAGGCCCTTGGCCCCGAACTGTGTACCTCACCAGGACCCCGGGGAGTGCTGAAGGTGATCCTGTCTGCTTTCCTCGGCGGACGGTGGTCGATGCCCTATGGCTGCCTGCAGATACCGACCTCGGTTAGAGGGATCCCGCTGGACTCCCCCGGGCTGATCCGCCGGGTTCAAAGCATGGGTATGCAGGTGCACTACTGGACGATCAACGACGCCGACCAGATGAACCGGCTGCTCGACCGAGGGGCCGACGCCATCATCACCGACGAGATCGACCTACTAAAACAGGTCATGACCGCCAGGGGTGAAAGCGTCTGAGCCCCGAGACCAGGTATGAGCCCGAGACCAGGTATGAGCCCGAGACTAGGTAGGAGCTAGTCGGGATCGACAAAGGACGGCTCTCGCTTGTCGAAGAAGGCTTTGATCTGCTCGACCTGGTTCGCCGAGCCGATCAGCTGGCCGATCTCGCGACGTTCGTTAGCAAAGCCTTCGGCCAGCGAGTCCTTCGGAGCGCTGTTGAACAAACGTTTAGCTGCCCGTATGGCGTGGGGTGACTTTGAAGCGATATCTGTGGCCATTTCCATGGCGTCGGCATGGGGGTCGTCGGAGAGTCGGGTGCAGAGCCCGATTGCCACCGCCTCCTCGCCCGAAACGGTGCGACCGGTGAACGTCATCTCTTTTGCGACGTCTAGCCCAACGAGATTGATCAGCGCCTGGGTACCGGTCATGTCGGGAATCAAGCCCCAGCGAATTTCGAGCACCGATAGCTTGGCGTCTGGCGCCACAATACGAATGTCGGCACCGAGGGCCAACTGGATTCCGCCGCCAAGCGCGTGGCCGTTAACCGCGGCGATGACCGGCACCGGCAGTTCGGTCCAGCCATAGACCGCCTGTTGGCCGCGGTGGGTGATACGTCCACCGGGAAGCGTCGGCTCAAAGTCCGCCTTCGGCGCCCGAGGTTCGCTCGATGTGCCGCTGTCCTTGGTGTCGGAAGGCTCGTCGGCCATGCCCTGGAAGCTGCTGAAGTCGAGGCCAGCGCAGAACGAGCGACCCTCGCCGGACATGACGACGCAGCGCAGGGTCGGGTCGACGGCCAGTTCCTCGGCGGCCTGGCCCAGAGCGCGGAACATTTCCGCATCGAGTGCGTTCATCTTTTCCGGCCGGTTCAGCTTCACATCGGCGACGCCGCCGTGGCGCTCGATTTTGATTCGATCACTCATCTCGATCTACTCGCTCTCAGGTTTGTCTTGCCTGTTGTCATTGTCTTGCCCGTTGTCATTGTCTTGCCTGCCGGGGCTGTCTTCTATCTTGGTTTCGCTGGCGGTACCAGCTTCGGCATATGGACAGTGTCTGCAACCACGATCACAGCACCAGCCCCGGTCGCGCAAATAGACCGAGGTCATGGCGAACAGTCCGCTCGATGGATCCATGTAACCAAGCGAGCCGTTTGCCACCGCCTGAGCGTGGGCAGCCATCACCGCTTCGTAGTCCGGTCGCTCAGGACTGAAACGATCGGGCCTCGGTTGATCAAGCCACTGCGGACGAAGCGCCGCTTCTGTCCTTCGAGGTTCAGCCATCGGTCGACCACCTTAACTACACAATCCAAGAACTAGAGAACCCCGCTCAGGAACCGCTCGGCCGCAGAACCGGTCCCGTCATCCCGGTTGGCGACAGCCGGATCAACAAGGGCTGTTCAAAGCGCTGGTCAAGAAGACCGATCTGTGGATAAGTATCGAAATCCACAGGGTTTCACCTCTAGAACCGCACAACCAGGGGGTCCTATGGTGCTAGTAGCGGGTAAACCACCGATTGCCCAGCTGCGGCCCTTCAACTGGCCGTAGAGCACAAACTCCAACCCAGGAGAGAGAAAATGGCGTTGTTCGCAGTAACCCTTACCGATCAGACCACCGACGTTGTAGAAGGCGCCGATGCCTACCAGCAGGAAGGCCCGATGACCACGTTCTTCTCCTTCCAGGAGAACCGTCAGGTGATCGACTCATGGAGCAGCCGGCTGGCTAGCTATCGCACATCCGACATCACTGCCATCCGCCGCAGCGCTCCGCCGGGGCTCACTCCGGAACTAGAAGATGCCGCCATCACTTCGCAGGCCATGACTGCACAGACACCTGAGCTTTCGGTTGCCTAGCCAGGAACACTAAGTTGGCGGAATGACGAAGCCGGTTTTGTTGGTCCACGGATTCACCACCTCAGCTGCCAGGACTTGGCAGGAGCCGGGTTGGATCGATCTCATCAGCGAGGCGGGCCGCCCGGTTATCGCCCCCGACCTCCTCGGTCACGGCGACGCGGCAAAGCCGCACGAGCTCGAGGCGTATCACGAGGTCGAAGCTCTAGTAGCAGCGCAGCTACCAGACGGGCCGGTCGATGCGATCGGCTACTCGGCGGGGGCGGGCATCGTGCTGGCGTTGGCGGCCGAGAACCCCGAGCGATTCGACCGCATCGTCGTCGGCGGCGTTGGCGCCTCGATGTTTAAGCGGCGCAAGAACAACGACATCCTCGATGCCCTGGAAGGCCGCGGCGACGAGGACAACCTGGTCACCATGCATTTCAAGTCGCTGGCTGAGAGCGACGGCAACGACCCGAAGGCCCTGGCGGCATTCATTCAACGACCAAGCATCGAGTGGACTCCGGAGATGATGCAGAGCATCACCAATCCGGTGCTCGTGGTCATCGGCGATCAAGACTTTGCGGGACCAGGTGAACCACTGGCCGAGGCGCTGCCGAACGGCGAAGCGTTGACCCTGGCTGGGGTCGACCATTTCGGCTTACCCAAGGCATTCCCGTTTTTGGAGAAGGCTCTCGACTTCATAGGCGCCGCACCATTCGGGTAGGTCTTCCGGCCCCGGGCAGAGGTGCGTTAGGTCACATCTGACTTATCTCGCTCACATCGCGCATCCGCCCCCGTAGGGGTGACGAAGAAGGCTGTACAGAACCTCACCCCCCCCCTACGGAGGCCATCAAAGATGACCAACAAAGCTAAGTTCGGCGCGTTCCTACTCGCACTATCCCTCTCGGCAGCCGCCTGCGGTGACGACGCAACCGTCGACGAAGCAGTCGATGCGGTAACCGATGCTGCAGAAACCTCAGA
>JBOEHD010000207.1:0-5210 GCA_050633745.1 Acidimicrobiales bacterium
CCGTGCTCGTTCGGGATCCACTGCCCCTCGTCCCTGGAGTAGTCCCGGTAGAGCATCGAGGCGACGGCATCGACCCGCAGCCCATCGGCATGGTATTCGCCGAGCCAGAACAGGGCGCTCGACATCAGGAACGAGCGGACCTCGTGGCGGTCGTAGTTGAAGATGCCGCTCTTCCAGTCCGGGTGGAAGCCGAGGCGGGGGTCGGCGTGCTCGTAGAGGTGGGTGCCGTCGAAGCGGGCCAGGCCGGACTGGTCGAGGGGGAAGTGGGAGGGGACCCAGTCCAGGATGACCCCGTAGCCCCGCTGGTGGAGATAGTCGATGAGGTACTTGGCGTCGGCCGGAGGACCGTAGCGGCGGGACGGGGCGAAGTAGCCGAGGGTCTGGTAGCCCCAGGACCCGTAGAACGGGTGCTCCATGATGGGCAGGAACTCGACGTGGGTGAAGCCGGTTTCGTCGAGATAGTCGGCCAGCTGTTGGGCGATGGCTACATAACCACCCGGCTCATAGCGCCACGATCCGAGGTGTAGCTCATAGATCGAGATTGGAGCATCGAGCGCGTTGGCTTCGGAGCGCCGAGCCATCCACTGGGCGTCATCCCACTCGTAGCTCAGGTCGGCGATGACCGACGCGGTGCGGGGCGGCTCCTCGTAGCTGAAGGCCACAGGGTCGGCCTTCTCAAGGATGGCCCCGCTGTGGCGGTTCCTAACCCGGTACTTGTAGGTATCGCCAACTGCCGCTTTGGCTATGACACCATGCCAGATGCCGGATTCATCGGGGTGTAACGGGTCGTTCGACCCTATCCAGTCGTTAAAAGACCCAATAACCTCCACCTTGTCGGCGTTTGGCGCCCATACTGCAAAGAACACACCATCATCCGACGGGTGAGCACCCAGCACGGCGGCGAGATCGACGTGGGATCCTGAACTGAACTGCTGTCGGTCTTCGGCGGTGATGAGCATCGGGACAACCTTAGAAGACTTCCGCCCTACTCATTTGAATTGTCCCAATGACTGCCGACATCTCATACTAATAGTACGTAGTCGTTACATCGGAACGATCGAGAGGCAACCAAGTGGAGTATTACCAGCGACCTCGCACGCTGAGCATCGTGTTGGCTGGAGGTGAGGGTAATCGAATGAAGCCGCTTACTCTCGACCGCGCCAAACCCGCTGTTCCGTTCGCTGGCCATTATCGACTTATCGACTTCGCGCTCTCGAACCTGGCTAACGGTGGCTACCGCAAGATCGTGGTGCTGACCCAGTACAAGAGCCACAGCCTCGATGTTCACATCAGCCGGACGTGGCGGATGTCGACATTGCTCGGGAGCTACGTCACGTCGGTGCCTGCGCAGATGCGCAAGGGGCCGCACTGGTTCACCGGCTCGGCAGACGCCATCTATCAGAACATGAACATCATCGAAGATGAAGACCCTGACTTTGTCTTCGTGTTCGGCGCCGACCATATCTACTGGATGGATCCCCGCCAATTCCTCGACCAGCACATGGCCAGCGGCGCTGGTGTAACCGTGGCAGCTATCCGAGTTCCGCTCGAACAGGCTGACCAGTTCGGCATCATCGACCCCGGCGCCGAAACCAAGATCAGCGACTTCCGAGAAAAGCCGACCGAGGTTGCCGGCATGCCGGAAGATCCCTCGATGGTGCTCGCATCGATGGGCAACTACATCTTCAACCGCACTGCGCTCGAAGAAGTGATCCGCACCGATGCTCTCGATGAGGACTCGAAGCACGACGTTGGCGGGAACCTGATCCCGGCCATGGTCAAGGCAGGCGAGGCCCACTTCTACGACTTCACCGGGAACCTAGTCCCCGGAGCTGAGCACGATCCGGCCTACTGGCGTGACGTCGGGACGCTCGACTCGTTCTACGACGCCCACATGGACCTGGTGGCACCGGAGCCAGCGTTCAACCTCTACAACCCAACCTGGCCGGTCCACACCCTTGGCCGGGATCTACCGCCAGCGAAGTTTGTCAAAGACAACGGCCGCAGCTGCCACGTTGAAGACTCCATGCTCAGCCGAGGCGTGATCGTTTCCGGCGGTTCGGTCAGCAACTCGGTGATCTCTCCTGGCGTTCGAATCGGAGCCGGCGCGGTGATCGAGAACTCCGTGATCATGGACGACACCGAAATTGGCGCTGGTGCGGTGGTGCGAAACGCCATCATCGACAAGAACGTGAACCTTATGCCGGGCGCTGAACTGGGCATCAACGGCAGTGAAGACAACGACCGGTTTGCCGTAAGCCAGGCTGGCATCGTGGCCGTCGGCAAAGGTGTAACGGTTGAATAGCGGGCCTCAGCGGCCGCCAGTCTCTCTGGCTTCCCCAATTTCACTGTAGATACGACGGTAGGTTTGGGCTGGGCCAGCCCAGCTCCAGTCGATCGACATGCCTCGCCTGCGAATCTCGGCTCGGCGTTTTGTCGACGACCAGGCCCGGGAGGCTCGGTGGATGGCATCGATCATGCCCGCGGCATCGACCGAGCGGCTGACAAAACCGGTGCCGCTCCCCGGGAAGGCATCATCATCGATGACCGTGTCGTGGAGGCCGCCAACGTCGGTGACCACCGGGATGGTGCCGTAGGCCATGGCCTGCATTTGAGCGAGGCCGCACGGTTCGAAACGGCTTGGCATGAGCATCAGGTCGGCACCGGCGAAGATCAGGTGGCCGAGCTGGGCGTTGTAGTCGTTGGCGAAGCCGATCCGACCGGGATAGCGCACCGTCAGGTCGTTTAGGGCGTCGACTAGGGCCTTCTCCCCGGAACCGAGCACGACCAGGCGGGCCGGCACGTGCTCCAGGAAGCGGGCGGCGTCAGCCGCTAGGTCGATGCCCTTCTGCTCGACGAGCCGAGTGACCATACCGATGATCGGTTGCGCAGGCGGGTCGCTGTCAATGCTAAACGCTCTGGCTAGCGCATTGCGGTTGGTGACCTTTCCCCGCATGGCATCAACCGAATAATTGGCCTGGATGTGGAGGTCGGTTGTGGGGTTCCACTCGTCGACGTCGATGCCGTTGATCACACCGAGCAGCCGGTCGCCGAGGTCGGCGAGGTGCTGATGTAGGCCCATGCCATCGTTTTCGGAGAGGATCTCCTTTGCGTAGTTGGGACTGACGGTGACCACCCTGTCTGCGAGCTGGATAGCGCCCAGCAGGGGATTGGTGTCGCCATACCATTCGAAGAGCTCAGGCGAGTTGGTGATCTTCGTCAACCATTCGGGGCCGGTGATGCCCTGGTAGCCGAGGGTGTGCACGCTCAGCAACGATGGCGGCGGGTCGTCGAGCAACCCCAGAGCGGCTGCGGTGTGCCAATCGTTGAGGTGCAGGACATCCGGCTTCAGCAGTTTGGCTAACGCGGCCACCGCGGCCGAGAACGAAAAGAACCGCAGGTCGTTGTCGGGGAACGCCATCCCGGTGTCGTCGTTGTACGGGTGGGGTTTGGCGATGCCGGGACAGTCGATCAGCGAGACCGCGCCGATGCCAGCCAGGGTTCCGGATCTGACGGTTGCCGGTCCGGCCCAGTCGGGAACCGTGAGAGGGAGCGAGGTTTCGTCTGCCAGCGCCACGCCGCCGTAGTCGGGGAGTGCAACCGTCACATCGATGCCGTCGCGGCGCAGTTGTTTCACCAGTCCGGCGACGGCCTCGGCCATTCCGCCGACGCGGGCGATCGGTGCCATCTCCGCTGACGCCAACAGCACGTTCATTGTGGCAACTCCCCGGGTTCGCGGCTCGGTCAGAACGATAGCTGACCGATTCCGGCGGGCAGCCGACGATCTTGTTGCGAATTGTTTTGGCCAGGGAGGCTAACTAGCGCCGAGCGGTGGTGATATTCAGCTCGGAGGCCTCGTCTAGCTGGCGTTCGAGCACAACCATCGACCACGGTGACAGGCCGATTGTCTCGCCTTCGGCCAGTAACAGGTCTCTCGTTTTGGTCGGATCGGTGTCGATCGCCACCCGCCACAGTGACGGTTCTTGGGAAGCTTCCTGAGTGCTCTGCTGCGAAAGTTTCTGGGCTTCTGCCGGAGAAACCTCTTGGGCAGCGCTTTTTGTGGTCGTTCGTCTAGCCGGCGGCGAGGCGCTGGAGGCGGGCAGCTCACCCGTCTTCGCTGTCGACCTGTTGGCGGCCAGCGACTCGGTGTTGCTTGGCTGCTCAGCGGCCTTCTGTACAGGCTCGTTGTCGGACAGCAGCTGAGGGATGGTGAAGGTTCGAGCCTCGGGCTGAGGGTTGAACATCACCAGGAACGTCTCATCGGAGATTTGTTCGCCTCGGGGACCGGTCGAAACCATGCCGTCGCCGTTGAGGAAGGCGGTGAACTCGCCCCGGGAGCTGTGCCAGTCACCATCGTTCATGGCGTAGCCATCGGTGGTGAACCAGTTGATGTCGGGGAGGTTGGTGTCGTTTATGGTGCTGCCGCTGAACCACTGGCGGCGTCGGAAGACCGGGTGATCGGCTCGGAAACGAATCAGCTTCTTTGTGAACTCGAGCAGCTCGGTGTCGATGGTGTTCCAGTCGAACCATGAGATGTGGTTGTCCTGGCAGTAGGCGTTGTTGTTGCCGCCCTGGCTGCGACCAAACTCGTCGCCACCGAGCAGCATCGGCACACCCTGGCTGAGCAGCATCGTGGCCAGCAGCGAGCGCTGCCTGGTTTTGCGAACCGTAAGAACCGTCGGGTCGGTGGTTTCACCTTCGGCGCCGGAGTTCCATGAGCGGTTGTGGGCTTCGCCGTCGCGGTTCTGTTCGGCGTTGGCCTCGTTCTTCTTGTGGTTGTACGAGACGAGGTCGGCGAGGGTGAAACCGTCGTGGGCGGTGATGAAGTTGATGCTGGCCGTGGTCTCGCGGCCCGATCCGTAATAGAGGTCGGCGCTGCCGGAGAATCGGGAAGCGAACTTGCCGAGCGAGCCGGGCGTGCCTCGCCAGTAGTCGCGAACTTTGTCGCGGTACTTGCCGTTCCACTCCGACCACAGCGGCGGGAAGTTGCCGACCTGATAGCCGCCGTCGCCAACGTCCCACGGTTCGGCGATCAGCTTGACCCGGTTCACCACCGGATCTTGGTGGATCAGGTCGAAGAAACCGGAGAGCCGGTCGACGGCGTGATCTTCGCGAGCTAGAGCCGATGCGAGGTCGAATCGGAAACCGTCGACGTGCATCTCGGTAACCCAGTAGCGCAGGCTGTCCATAACCAGCTTCAGCACGTTCGG
>JBOEHD010000207.1:5235-6428 GCA_050633745.1 Acidimicrobiales bacterium
ACCCGGTAGTAGGCGGTGTTGTCGATGCCCTTCATCGACAGTGTCGGCCCCAGGTGGTTGCCTTCCGCGGTGTGGTTGTAGACCACGTCGAGGATGACTTCCAGTCCCGCTTTGTGTAGGGCTCGAACCATCGACTTGAACTCTCGGACCTGCTGGCCGCGGCCGCCGGCCGATGAGTAGCCATTGTGGGGCGCCATGAAACCAATTGAGCTGTAGCCCCAGTAGTTGGTCAGGCCCTTGTCGAACGTGAACTGCTCGGGCACAAACTGGTGGATTGGCAGCAGCTCGACAGCGGTGATGCCGAGGTCGAGCAGGTATTCGATGATGGCCGGGTGGGCCAGGCCGCCGTAGGTACCCCGCAGGTTGTCTGGCACGTCGGGGTGGGTTCTGGTGAGTCCCTTGACGTGGGCTTCGTAGATCACGGTCTCGTGCAGCGGGATGCGAGGTGGCCGGTCGTCGCCCCACTCGAAGAACGGGCTGACAACGATCGATCGGGGCATGTAGCCCGCCGAATCGCGGTCATCCATCAGCTCGGGCTGATCTTGATTGTGGCCATAAACCGCTGGGTGCCAGCGAACCTGGCCTTCGATGGCCTTGGCGTATGGGTCGATCAGCAGCTTGGTGGCGTTACAGCGCAAACCTCGGCCCGGGTCCCACGGGCCGTGCACTCGGTAGCCGTAGCGCTGCCCCGGCTGAATGCCGTGCACGTAACCGTGATGGACAAAGGCGGTGGTCTCCGGCAGCGTGATCCGGGTCTCGATGCCGTCTTCGTCGAACAGGCATAGCTCGACCCGGTCGGCGGCGTGGGAGTAGAGGGCGAAGTTGGTGCCCGCTCCATCGAATGTGGCGCCCAGAGGCTCATGCTCGCCGGGCCAGACTTGTGATGACATGTTGTGAGGCTCTTGGCGGGGCCGTTAGGCCTGATTGCCGGTAGTGGCCCGGAATCGCTCTTGGGCTGGGCCGTAGAGCTGATCTCGGTAGTCGGCGACCATTCTGGTTGAGGTGACCTTGGGGCCAAGCGTAACCCAGTTGTGCTTGACCTTGTCCAGCCATCCCTTGGTCGGACGGCCAGCGCCAGAGTAGAACAGCGGCAGGATTTCGTTCTCCAACAGGTTGTAGATCGACGCCGCCTCGAACTTGTCGCGGACCTTGTCGTCGTCGCTGTCGGAGGTGGCGATGGCCCAACCGTTGTC
>JBOEHD010000208.1:0-11398 GCA_050633745.1 Acidimicrobiales bacterium
AAGGGTTTCTACGATCAGATCGAAGACGCCGTGGCCGACGGCGACGAAGCACCATTCTTCGACTTCGCTGCCATGCCTACCGACTGGGAGGTGCCGGCGGCGGAAGCACGTCCCGAGTACGTCGGATAGAAACCGCCGCTATCACGGCCGCTACGACTGCGACAAGGCCCGCCAGCAGGTGCACGATCAGCCAGAAACGCATCGCGTTCGGGCTGACAACCGCACCGTCTATCAGCACAAACTTTACGTCATCGCCAAATACCGCTCCAAAGCCAGCGGTTCTGTCTCCCACCGTCACCGACTCCAAAGCCAGCTGGTCCCACGGTAGAAACAGGCCGGAGGTCGCCCCGATCACCATGGCCAGGGCGGCGGTGGCGGCGAGGAGTGCGTTGCGGCCGATCCGGGCGGTGACGAACATGACCATCCACACCACGCCCGAGAGCATCACCGGAAGAACCAGCCAGCGGTGCAGTTGGCGGACTCGCAGGCCCCATTCGATTTGGTTCTGAAGGCTGTCGATGTCATCCCAAGCCAGCGCGGCCGATGGTTGATAGAAGAACATCAACCACACGCCGCTGGCGACCAACATCAGCAACCCACAAACGGTGACCAGACCTGTGCACCTCAGTACAAGCCGTAGCGCCGACGACCGGTCTTCGACCGACCTGCTGTCCGACCCCCCGTAACCCACCGTCTGATCTAACACTTTTAGAACAGTAGCTCGATTTTGCTGGCCGGTTTCGGCGTCCTAACGTCCGAAAGATGGAACCGTATTTCGATCCCGAGATAAAGACCATCCTCGAAGCCGGGCCAGGACTTGGCGTCGTGCGGGCCGACAACCTGCAGGCCATCCGAGACAGTCGTGCCCTGCTCAACGACCAGGTCACCCTGTCCGATGTGGTGACCCGCACCGATCACGTGGTGCCCGGCCCAGACGACAACTCCGAGCTTCGACTGCGGGTCCACAAACCGGTCGATCTGGCTGAGGGTTCGACCGCGCCCTGTCTGTATTGGATGCATGGCGGCGGCTACGTGCTCGGCTCCCCCGAGCAGGACGACCTTAGGTTCGATCGTTGGTGTCAGCGGTTCGGCATCATCGGTGTTGGCGTGGAATATCGGCTGGCCCCTGAGCATCCGTACCCCGCCGGGCTCGACGACAGCTACGCCGGCCTGGCCTGGGTAAAGGAAAACGGTGCCGACCTGGGAATCGATACCAGCCAGATCGGCATCGGAGGGCCAAGCGCTGGCGGTGGCATGGCGGCCGCTCTCGGCCTCCTGGTTCGTGACCGAGGTGAGTTCAGCCTCGACTATCAGCTGCTGATCTATCCGATGATCGACGACACCAGAACATCGGTGACCGCCAACCTCGACGTTCCAATCTGGAATCCGGAGTCCAACCTGTTCGGCTGGAAGTCGTACCTTGGCGATCTGTTCGACGCCGAACAGGTGCCGTACCACGCCGCCCCGGCCCGGGCGGAAGATCTGAGCGGACTGCCCCCGACCTACATCATGGTGGGCACCCTCGATGGGTTCGCCGACGAAGACATCAACTACGCCATGCGGCTAAACCATGCCGGAGTCGAGGTCGAGCTACACGTCTACCCCGGCGCACCACACGGCTTCGAGGGCTTCGCCGCCGGAGCAGCGGTTTCCCGTCAGGCCCGCTCCGATATGAACGGCTGGCTGGCTCGTCAGCTTAGCTGACTCGGTCGTTGCGGGCCGACCAGCACAGTCGGCTAGGTTCTGACGATGACCGAATCGCTCGACTGGGAAAAACTGGGTTCACGCTACGCCGATGATCTGATTCTGTTTCGGACCCGGTTCGATGAGATGCGTCACCCGGTCTCGGGTCGGGTGTTTGATCGTCTGGTTCTGGAGTCGGTCGACTGGGTCAACTGCGTAGCAATCGACGCCGACGGCAACCACGTGATGGTCCGCCAGTTCCGGTTTGGCGCCGGAGCAACCACCTTGGAAACACCGGGTGGCATGGTCGACCCGGGCGAGGACTCCGAAACGGCCATTCGCCGAGAACTGCTAGAGGAGACCGGGTATACCGGTGGCTCATGGCGGTACCTCGGCGCGGTGTCGCCAAACCCGGCGGTACATGATCACCTCTGTCACCACTGGCTAGCTGAAGGTGTTGAACCAACCGGTGAAACGGACCTCGGAGACGGCGAGCACATAGGCGTTGAGCGTTTCTCAGCCGCCGAAGTGGTTGCCGCCTGCCGCGACGGAGAGATCAACCACGCCCTGGCTCTTTCGGTGATCGCCAGGGTGCTCGATATTTGGGAACCTCTGCGGTAGGGATATAAACGGGGGTATCTTGCCTCGATGCGGTGCTTGCTGATCCACGCTCATCCCGACCCGGACTCGTTCAGCACCGCACTTCGTGAACGGGCGGTGGCCGCGCTCGGCCGGGCCGGTCACGAGGTCGACGTGATCGACCTCTACGAGCTCGGCTACGACCCGTGCCTGAGCGAAACCGAACACGTCGACTACTACTCGATCGGCCTTAACCATCCCGACCAGATGACGGCCGACCACATCGAGAGCCTCACCCGAGCTGAGATGCTGGTGTTCGTTTACCCCACCTGGTGGTCTGGCCTCCCGGCGATCATGAAGGGTTGGCTCGACCGCACGCTGTTGCCCGATGTGGCCTTCACCCTGACCCCGGGCTCGGATGGCAACGAGGTTGTACGCCCAAACCTGACCAATATCCGACGCCTCGTCGGCATCACCACCTACGGCTCGAAACGAGTAGAGGTCGCGGTGCTCGGCGACGCAGGCAAGCGAACCATCACCCGAACCGTGCGCATGGTCTGCGCCAAGCGCTGCCGTTCCACCTGGCTCGGGCTACACGCACTCGACACCCGCAGCAACGAAGAACGAACTGCCTTCCTCGATCAGGTCGAGTCCAAGCTGGCGGGCATCCGATGATCGCACGCTTCGGTCGAGCCCAGAACTCGCACGGCAACACGCTGGTGGTCGTCTGCCATCCAAAATCCACCAGCCTGGCCAGGGCTGCCGCCGAACGGGTGCTGCTCGGCCTTGAGCAGGCCGGCCGACCGGTCCGGGTCCTCGATCTCGATGCGATGGATTTCGATCCGGTTTTGCGGCTGGAAGAGGTGCGTGATCACCTCGGCTCCCCCGACGACCGTCCCGAGCTGACCGAGCATTTCGAGGCTCTGCAGTGGGCAACACATCTGGTGTTGATCTACCCGACATGGTTTTCCGGGCAACCGGCCAGGCTCAAGGGCTGGTTCGATCGGGTCTGGATGAACGAGGTGGCATTCGTGTTGCCCGAAGGGGCCAACCGCATCAAAGGACGGCTGAGCAACATTCGCAGCATCCGGGTGGTCACCAGCCACGGTTCGACTCGGCGGGTCAACGCCATCCAGGGCAACAGCGGTCGGATCCGGGTCAACCGCACCCTGCGGGTCCTGTGCCACCCGCTCTGCCGAACGAAGTGGACCGCCATCTACAACATCGACAACAAGTCGCCAGCGGAGATCGAGAACTGGCTGGCCAAGCTCGAAGCGGACTTCGGCCAAACCTGACACAGCTACACAGACCTGAGGACCGTATATAGGCTTGGCCTATGACTGAGGTGAAACTGACTGAGGCGAATGTAACCGAGGCCGGTCGAACAACCTTCGATGCCGAAGCCAAGGAACGTGCTCTGCAGAACGAAGCGGCGTCGTGGGACACCTCTTCACCGGTGCCAGCCGAAGCGGGCGATATCCCCATCATCGATGTGTCAGCCTGGTTCTCCAACGACGACCAGGAGGCGCTGAAGTCCGCGGCCGCGGCGCTGCGGGAGGCGTCCGAGCAGGTCGGCTTCCACCAACTCACCGGCCACGGGATCGATCAGTCGCTGATCGACGAGGTGTTCGCCATGACCGAGCGGTTCCACAAACTGCCGCCGGAGATCAAAAGCACTATCAGGATGGACCGCCCGGAGTGGCCGATTGGTGGCGTCGGCTATCTGCCGGTCGGCGAACGCAAGCTGCCTCGCCGAACCTATGGCAATCTCAACGAAGCGTTTCTGATGAAGTCGACCGAGCCGAACGAACCGGAGAACAACCAGTGGCTGGAAGAGGCAGCGCTGCCGGGCTTCCGCACCGTCATCGAGCGTTACGCGGCCGAGGTTGAAGCGCTAGCGCTGCGGCTGCTCCCGATGTACGCCGTGGCCCTCGAACTCGCTCCTGACTATTTCGACGCCGCCTTTCAACACCCGTTCTGGCGGCTGCGTCTCAGCCACTATCCGCCGGATCCTCCAGGGCCCGAAGGAGCGTTCGGCATCGCCCCTCACGTCGACACCACCGTCTTCACGCTGCTGCTGCAGAACGGGCCCGGTCTCACGATCTTTCACGAGGGTCGCCAACGGTGGGTCGAGGCACCGGTGATCGACGGAGCGTTCGTGGTGAACTCGGGCGAGCTACTGCGACAGTGGACCAACGATCGTTTCCTCAGCACGCGGCATTTCGCCAACAATCTGACTGCGCAATCGCGCTACTCGATCCCGTTCTTCTTTAATGCCACCGCCGACTATGAGATGGCCTGCCTGCCGAGCTGCCACGGCCCCGGCAACCCGCCCAAGTATCCGCCGGTCTCATACGCCACAAGCCAGGGCGTCGTGCAGGGCGAGTAGAGAAACGAATGGGTGGCAAAACGACCGAGCGGTTCGATCTGATCGTCGTCGGCCTTGGCGCCATGGGGGCAGCCACGCTGTTTCATGCCAGGCGGCAGGGTTTGCGGGTTCTGGGCATCGACCGGTACCGGCCCCCGCACGAGTTCGGTTCGAGCCATGCCGAAACCCGCATCACCCGCCTGGCTGTCGGCGAAGGCCCCGAGTACCTGCCGTTCGTGGCCCGCTCCCATGAGATTTGGCGGGCATTGGAAGCGGAGACCGGGCAGGACCTGCTCCATCAGAGCGGCTGCTGCATCATCACCACCCAGGATGTGCCAGACGAAGACCGTTGGAGCGACTTTGTCACCGCCACCGCAACGGTGGCCGAGGCCGGGTCGGTCGATTTCCAGCTACTCGACCCGCCGGAGCTACGTCGCCAACAACCGACGATCTTGATCGCAGACAACGACCGCGCCGGACTCGAACCGACCGGAGGAATCGTGCTGTCGGAACGGGCGGTGCAGATTCAACTGCAGTTGGCCAAGGCCGACGGCGCCGAGCTGCGAATCAACGAGAAAGTGGTGTCGGCCGACGTCGACGGCGGCAACACCGGCGTCACCGTGTCCACCAACCGGAGCAGCTACACCGCAGACAAGGTGGTCATGGCAACCGGCGCCTGGCTCCCGGAGATGGTCGAGCCTGCCGATAAGGCTCAGATGACCGTGACCAGACAGGTGGTATTTTGGTTTGAGGTCGAAGACCTCTCGGCCTACTCGGTCGACCGGTTTCCTGCGGTCATCTGGGTCGGCGAAACCATCGACGATTACCTCGGCGCCTTTCCCATTCCCACCAGCGGAACCCGGGGCCTCAAGGTGCTTGGTGAGCAGTTCGCCACCACGACCGACGCCGAGTCGGTAAACCGCCACGTCAGCCAGGACGAGATCGATGCCTTCCATCGCACACTGGTGGCACCAAGGCTGACCGGGGTCACCTCGAACTGTTTGAAAGCCGCAGTGTGTCTCTACACCAACACCAAAGACGATCATTTCCTCATCGACAGCGATCCACGATCGTCCAGGATCATCACCATGTCACCGTGTAGCGGACACGGATTCAAACACTCGACTGCGCTTGGCGAAGCGGTTGCTGAGTGGGCGGCGACCGGGCGCAGCACGCTCGACCTGACCCCGTTCAGACGGCGCTGGTAACTACAGCAGCGGGGCTACGACGGTTTCGAACTCGTCGTGAGCGGCCAGCGCTCCCGACATCTGCTCCCACCGGGCAACAAAACCGTGAACCACACCATCGAACCGGGTGAACGAAGTATCAACCCCGGCAGCTTGCAGCCGCTCAGCCCACTCCTCACCCTCGTCTCGCAGCGGATCAAAAGCCGCGGTCTGAATGTGCGCTGGCGCCAATCTGGTGAGGTCTTCAGCCCGAGCGGGCACCGCGTACGGGTTGTCTCGGTGTTCAGCGGGAACGAAGTGATCCCAGAACCACGCCATGTCCTTGGCCGACAGAAAATAGCCCTCGGCGTTCTCGGTCATCGATGGTCTGGTTTGCCGATCGTCGATGCAGGGGTAAATCAGCAGTTGTGAACGTAGCGCCAATCCTTCGTCGCGAGCTCGCAGCGCCACACCGGCGGCCAAGTTGCCGCCTGCCGAATCGCCGGCAACCGAAAGACGCCCGGGGTCGCCGCCGAGTTGCGCGGCGTTGTCGGCCAACCATGTGGTGACGGCCCAGCAATCGTCGTGCGGGGTGGGGAAGGGGTGTTCCGGGGCCAGTCGGTACTCGACCGAAACCACAAGCGCTCCGGTCCGCAACGCCAGCCGTCTGGCCAACGAATCGTGACCATCGATATCTGAAAGCACCCAGCCGCCGCCGTGGAAAAACGCCATGACCGGCAGGCCCGGGGCTGTTGCCGAAGTGGTTGCTGCTGTAGCGGCGTACAACCGCACCGGGATGTCGCCTGCGGGGCCGGGGATGTGAGCATCCTCAACTCGCTCAAGCTCATCGCCGACTGGCTTTGGGGCGCGGGCATAATTTTTTCTGGCCTGGGCGGGGGTGCCGTCGCTCAGCGATGGCACATTGGCCGCCGCGGCTGCGCTGAGCAGGCTCGCCACGTCGTCATCCAGATCGCTGTTCAGGTACTTGTCTTGGCCCATGGGGTCGCAGATTAGACGATCCTGGCCAAATCTGGCAGCTGACGCGAGGCCAGCTAGGCGACCGCTGGTTGACCCTCTTCGAGCAGCTTGGCCTCTTTGGCTTCGCGGCGGGTCTTGATGCGATCGGCGACCCGCTTCGACTTCTCGATGTAGGCGATAGCCCGCTCGCGAGCCTGTTCGGCCTCGGCGGTCAGCCCTTCGATGTTCGGCAGGTCCCAGTAGCGGAGCACGATCGGTTCAAGGATCTGCTCGTAGTGAGCGGCCAGGTCATAAATGCCCGCGCCGGCGATTGCCTTGGCATGCTCGTTGAACCCGGGGATACCTTCGCCAGGCATGGCGAAACCGGTGATCTGCCGCTCCATGGCCTCGACGGCCTGGCTGGGGTCGATATCGATCGATGCCTTGGCCACATCGCGGTAGAACAGGAAGTGGTGGTTCTCGTCCATCGCCACACGACGCATGATGTCGTAGCCCGCCCGGTCCTCGATTAGAGCGCCGGTGTTGCGGTGCGAGATTCTGGTTGCCAGTTCCTGCAGGGTGACATAGATCAACCCGTCGATGGCGCTTGGGGGCTCTGGCACCTTGCCGCCACCCATTTGGATCATCCGGCCCTGCTCAAGAGCTACCGGATCGATGGCCCTGGTCACCGTGAGATACTCGCGGATCACGATGGCGTGGCGACCTTCTTCAGCCGTCCAGCGCCGGACCCACTCGCCCCATGCTCCGTCCTTGCCGAACATACGCTCGATGTCACGGAAGTAGTACGGGAGATTGTCTTCGGTCAGCAGGTTGACGAACAGCGCGCTGCGAACCTCGGGCGACATCTCGCTCTCTTCTGGCGACCATTCATAATCGGCCTCGAAGTCGCGTCCTCGGCTCCACGGCACGAGCGAATGGGGGTGCCATTCCTTGGTGGTGGCGTAGTGGTTCTCCAGGAGGCGTTCGGCCTCCGGCTCCAGTTCGTTGAGAAGGTTGACGTCAGCGGATAAGACCATGTTCGTCAGCCTACCTACCGGTAGGTAGGCTTGCAAGCGCTCATTCCGTTCGATCAGCTGAGAGACTGAACCTCATCTAAACTAGGCATGTTTGAGCCTGTAGCCGGCGATAGAGAACTACCTACCAACAGGCAGGCTAGGAACTTGCCGGCAGACACACACTGCTTTCCAGGGGCCAAATCAGCAGCAACGGTATGATCATGCTCGTGCCCGGAGCGAACCCATTCGAATGGATCCCTCCCATGAAGGGGATGATGGGCATGCCGGACGATGAGACCGGCTGGGTGGCCGAACTCAAGTGGGACGGCATCCGTGCTCAGGTCCTCACCGACGGCAGCAAGTCCGTGCTCCGTTCTTCATCGGGCCGCGACATCACGAAGCAGTTTCCCGAGATGGACGACTTCGGTTCCCGACTCGGGACCACGGCGATTCTCGACGGTGAAATTGTGGTATTCGAAGGCGACAGACCTTCATTTCAGCGCGTTCTTCAGCGACTAAACGTCGATCGACCGAACCAGCACCTGATCGACGCGAACCCTGCGGTTTACATCGCCTTCGACCTTCTTCGGCTCGACGACAACAGCATGCTCGATCTGCCGTATCACATGCGGCGCCAGGTGCTGCATAGCTTTCTTGCCGATGGCCCCTACTGGAGAGTGCCGCCATCGGTGGAAGAGGGCGCTGATCAACTGATGGACCTGGCCAGGGCCAGAGACCTGGAGGGCATCGTGCTTAAGCGGCGGGACAGTGTCTATAAGCCAGGTGCGCGCTCCCACGATTGGAGAAAGGTTAAGATCCGACCGCGACAGGAGTTTGTGGTTGGCGGTTGGCTGGCCGGACAGGGCGCGCTTGAAGATGAAATCGGATCGTTGGTGGTTGGAGTGTGGTGCGATGGTGATCTTGTGATCGCCGGCACCGCAGGAAGCGGACTCACCGATGGCGAGCGCCTTCGACTCGAGGAGCTATTCGTCGAGCAGGACGATGCGCCGTTCGCCTCTCTCGACCAACTCGACAGCCGCTCGCTCGGCAAGAAGCCGACCTGGGTCAGGCCGACAACCGTTGTCGAGATCGAGTTCGGCGACTGGCCAGCCGATGGCCTACTCCGCCACCCGGTTTACGTCGGAATCCGACGAGACCAAAATCCAGAAGATGTGGTCCGAGAAATCCCACCACCGGGCAAGTCGACGTAGGGTTGTCTTCGATGACCGATGGCAATAACGACCAACTTCAGGTCGCATTCCCCGCCTCACCGACCTTCACCAGGATCGGGCGCGTAGCCGTCGTCGGCTTGGCCCTTCGTCTCGGCATCGACGTAGCCACCGTCGAGCGACTTCGCTCGGCGGTCGACACCGCCGTTTCAGCCCTCCAAGGCGCGGGCCGGATAAGCGCCAGAGCATCGTGGAGCCCAGCCGAACTGCAGATAATTCTGAGCAACCCCGATGCCAGCGTTGCCGACCCGGTGGCTCTGTCTGACCAGCTAACCGAACTGATCGGCGACGTCTCAGTCGACAACCATCAAGTCGTGCTCACCCTGCTGACCGATGCCTGAGCTTCAGGGTCTGACGGCGAACTAGGCACGGGTGGCGACCAGCACACCCTCGGTTAGGTGGAAAGCGGCGGCGCTCTGATCACCGGTTGAACCGAGCTCGGGGCGAAGGTAGGCAACCGCTGGGGCCGGGGCCTTCTCAAGCTCTGCCAGCAGCTCGACTCGGGTTTCGCTCGGCACGCTCATATTCTCGGTCCAGGCGTCGAACTTCATACGCTTTGACAACGTCTCGCTGGCGCTCATCGACAACCCGCTGGCCTCCATAATGGCCGTCCATTGTTCGACGCTGAGAGCCATCACGTGGCTGGGATCGCGTTTGCGCTCCCAGTCGTTTACGAACTCCGACGCCTCGTCGTTGACCATATTGTCGACCAAACCAAAGACGCCCCCTGGCCGTAAGACCCTCGCCACCTCCGCCACGAAGCGCTCGGGATTGGCGAAGTGATGGGGAGCGATCCGGCAGGTGATGGCGTCGAAGCTGTCGTCGTCGAACGGCAGAGCCTCGGCGTCGGCGGCCTCGATCTTCACGTTGTTCAGGCCACGCTCGGCAGCTCCAGCGCTAGCCACTTCGAGCATTTCGGCGGTGAGGTCTGAGGCGACGACCTCCGACACGTGCGGAGCGAAAGCGAAAGCGGTGTGCCCGGCGGCGGTGGCGATGTCCAGCAGTCGCCACGACGGCTGCGGCTCCATCAGCTCAACCAGCCGCGTCAGGCTGGCACCGGCCTTGTGCACCGTGCTGGTGGCGTAGTTGGCGGCGTTGGCCCCGAACTGTTGCCGCACCAGATCTTTCGTCGCCTTATTCTCTTCCGGAGCGTCACGGTCAGCCATGCTTCGATTCTAGGAAACGTGGCCAGCATCTGAACCAATACTCTAAACCAATACCGTGAACCAATACACCGATGCCAAAAATCCGATGACCCGGCCGAAGGCTGGCGGGTAGTGCCCTTGGCCGGGTCAGATCTTGGATCTCTCGGTTAGCAGAGCGACCGAAACCCCTCGGACTTCGAAGCATCGCTGCGAAGCCACCGAAGGTGTCGGTCAAAGCACCTGCGTGTAGGTGATTCTAGTCCGTTGGCACCGTCGCGCCTAGTCCCGAGGTCCTACTTAGTAAGGTATTAGTACCCGGTTCGACTAAAACCAAAGACCCGTATTCCGGAAAACCCGCTAGATGATTGAGGTTTGGTCCGCTCCGGAAACTGGGTCGGTTGCGATCGAATATTCCAGCTGTGGGACGATTTGTTTTCGAATCCGCTGCCTTATGCCCGCCTCAGCCACCGAGCGGCCAGAACGTGATCTGAACCAGTCGTTCTCCGCCGCGTCCTCAGCCAGAACTGCCGAAGCCCTGGCTGCCCCGATCGTCAGGAGCCGGGGGCAACACATCAACCTCTTCGTACTGAACGTCGGGAACCGGAGTGATCAACAGCTGAGCGATCCGCTGACCGCGCTCAACCGGGAAGTCTTCGTCGCCGCTGTTGTGCAAGATCACCTGCAGCTCACCGCGATAACCAGAGTCGATCAGGCCGGGGCTGTTCAACACCGACACCCCGTGTTTCAGAGCGAGGCCGGACCGGGAAAGGATGAGCCCACACCACCCCTCGGGGATGGCAACGGCGAATCCCGTCGGGACCAGGACTCGACCACCGGCTGGCACCACGGTGTCGACTCGGGCAGGCAGATCAGCAGCGGCGTCGCCCGCCCTCATCCTCGCCGGAACGGGCAGATCTTGATCAAGGCGCTTCAACGAGATGCGAGTCACCTTGAAAGGTTACGGGAAAGGCCAGAGGGAAAGGCCAGGGGAAAGGTCGGAGGGAAAGGTACGGCGGCGAACCATGCCAGTCGGCGATCACGGTGGGTCAAAGTCGCGGCCACAACAACGGGCTATCATTGGCCGCTTGCTTGCCTGGATGGATCTAGAGATGACCGGACTTGATCCGGCGAAGCACGTGATAGTCGAGATAGCCACCCTTCTCACCGACGATGAGCTGAACATCATCGAGAAGGGTCCGGAGTTGGTGATCAAGACCGACGAAGAGGCCTTGACCCACATGGATCAGGTCGTTAT
>JBOEHD010000209.1:0-6496 GCA_050633745.1 Acidimicrobiales bacterium
GGCGAAACGTCGCTGGCTGGAGTTGGTCGTGTGACAATGATTGATGCCAGTCAGACAGTGCTTCGGGTCGATGGTCTTGCGGTCGGCACCTCGACCACGCCGCTACTCCACGACGTGACCTTCTCGATCGACCGTGGTGAACGGGTCGGCCTGATCGGCGAGTCGGGATCCGGTAAGTCGCTCACCGCCCTAGCAGTGATGGGACTGCTCGGTGAAGGGCTGCATGCCGAGGGCGAGGTTTGGCTTTCCGGTCGGACACCGGCCACCAGAAACCTGCTCACCGTCGGCGAGCGTGACATGGCCCGGTTGCGAGGCGATGCCATGTCGATGGTGTTCCAGGAACCGATGACCGCGCTCAATCCCACTATGCGGATCGGCGAGCAGGTCGCCGAGGTCATGACCCTCCACAAAACCCGCAGCGGGTCCGAAGCCCAGGAACGGGTGCTCGAGCTGCTGGGCCAGGTCGGTCTTTCGAATCCTCATGATTTGGTCAAGGCCTACCCCCACCAGCTGTCCGGAGGCCAGCGGCAGCGGGTGGTATTGGCGATCGCCATGGCCAACGACCCGGCGCTGCTCATCTGTGACGAACCGACCACCGCACTCGATGTCACCGTGCAGGCCACGGTGCTCGACCTGATCGTCGAAGGGGTAGAGGAGCGCGACGCTGCGCTGCTCTTTATCACCCATGACCTGGCCGTGGTTGCCTCGGTCTGCGAGCGAGTGCTGGTGATGTACGGCGGTCGCATCGTCGAAGCTGGACCCGTCGACCAGATCCTCACCAGCCCGCAACACCGGTACACCGTTGGACTGCTCGCCGCTTCCGACCTTTCGGGTGTTACCGCCGTCGCTAACCCTTCGGGCGCCGCTCCTGTTCGTCGATCGGGCCGTGGAGCGCTGGCCACCATTCCCGGCACGGTGCCTGGCGCCGGACGCTTCCCCCAGGGTTGTGTGTTCCGCAATCGGTGTGTCGCCGCCGACGAGAGCTGCAAGACCACCCCCGAGTGGAACATTCGGGGATCTCACCCCGCGGGGGAGCGGGCTAGCGGCTTCGCCTGCCATCACCCGGCTGAGCCAGCATCCACGGCTGTCGAGCTAGGCCGTTCAAGCCAGACTGACGCCTCAGACGAAGCCGGTCCGGCAGAGGGGAACGAGGCAACCGAAGCCGACAAGGTCATCGAAGTGATCGGCGTCGGTCGGGATTTCCGTCGACCTCGGGCCAGTCTGTTCTCTGCGCCGCCGGTCGTTCACGCCGTGCGTGACGTGTCGCTGACCATCGAGCGTGGCGAACGATTCGGCATCGTCGGCGAGTCCGGCTCGGGCAAGTCGACCCTGCTGCGACTCATCGCAGGGCTCGATCAACCGACTACCGGTGAGATCAAGATCGATGGGCGTGCGATCCAGGGGCAGAAAGCCAGTCAACTTGGTTGGCTCCGGGAGAAGCTGCAACTCGTCTTTCAGGATCCAATGAGCAGCCTTGATCCTCGCATGCGGGTTCGTGACATCATCGCCGAGCCGCTGGTGGCCCAACGTTGGCAAGGCGATCGAGGTGGCAGGGTAACCGAACTGCTGGAACGAGTAGGCCTCTCGCCAGCGGCCGCCGACCGCTATCCCCATCAGTTCTCCGGTGGTCAGCGGCAGCGGATCTCGGTCGCCCGGGCCCTAGCCCCAGGACCAGACATTCTGTTGGCAGACGAACCGGTATCGGCTTTGGACGTGTCGGTGCGAGCGCAGGTTCTTAACCTGATCGACGAGGTCGTCGACGGTTTCGATCTCACGCTGCTCTTTGTCAGCCACGATCTGTCGGTGGTGCGCCACGTCTGCGATCGGGTGGCCGTCATGCGAAACGGGGAAGTGGTGGAAGTAGCGTCGACCGAGCAGCTGTTCGCCGACCCGAGCCACCCCTACACCCAGTCCCTACTGGCCGCGATACCCGACCTGCACTCCGCCCTCCACAGCTGAGTATCGGAGGAGTGCTGGAGACGTACAACCGCGACGGCTAGATGATTCCGGCTCGCTCTGCCTGTTCGGTCAGCTCGGCCCGGAAATCAGGGTGAGCCACGGCGATCAGTCGCTCGGCCTTTTGCGAGACCGTGGCATCTCGAAGCCAGGCAACGCCCTGCTCGGTGACAACGACTTGGGTGTCGTAGCGGGTGGCGGTCACCGCGTTGCGATCGATCTGGGGCACGATTCGGCTGCGGGTCCCGCCGGCCGCCGTTGAGGGGAGGACGAGGATCGATAGGGCGTCGTCGGCGAGGGAGCAACCGCGGAGGAAGTCGAGTTGGCCGCCGACACCGCTGTATTGAACACCGTCGATCATCTCGGCGTTGGCCTGGGCCCACAGATCCACTTCGAGGGTCGAGTTGATACAGCGCATCTGCCGGTTGCGGGCGATCGTCGCCGGGTCGAGCACAAGGTCGGCCGAAGCGATCCGCACCTGCGGGTTGTCGGCGACAAACGAGTAGGCCTCGGGCAACGAGATGGTGAAGAGCGCCTCGTTCGGATAGATCGATTTTTTGGCTCCGGTGGCCACGCCGGTTTCGATGAGATGAGCGATCCCCGCTCCGAGTACCTCGGTGTGCACGCCGAGATCACGCTTGTGGGTCAGCCTTCGTAGCGCTTCCTCGGCAATTCCCCCGACCCCGGCCTGGATCGTGCTCCCATCGGGAATCAATTCGTCGAGCGCTCCGACCAGGGCGTCGAGGCCGGCCGGTGCCTTCCGGTCGTCGTAGACCGGAAGGCCATCGTCGCCCTCGGGCATTTCGATCAACGCATCGAAGTCGTCCACGTGGAACGTGTCGCCGTTAACGCCCGGCAGCGCTGGATTGACCAAGCCGAGCACGAGGTCATCAGCGGTGCGATTCTCGCGGCGGATGAAGACGTCGTTAGACCCCATCGTCGGCCCTGGGCGCACGGTGCCATCGGCTTCCGGCGGGGCGACCGGGAACACAGCGACTCGTGGTTTGACCCTTCGGGCGAAGCCGCCCCAATCGTTGAGGCGGAGAGGTAAGACGTCCCAGTCGCCTCCCGTATCTCGAATCACCTGGGTTATGAAGGCCGCTAGCGGTCGGGCCGCCGGGTTCTTGGCAACCGCGACGCCACCCCAGCGGGGAGATGGGACGAAGACCGTGAAGTCGTTCAGATGATTAGCTTGCCCAAGGGCCTCTAGGAACGCGGTTGGCTCCGGCAGGCCGGTGGAGACGAAGTCGCCGTCGCGCACGAGCAGGGCGGCCGCGGCCGGTGTGATCACCCTGTCGGCGTAGCGATCCGTCCACGGCACCTCGGCGCTTGTCATGCAGCTGACGCTAGTCAGCCGCCGCCACGAGAGCCAAAGGGACCCTCGTCCTTTGTGCCGATCAGGTTGCGCTATCTATGCTTACCGCGAGATCTCCATGAGCCGGTTTTGGCGGGTTGACGGGTTCACCTCCTCTGGCGCCCAACAGATCAAGGACCACAGATGACCAACGCTGCTACACCCGGATCACCAACAGAGCCGGTGGCCACGGCCGCGGTATCTTCGCTGTTCATCTATCCGGTGAAGTCATGCCGTCGAGTCGAGGTTGACCATGCCACGGTGTCCTCGGCCGGCATCGTCGGCGATCGGCAGTGGCAGGTCGCGGCCGGAAAGCGGCCGAGGACACAGCGCCAGCAAACTGTGATGGCCACGGTGCAACCGACCCTGATCGATGGCGGAATTCGGTTGACTGCGCCAGGCGCGGGAACCGTCGAGGTCGCAAAGCCGACCGGCACCGATCACGTGACCGGTTCTATCGTGGGAGCGACGGTCGAGGTTGGCGACGCCGGAGATGAAGCTGCGGCGTGGTTCGCCAAGCTGCTCGATGACGACGACGCTCGGCTGTACGCCATCACCGACCAACAGGTCCAAGTCCCACCGGGCTGGGACCACTTCGGCCCCTCGATCGGGTTCCCCGACCTGGCACCGGTTCTGCTGACGAACACCGCGTCGCTCGATTGGCTACTCGAACGGTCGAGCGAACCGTTTGACATGCATCGATTCCGTCCCAACATCGTCGTTAGCGGCGCCGAACCGTTCGCCGAGGACACCTGGTTGCGCTTCAACGTCGGCCAGGCTGAGCTTTCGGCCAGCCTTCCCTGGGCTCGTTGCCCGATGCCTCAGATCGACCAGGATGATGGCACCCGCCACCGCGAACCGGCAAAGGTACTCAAGGCGCATCGATGGTGTACATCGGCTCCAACCCTCAACTCGCAGTTTGCTGCCATCACCGAGAACCACGCGGTGTTCGGGATCGGAAGCGCTATCCAACCGGCAGGTGCCGTCATCAGCACCGGCGACCAAGTTGTTGTTAGCGACTATCAGGCCCCGCTCATCGCGCGCCCGGCCTAGTCTCGGGCCACAGCAATCTGGTCTCACCTGGCATTCGTCGGCTTACAGATCTCTACAGACATTCGGTCTCGTTGCTTGCGGACTCGCCGCTCAGTTCGCTCCAGATCTGTTCGCTTATGATGCCGTCGGTTCCTGCGCAAGCGAGGGCGATCCAGTCGTTCGGACCGGGAACCAATCGTGCGCCGCCAACCTCAACTAGGTCTTCTGTCGTGCGGAAGCCCGCGAGGACGTTGCCTGTGGGATGCACCGATATCGATTCGACCGGTCCTCCAAGGTTGAGGGCCACCAGTTCCGTCCCGGTCGAAGTTTCCCAAAAAGTGATTGCACCGAAGTTGAACTCAAAGTCGCCTGACCCGGTGACGAACCAACTCCCATCCGGGCCGTAGGCGACACCCCGGGCCCCGCCGGCCACTCGGTGTTCTGCGATGAGTGCCATGGTCGGCAGGTCATAACGATTGATTCTACCAAGGGAGACCACAGCCATTTCGGTGCCCTCAGGGTGCCAATCGATATCGAGGACCCCGCCGACGAAAGTTCCATCTAACGGCTGGCCGGCCTCTCCATCGTTGACGTCGATAAGGACTGCCTCGCCGCCTTGCCCCCCGGCGAAGAGCCAGAGTCCGTCGGGTGAGAACCCGAGGGCGGTCACCGGTTGGCCGATGTCGTAGACGGCGATCTCGTCGCCGGTCTCAAGATCCCACATCCTAATCTGACCGTCTTGGCCACCGGTGGCAGCAACTTCGCCGCCGTCCGAAAGCGCAACTGTCCAAACGATGTCGGTATGTCTGAGCTGGTGGCGTGTCTCGCCGGTTTCGGCGTTGGTGACGATCGCTGCTCCGTCGTGACCTCCGGAGACCATCAGCGCTCCGTCGCCGCTGATCGCAACATCGTTGACCTGATCGGTGTGGGCGGCCGACGCAACAGTCTCGCCAGCTACGGTCCACGCAGCTGCGGTTCCGTCACGCGATCCCGTCGCAACGAGGCGGTCGTCGGCGGAGAAATCCACGGCAGTTACTTTTCCAGAGTGAGCCAGCGTGGCAAGGAGGTCCCCGTCGGTGGACCACAGCTTGGTGGTTGTGTCGTCTGATCCGGTGGCAACGACCTGGCTCGAGGCCGCTGTGGCGGTGACCAAGACAGGCCCATCATGTTCTAACTCGACGATGGGAGGCTTGGTTCGGGGGTCGGCGAAAAGCAGGGAACCAACCGCAGCCAAGGACTCTGGGGTTGGGCTACGAGTTGCGGCCTCGACGGCGAGTAGGCGGCTCTGGGCAGGGGAGTAGTTGCCACTTATCGCCACCGCGGCGAGCCAGCGTGACTCAATAACCGAAGAATCGGATGCAGCCCGCTCGACCTTCGTCGCCAGCTCTTCACGTTCGTTGCGCACCGCCTCGAGGTCGTCGGTGAGTTGGTGGATTTCATCCGACCGACTATCGGCCGCCTGCAGGGCGATCAGCGACGATGCAACGCCAGCTAGGGCCAGCACTCCCAAGCCGATGGCCACGAACCGGATTCTTGGTTCGAGCACAGTTCAGCTCCCGATCGAGGCGTCGTCGGCCAGAATGTGACTGGCCTGGATGTAGCCAGCTCGATTAGCGGCCCCGAGCATAGAAGCTCTCCTTCGGTTGAGATTGTCACTACAAGTTGTTGCTTAAGCTACAACTTGTAGTGATAGTCGTCAATGTCGAGGGACTTGAAGGGTGCCCTACTACGTGCAGCTTGCTGGCGACGACCCGATCAAACCCTGCGGGCCGTCGCCGGCTTAGGTTTCGCCGAGACGGGGGAGGGCGGCGAACGCTTCGTCGGCGATGGCCCAGGTGCGCTGCAGGTCTTCTTCGGTGTGGGCCGTCGAGACGAAGTTGTTGTGGTAGTTGAGTAGATAGGCGCCCCGTTTTACACACTCGCTCACCCACTGGGTGTGGCGTGCGAAGCCGCCGTCGCCGCCGTTGCGGTAGTACGGCATGCCGGGCACGCCGGTCACCACCAGGTCGTAGCCGTGAGACGCCGCCACATCGATCAGCCCGGCGTTGAGCTGGCGGCCGGTCTCGCTGATCTTCTCGGCTCCGTCGATCTTCTCTAGCTCGTCGAGGGTGGCCAGGGCCGCGGCCATCGGCGCGGCGTTGAAGAACTGGGTGC
>JBOEHD010000210.1:0-57413 GCA_050633745.1 Acidimicrobiales bacterium
CGATCGGGTTCTGGGTGCCGATTACCAGGAATGGTCGTGGCAGTTGACGGGTGATCGCGTCTGCGGTGACCTGCCGTTCTTCCATAGCTTCCAGCAGCGCCGACTGGGTTTTCGGCGGGGCCCGGTTGATCTCGTCGCCCAACACCAGGTTGGCGAACACTGGACCGGGTCGAAACTCGGGTTCAGCGTTCGCTCCGGCCAGCACGGTGGCGCCGGTGATGTCGGCGGGGATCAGGTCGGGGGTGAACTGCACTCGGGAGAAGCGCAGCCCGCCAGCCTCGGCCACCGCTCTGGCGATGGCGGTCTTGGCCACACCGGGAACGTCTTCCAGGAGAATGTGTCCGTCGGCCAGTACTGCGGTGACGATCAGTTCCAGAACCTGTCGCTTGCCAATGATGGCCCGCTCCATCTCCTGAATAAGCGCCCCAGCGGCTCGTTGTACGTCAGCGTGGCTCATCGAATATCGATCCTAACGTTGGGGCGAGTTCAATGGCATGAGCGGGGGCAGTTCGAGGCGCCGCTCCAGGCGGTCGACCACCGCTGCAATGTCGATATCCGATGCGTGGGGGCCAAGAAGATAAGCCGGGTCGGTCTCCCCGGCGGCTTTTGTTAAGCGATTGATGGTGTGCACAAGGTCGGTTCTGGCCCTGCTGTTTGATGGCAGCAGGATCTGGTCATCGATGGCCCGTAGCTCCCACGGCGTTCGCTGCAGACCGGCCTGCTGAGGCCGCATAACGTAGCGGGGCCCGGCGTTCTGGGCGCCACGGCTGAGTCGCCGGTTCAGCCTGAATACGAAGAACGCCAGAACCAATGCACCAACAACAACGAGAAGAGGGAACGCCGAAACAAGGACGTTCACCGGCTACTCCAAGAGGTGGTCGTGATGCTCAAGTCGGCTGCTTAGACCGTGGCCATGGCCGGTTTGCCGCTGCGCTGTTGGGCAACCCAGTTCAGCTCTCGCAGGTGCTCGATCATCAGGTCTCTGTTGGCTACCGTGGCCTCGCCGGGAGCGAATCGGGCCATGGCAAACAGATCGCAAATCGGGGCTAGTGCGGCGGCCATCTCGGGCTGGGTCTCGGCAACCCGGCTGTGCCATTCGAACGGTGTCTCGTTTGAGCGTCGGGTCGGGAGCCCGGCCATGCCTCGCTCGACGGCGTAGAAAGCCAACCGGATCGCCCTGGTGGGGTCTGGCTCGTCTTTCAGAATGACCAGGAACTTTTCGAACTGATCCTCGGGCACTCCGGCAACCGCGAACTGTCCGTAGTCGAACTGACCGGTCGGGCGGTTCCGGTGGAGATAGACCGCGGTGCCGATGCTGAGCGCCGCCAGCAGCGCGATGCCGCCGAAGACCCAGGGCCATGGCAGGTCGCTGGTCTGATCGAGCAGCCGCTCGAAGGCGCCGCCGTCTTCGGCGATGTCGATCGGCCCGACGGTTCGACCGTCGTCAAGGGTGACCGAGCCATCGGGGTTCGGCACCAACTCACGCCGGTCGCCGTCGGGTGAAACCTCGGTCGCGGTCACGCCGTCGTTCTCGCCGTCAGGCCGGAACTCGACCCGACTGCCGTCTGGCCGCACGAGGTCGAATCCACTGTCGGCCGGGACCAGCAAGGTGTCGTCGGGGTTGATCTGGTCGAGTGGGACAACTTCAAAGTTGCCGTCCTCATCGACCCGGATGGCCGACAGGTCATCGAAATCGGCCGTCAGCGGCTCGTTGTTTTGGGTCGCTGTCAGGTCGCCGTCTGACTGCAACTCGATGGTGATCGATCCGTCTTCGAGGGTGATGGCTATCGGTTCTGTGTTTGGGTCAACAACTAGCTCGGGCGCGAAGTCGACGCTGGGTTGGATGACGATGTCTCCGTCTTCGTTTGGAAGTTCTTCGGAGAGTCCGGTGGCGGTTGAGCGAGACCCCGTCAGTTCGCCGTTGTCGTTGGTTCGCAACTGAACCTGGGTTCCGTCAGGCCGGATCACTTCAAGTCCATCGGCTTCTGTGCGGATCCAGTAGTCGCCGCTGCTGTTGAAATCGTCGGTCTCGACCGGTTCGAGTCGGCCTTGGTCGGTCACCCGAAAGCCCACGAAACCTCCGTCGGGGTCTGGAGTGAACGAGCGCGTTGGGTCGGCCACCACGGAATCTCCAGCGGAGACGCTACGTGGCCTGCCGCTCTCATCAAGGACGATGGTGATTTCGCCGTTGTCGGTCTGAATGGTGATCGGCTGGCGTTGGCCATCGCTATCTCGGCCCGAGCTGTTCCGCTGGTCGGAGCCGCCGGGATCCTGCGTTTCGCCCGACCGATCGGGGTTTGGCTGGGAGTTGGGATCGTCTTGGTCGCTCTGGCTCGAAGATGAGCTCGGCTGCTCTTGCCCGTCGTCGCCATCGTTTTGTTGCGCCGAACTGCTGGACCGCTCCTCAAAATCCTGTTTCGGCTCGGTCGACACAGCCATGCCAGCGAGAGCCAGGGCCAATAGAAACGGCGGTATGGCCAGCCAGCCGAGCATGGCTCTTCGATCACCCACGATCGTAAACCCTCGCCAACGCCATCACCATGCCAGTCTAGCTGGCCTTGGCTTCAGGGCTGTAGCGTGCCGCTGCCGTCGTCCTCGTCCATGATCCCGAGGTCGACGTCGACGTCGACGTCGCTCTCTTCGGCGGTCACCGAGCCAACCGCAGCGGTCGAGCGGTCGATGAGGATGTCGTAGAACTTCTCAGGCTTGTCGAGGAATTCGATCAGTCCGAGTGCCTGGTCTTGGCCAGCGGTCTCGACTCGGAGAATGCCGTAGCGGAAGATCTCGGCCGCAACGGTTGTCTTGTACGAGATGTCGGTCACGCGGGTGAGAGGCATGGTGGAGATCTCAGACCCTAGAAAGCCGCTGAGGCCGATGATGCGGCGATTCGTGATGTAGAGCCGCTCATAGAAAGCCCACTTCATGAATCGGAAGGCGAATCGCCCCGTCACGAATAGCACCGCGGCGAAGGCTAAGCCGTTTCGGCCCAGAACCACAAAACCGAGGATCAGTCCAGCGGTGCCAGCGTAGGCGATGCCCCGATGCCAGTCCTGTTTTCGGAAACGTACAACCGCCATTATCACTGCACCCAGTAGGACCACGGCCCCGAAAGCGCCGACCGAGCCATCGTCGGCCAGTACGGTGAGGAGGATTAACGCAACCAGCGTTTCAAGAAACGGTTGAATCAGTATGGCCCAATGCTTACGTTCGTTATAAAGAATTGACTCGGTCGGGATAAGGACGTCGGTCGGTTCTGGGGGTATGAACAGCGATGAGATTGTCCGCCGTTCTTGCCGGCCGCCGGGTCCCTGTGCCACCGGATCTACCTACCCGGCGATCGTCTGATGGGTGTGGAATGTGGTTTCGCCTGCGTGGGTGTGCTGGGTGAACGAATCGACCGAGTTGGCCACGGTGGTTGTGGTTGCTGGCGTGTCGATCGTTGAACCGGCCTCGCCTGCGCCCTCAAACAGCCCTGTCAGGAACTGACCGAGTGCACCCAGTAGGTCTACAACGAAGCCCGCGAAGTTCCCGGCCATCTCACCTGCTGCAGTAGCGTCGCTATAGATAAGGAATAGCACGAACGCAAAGGCTAGTGGATACATCCATTTTGGCATTTTTGCCTCCGAGACCCCCCTCAAAAAGGGGTCGGCTGAAAGGTTCGACGGCTCCACCCGCATATGCATACTAGACCGGCCAGAGCAAATCCGTCGAACTACGGACCGAATAGCATTACATAGCGATATGTGGCGTTCTTAGGGCCGTTTAGATAAAAAACTCACGATTCTTGCACCGAATTCCTTCAACTAGGAGCAACATGACACTTGTTAAGATCAATGCCCTCGAAATCCCTCCTCAGGCCGGTGAGGCAGGCGCAGAGGAGCTTGTGAAGCGATTCACAGCCCGACTCGACAGTCTGTCTGATGTGGCCGGTTTCGAGGGATTCGAGCTATTGCGGCCAACGGGGGAGAACGAGACTCGATGGTTTGTCTATACCCGCTGGCTGGATCAGAGTTCATATGAGGCCTGGCGAGACGGTGACGGCGCCCGCAACAGCCATGCTCAGCAGTCAGATGACAAGCCAGGTAATCAGCCAGGCGATCGGTCAGCTGGAGACACGCCGCCGCAGCGACCGGTAAGTATGGGAGCTACGTTGCTGGAGTTCGAGGTCGCGGTGAGTGCTGGCCCGTCTGGTGTTTAGTTGAATTTCGCTCAGGTTGTGGGTAGCGGAGACCGATAGGGGCCGATGGATCAGCTCAAGATTTCCTCTGATGGGGCGAAGGCCACCATCGAGACGCAGGGCGGCCGACTGGGTTCGCTAGAGATCGGTGGCAACGAGGTACTGGTTACCGACGGGCCAAAGCCGACTCGCTGGGGTTCGTTCCCCATGGTGCCGTGGTGCGGTCGGTTGCCGGACGGGCGCTTGCAGCACGCTCACAACACCTACGAGTTTCCGCTTACCGGTCCCGGTACCGCCAACCATGGGCTGGTCCACACCAAGCCTTGGACCGTGGTCCAGCACACTGATTCGGTGGTCAAGATCGTTACCGAGCTTGAGAGTCCGTGGGTCTTTGGCGGAACGGTTAGCCAACGGTTCGAGCTCGATCAGAACGCACTTCTGGTTGAGGTGCAGATCGAAGCGGGTGAGTGGGCCATGCCGGTAATGGCAGGCTGGCATCCTTGGTTCCGTCGCCAGCTCGAGATCGGTGGCCAGGCAGAGCTCCGGGTCGAGCCGGGCCAGCAATACGAACTCGATGACGCCATGGTCCCGACCGGAACCCTGATCGATATCAGCCCTCAACCCTGGGACGACTGCTTCATCGGTCTCGCTAGCCCTCCGGTGATCTCCTGGCCGGGAGCCTTCGATCTGACCGTCAGCTCCAGCTTCGATCACTGGGTGATCTTCACCGAGCCGGAGCACGCCATCTGTGTCGAGCCCCAGAGCGGTCCGCCGAACGAGGTAAACCGAGCGCCCAAGATCATCGAACCGGGCCAGCGGTTCTTCGGTTGGATGGGTATGACCTGGACCACCGTCCAGGCCTAGAGCCAGTAGAGAGCCAGCAAGAGAACCGGTCGTGGAGCCTTGGCTCAGCTGGCCAGCTTTTGGTCGACTTCTCGGGCCAGTGCCTGAGCATCGGCGGCCTCGGTGGGATGAAAGTTCGGGTTGATCGCCAGCGCCTGATCCAGGTACTCAGCGGCGTCTTTCGCCGCGGTTTCGTCTTTCGCTGTTTGGTCTCCCGCAGCCAGGGCAAAGTTGATGGCGGCAGCGTGATAGAGAGTCGCCGGGTTGCGGTTGCCGGAGGCCAGCGCGGCATCGATCATCTGCGACGCTTCCTCGAACTGATCAACGTGGTACAGCGCCCAAGCCAGCGCATCGTAGGCGCCGGAATCGTGACGCTGTTCGAGATCGGCTCTCGCTAATGCGACGGCGATCTCCGGGTTCCTGGTGAGGTGGTAACCGACGAGGTGTCGTCGTTCGGCTGGGTCGTCGAAGCTGTCGATCGCCGCCGCCCGCCCGAGCTTTTCTTGGGCTGCTGCCTGCTCGGGTTGGCCCAGTTGGCGCAGCACATCGGCATAGAGGCCGTGGAGGTCGGCGGCCGGTGATTGCTCGATAAGCGAGTGATATACATCGGCCGCGGCGGCCAAGTCGCCGGAGGCCGCCAAGCTAAAGGCCAGGCCTTCAGCAGCCCCACCGTGGTCTGGGTCGATCTCTAACGCTCGTCGGTACGCGTCATTGGATGCAGTATCTGAGGCAGTATCTGGTGCAGAAGTCGATGCTGAGGCGTTCCCATCGAGGAAAAGAAAGTGCCCGAGCTGAAAGTGGTAGAACGCCTGCGAGTTCGGCCGCAGAGATAGTTCCTCGCTCAGCGCCAGGGCCTCGGTCGCCAGTTCGACGGCTTCGCGCGACCGGCCCTGCTCGGAACGGAGTCGGGCCAGCCTGCTCACGGTCGGCGCTGAGCGTTCTAACCTCACTAGACGTTCGTAGGCCGCGGCGGCTTGGTCGTAGTTGCCGTATCCCAGGTTGGCATCGCCGAGCAGCGCCAGAGTCGGTGGGCTCTCGGCTCGGTCGGTGACTACAAGCTCGATCTGGTCGATGGCCTCTTGGAATCGGTGCTGAGCGATCAGGCTCGACGCAAGACCGAGGTGGGCTTTTGCGTAGTTGGGGTTGAGATCGATGGCTTCGGCGAAGACGGTTTCGGCTTGGCGGTAGAGATCCAGGTCGCCCTGCTCCGACCCGCCGACGTTCAGCGCCAACCCCAGTTCGGTCCGGCTTGGGTAGTCGACCGGGTTGGCATCAACCCTGGACTGCCAGAAGTCGATGATTTCCGGCCACGGCTTTAGGCCATGCACCGGGCTGAGGTCGGCTGCGGTGCCAATCGATCCCTGGTCGGCGGCGACGGCTGCGACTGGGGCCTCGATCGGGGACTTCGGTGACGTGATACGCCCGACCAAACCAAAGATGGCGGCGATGACGACGGTGGCGATGGCGAATCTGCGAAACATTGGTTCGGGCTGCTCCTGCGATCAATCTGGTGTGGTGTGGGGTGTGCTGCGGTTTGAAAATGTGCTGTGATTTGAAATGAGCTGCAGTGAAATGTTCTGCAGTGAAATGTTCTGTCTGGTGATGAACTTGAGGGCCGAACGGGTGGCGGGCTGAGGACGTTTGTCGTCAGCCCGCCACCGGTCAGCTAATCCAGTGCCGGTTTGTTGTGGCTGGTTATTCGTTGGCGCTGGCGAGGTACGGGAAGTGGCTGTTGAAGGCCACATCGTTGCCGTCGATGCAGTCGCTGCTGAGTACGGCCGAACCGCTCTCCGCTAGGCCACCGGTGACGATGAACAACTCGGTGTCGATGACGTCGTCGGCCAGACCACGGCCGTTCAGGAAGCCGTCTGCCGATGTGGTGTCCATGGTCAGGATGTCGGGCAGCAGGATGTCGGTGATGCCCTCGGCCTCGGCCTGGGTGTAACCGCTGCCGTCGAGACCGCTGAGGGCTAACAGGTTGCCGGTGACCTGGTCGCCGAAGCGGGCCCGATCACGTAGTGGGACGCCTCGGTTAAAGAGGTCCTCGGAACCGTCATTGATGAGCACGGTTGCGATGGCTGGCCTGCCCATGCGGTCGATCATCCGGCTGCCCTTGCGGGTTTCGGCCCAGATGCCGATCTCGTCGCTGCGAGCGGTTAAAGATGAGGTCGGCAATTCGAGAACGATGCCCGAAACGTTGAGCCCGGCGAAGAAATCGCTGGCATTGTTATCGCAGAATGTGCGACTGCCGCCAGCACCTTTGACCTGGTCTTGGAAGGCCTGGAAGTCGAAGAAGAATGGATCGTCGAAGGTGCCGGCCATGGCAAACCCACCGCGAGGCAGTTCCGAAACCGCTCCGGTGACACCGCGACCGCCGCCCCGGATACCGCGGATCGTGTATGTCTGAGTGCCGTCGGCCCGGACTCGACCAAAGCGCACTCGGATCGTCTTTTCGGCCCGCGCGTCGTTGTCGGTATCGATGCGGAACTGATAGGTCGAGCGATTGTCGAAGGTCGTCGGTGAGAGAATGCCTGCTCCCGGATTCACCGTAAGAACGAGCACGGTGTTATCGGGATTGTTCGGCGACTGAAAGGCGTAGACGTCGTTGATGTCGGTACGGCCGTCGGCTTGCACCAATGGTGCTTCCAAGTGATCGGCGGCGTTGACCGGATTGGTGGCGACTATCGTTGCCGCCATGAGCCCGCATGCTGCGAGCAAGCTGTAGAGGATCTTCTTCATTGTTTGCTGTTCCTTTTCCTATTGCAGGCCGCAGCGCTTTCGGCGGACTGACCATCGGTTGTGTGGAACGAGATTCGGAGCCACCGGCGGCCCGGATTGGCCCGCTTGCAGATTTTCGAAATTTCCCGAAGATTTCTTTGGCCGGTGGCAATCCGCGGGCTCGTTCGCTCCGAACCACTGCTATGAATCGCCCTCGCTGTCTCCCGACCGACCCGGTCGCTCGGGTGGCAGACGGAGCCGACGGCGTCTATGAGCTAGGCCGGTGATCCGGTGAGCGATCAGTTGACGATGGCCCTACAGGGGGCTGCTGGTGGGGATCAACAGGCTTTCGCCCGGTTCTATGATTTGAGCGCGCCGATGGTTCATGGGCTTGTGCTGCGGGTCATTCGTAACCCGGCGATGGCTGAAGAGGTCACCCAGGAGGTCTTTGTCGAGCTTTGGCGCTTGGCGCCCCGCTATGACGTGACCAAGGGTTCGCCCCGAGCCTGGGCCGCATCAATCGCCCATCGCAGAGCGGTCGATCGGGTGCGGTCGGAGCAGGCGGCCCGCAATCGTGACGAGCGCGACGGGCGCTATTCGACGACGCCGCACGACAGCGTGGCCGAAGAAGTGGAGACCAAATTCGATCACGAGCAGGTTGGGTTGGCACTCAGGCAACTGGCCGAGCCGCAACGTGAAGCACTGGCTCTGGCCTTCTACGGTGGGCACACCTATGTAAACGTGGCCAGGATCCTGGCGGTCCCTGAAGGCACGATCAAAACCAGAATCCGCGACGGTCTGGCTCGTATACGCGACATCCTGGAGGCGACGTGAGTTCCGAATCCACCCTCCATGATTTGGCGCCGGCCTACGCCCTCAACGCGCTCGATGACGATGAGCGAGCGAGGTTTGAGGCCCACCTTGAGCGATGCCAGCCCTGCCAAGCCGAAGTGGCGGAGGTGAACGAAACCATGGCCGCGCTGGCCACTGAAACCGCCACCGACCCGCCAAGCGGGTTGCGGGGCAACGTCCTGGCATCGATTTCAGAAACCGAGCAGCTACCTGCTGCCGAACGACAGGCGCAACCTCCAATCGAGTCGACTAGCGAGCCAGCGATCGAAACCCCTATCGATCTGGCTGGGCGCCGAGAACGTGGTCCCCGGAGGTTGATGCCGTTGGCTGCCGCTGCGGCGGTTGCCGTTATCGCAGCCGCATCGTTCGCCATCTTGCGATCCGGTACGGCCGATGACAACTCGGTCGACATCGCTGAGGTTGCCGCAGCCGTCGATGCCAGAGCCGTCGAACTCGGCGCTGGCGAAGGGGTGACCGGCACGGTTGAAGTCGTCTGGTCGGCGGAACTTAGTGCGGTGTCGGTTGTAGCCGCCGATCTGTCAGACCCCGGTCCCGGCCAGGTGTACGAGTTGTGGTTCGTACTGGACGAAGGAGTCGTTGCCCCTGCAGGTCTTTTCACCCCGCAAGATGGTGCCTTTACCGGCGTACTGAATGTCGATGAGCTGACCGCTTCGGGCTGGGGGGTCACCATCGAGCCGGCAGGCGGTTCGGATCAGCCGACCGGCGCCATCCTGTATTTCGCGGAGTTGTAGATCGGTAGCGCGGCGGCAAAGATTGCCCCATGAGCGACAAACCAGAATTCGGTATGGCCCTCGGTCTCCTCAGGGGAGCGAAGGCTGAGGCCCGCAACGCCGAGGCGCTCGGCTTCGACTACCTGGCGACCGGCGAACACATCATGTTCCACGGCCCAACCGCCAACAACATGGTGTCGCTTGCCGCCGCAGCCGGTGCAACCGAACGCATCAAACTGATGAGCGGGATCGTGCTGGTCCCGCTCTACCCACCGGCTCTTTTGGCCAAGCAAGTGGCAGTGCTCGATGTCGTTTCCGACGGTCGCTTCAGCTTGGGGGTCGGGGTCGGCGGTGAGTTCCCAAAGGAGTTCCAAGCGGTGAACGTGCCGGTGAACGAGCGAGGCGCCAGAACCAACGAAGCCCTCGAAGTGATCGACAAGCTGCTCACCGAAAAGAACGTGACCTTCAACGGTCGCTTCACCACGCTCGATGGCGTGAGCATCGCCCCTCGTGGAGTTCAGAAACCGCGGGTGCCAATCTGGGTAGCAGGCCGCAAAGACGTGGCCATGAAGCGAGCGGCCCGCTACGCCGAGGGCTGGATGCCGTATATGTATACCCCGGAGATGCTGGCCGAAAGTATGGACAAGGTTGCAACCTTTACCGCTGAGGCTGGCCGCCCCGAAGGAACCGTTGAAGGCGGCCTCTACATATTCACCTGCGTGCACGAGAACCGCGAACGGGCGCTAGAGATGGCAAACCAGCAGCTGAGCAAGCAGTACAACCAAGACTTCTCAAAGATGGTGCAGAAGTACACCATCGCCGGATCTCCTGATGACTGCATCGCCCGGATCCAGGAGTACATCGACGCCGGGGCAAAGACCATCATGTTCAGCAATGGCTGCCCGCCCGACTATGCCGCAGAGAACGTCACCGCCATCGCCGAAGGCATCCTTCCCGCCTTCCGTTAGCGATGGTCGTTGCGAACATGAGCTGACCGACATCAGGTCCGGCACTTCACTTCCCCGACATTGCAGCAGTGGGATACTCCCTAGAGCGAGTTCTCTCTGGGCAATGTTGCTTCGTCGCCGACGCTTCCAAAGCTGCGATGATAATAGGGGGAAGGAGAGCGATGAAGTTTGCGCTCCAGGTTGTCGGTGTCTTCATATTTACGCTGCTAGTCGCGAGCTTCGCTCTACGCGCCTCGGGTCAGAGCGGGGCCGGTTCGCTTTATCTCTCGTCCACGTCCGGCGCAACCATCGGCGGCGTCACCTTCACCGATGAAGACATTGTCGTACTCAACACATCGACCGGCCTATGGTCGATGCACATCGACGGTAGCGACCTCGGCATACGCGGTTCCCAAAAGATCGATGGCTTCCACGTCCGGCCTGACGGCAGCGTGCTGTTCAGCATCACCCTGCCCGCATCGCTCGACACGCTCGGCGTGGTCGACGATTCCGACGTCATCGAGTTCATCCCGACCAGCACCGGAACCGACACCGCGGGAACGATGTCGGTGTATTTCGATGGCTCTGCTCACGGTCTGACCGGCAATGGCGAAGACGTCGACGCAGTTGCTCTCGACGAGTTTGGGAACCTTCTGATCAGCACCTCGGGAAGGTCCACGGTGGGATTCGGTGTTGCCGACGACGAAGACGTGATGCTGTTCGATGGCTCGACGTTGAGCCTGTTCCTCGACGGGTCGGCGGTCGGTCTTGCCGCAGCAGCGGAAGATGTGGTTGGCATCTCGGCCGTACCCGGTGGAGCGGTCAGGCTCTCGGTCCTCGGTAACTACAGCGTGACCGGTGCCAGCGGCGACCGGGCCGACATCTTCGAATGTGCACCGGTCGAGGTTGGGCCGATCACCGACTGTGCCTGGGCGAACTTCTGGGACGGTTCAGCCAACGGTTTCCAAAACGAAAGCCTGAACGCCTTCACCGCCTCGGCCTCGGTTGTGCCTCCGCCGACAACCACGACCACGACCATGGCGACCACGACCACCACCGCCTCGAGCACGACAACCACCGAACCGGTAGAACCTCCCCCGGTCATCGAGCAGGCCCTCTTTGTTACTTCGTCGAGCTCCGGACGCGCCGGCGGGGTCGCTTTCACCGACGAAGACATTCTGAAGGTCGACTCACTCACCGGCGAGTGGGAGCTGTACCTCGATGGCAGCGATCTCGGTATCGGCGGTAGTCAGAAGATCGATGCCTTTGATGTGCGCCCAGATGGGAGCGTGCTATTCAGCCTCCTCCTCGCCGCAAACCTTGCTGGGGTTGGCCCCGTAGACGACTCAGACATCGTGAAGTTTGTGCCGACCAGCGTCGGCCCCGACACTGCGGGCTCGTTGTCGATGTTCTTCGACGGATCTTCACATCAGCTGACAACCGGCGGCGAAGACATCGACGCCCTAGCGCTCGACGACGACGGTCGTCTTCTGATCAGCGTGTCCGGGGTGGCATCGGGCGGATTCGGCTCGGCAGCCGACGAGGACATTCTCATCTTCGACGGTTCGACCCTCAGCATGTACCTCGATGGTTCCACGGTCGGACTGACAACCGCGGCCGAAAACATCGCTGGCATCTCAACGGCCGGTGACGGCATCCTGCAGTTGGCCACCGTCGGCTCCTACAACGTGCCAGGGGCCATCGGCACCAGGTCGGACGCGCTGCAGTGTGTGCCGATACTGGCGGCAAACGGATCGATCGCAGAATGCAGCTGGTCGAACTATTGGAACGGCCTGGCGGCCGGGTTCCGCACCGAGAACATCAATGGCATCTCGGCAGCCGGTGCGATCAACTACTTCAATGACTTCAGCCGTCCGCTCGGGTCGGACTGGACGCTCTACAACTCGGTCGGGCATGCCGGTTGGGGCCTACGTCGCCCGTCGGCGATAACGATCGAGTCGGACCCATCGGCGATGGGGGAGAAGCTGTTGACCATCACCGCGGAGATGGGGTCGGGCAGCGAGAGCGGTCTCATGGTCTCCGGCGGCTTGAAGCTCAAACTGCCGCAGACATACGGCCGTTACACCTTCAGGATGAAAAGTGACCCAGATCCCGATCAGGTCACCTCGGCGGTGGGGCTGCTGTGGCCGGAGTCAAACCAGTGGCCCCGCGATGGGGAGATCAACATCGTCGAGACCTACGGCTCGCGTGCCACCAGGGAACCTATCGAGTCGGTGTTGCATTGGTTGAACCCGAATGCCCAAGAGCCGTACACCATCCTCGACGATGCCAAGGCGATCTTCACCCATCCCGGTGTAAGTAGTGCGCAGTGGCACACCTACCAGCTCGAGTGGCGGGCCGACTTGGTCTCGGTATCGGTCGATGGCGGCACACCGCTCGTACTGTCGACCAACCCGGCGGAGATTGCCGATTGGAATATGGAATTGGCGCTGCAGCTCGACGGCTTTGACGCTCCCGACACCCCAGGCCAACAGCCGGTGGTTTCTGGCCCGGTCACCATGTCGGTCGACTATGTACTGGTGCAGCCGTAGCGACTATGTACTGGTGCAGCCGTAGCGACTATGTCCTGGTGCAGCCGTAGGCGACTGGTCCTGGTGCAGCCGTAGGCGACTGGTATTGGTGCAACCCGGTTTCGTCCGGGTGTGGCAATGTAGATGATCGTTCAGTGGAAGACGGTCAGCGTGTACAACATGAATGAGTCCACTTCGGCACAGACTCGTGATGCCGAAGTTTCCCGGTTCGAGCCGCTTGCCTCGCTTGCCGATCCTCGCTTTCTCGTCGCCCTTGTGGTGTTGATCGTCAACGATCAGTGGCTCAAGGCGGCCTACGGCTCTTGGCTTACCGGCAAGCTCAGCGACGTTGCGGGGCTGGTGGTGTTCCCGACGATCGTTGGCGTGGTGGTGTCGATGGCGGCCCGCAGGCGACAGGGCCCGCAGCTTCTAACGTTGGCGCTCGGCCTTTCTGGCCTTTGGTTCGCCGCTATGAAGACGACCCCGCTGGTGGCTCAGGTAACGGAGCGGTTGTTCGAAACGCTCACCGCTCGCCCGAGTACGATTGTTGTTGACCCCACCGACCTCATCGGCCTGGTGGGTCTGGCCATCGCCTGGCCGGTGCTCAACGATGCACGGCCGCTTATCGACGCCAAGTTTGTGCGGGCTGTACTGCTCGGAACGGGTTTGATTGCCTGTTTGGCCACAAGTAACAGCGAGCCGGAGCTCTACAACCTGTTGGTGGATACATCCAGCGATGAAGTGGCCAGCGGCGCCTCGTATGACGGCAAGGAGCCGTTCAGCACCATCTCTCTACTCCCAGATCAAACGCGGCTTTCCGCAGATCAGGCAAAACGGTTTACCAACGTCGACGAAACTGCGGGATGTATCAGCGATGCTGACGGCGAACTTTGTTTCAGGATCGATGGCGACCGGGTTCAGCAGCGCTCCGCCGACGGCAGCGGCTGGGTGACGGTCTGGCGTCTCGAGCGAGTCAAACCATCGCTCGACAAACTCGGAGCTGGCGCCAACTACGACCCCAACCTGGAAATTCGGGAGCTGGCGGTGTCCGGCGATGGACACCTCTACGTGGTCGTTGATGGCCTCTGGTCGCTGCTGACCCGCTCCCCGGATGGCTCGTGGTCTCCGGAGGCCAGTTTGTTCCGCGGGTTCAGTCCCTTCCTCTCGCTCTTCACCGCGCTGGCCGTGCTCTTGGCGATGGTGCTTGTCGGGTCATACAGAGTTGTTCGCTGGCCAATGATCATCGGCTTGTTTGGCCTGGTTGTGGCCTACGCCGTCGATGGTGCGGTTGGCACACTGGTCGGCGGACCGCTCCTGCTGTTCGGAGCGTTGTTCGCGTTGATGTACGTCAGCGCCTGGGTTGCTTGGCGACGTTGGTTTATCATCGCCGCGGCCGTTGTTCTCGGCGCCCTGGCCTCGGCCATCCCGATGCTGGTTTGGAGTCGGAACCTGGACATCGACTATCCGGATGCCCGTCTGGCAACGCTGCTGGTTTCGATCGTTGCGCTTGTCGCCGCCGGGTTGATCAGTCGGAGGTTCGTTGTCGGTCCGGGTCAACTTCGATCGGTAGAGCCGGGCATCGTGCCCTCTCCTGTCGCTCTGAACGACTCGGGTCTGATGCCTCCGCCACCAACGGTGGATCCGAAGGCTCGATAGCACCTCGTGAGCGGCAGTAACGGCCTACGACTTGGTCGGCGTTGCCGTTGGCTCGACTGCGGCGGGGCTGCCTGCAACGTTCGGCGTTCGCTGCGCCAACAAGAGCCCTAGGAGAGACACCGGGAGTAACCAAGCGAGGGCGACTCGAAGGTCGCCGGCCGATTCGGCTAGGGCTCCGACCACCGGCTGGGCCGTGGCGGTCATCAAGCCGGAAACACCGAACACGACGCCGGCCGCGCCACCGGTCTGCCCCTCGGCCGCGAGTTGGCTGGCCTGGGCCAGGCTGACCGGGAAGAGGCTGAACTGGAAGAAAGCGATGCCGGCGATTGCGATCAGTGAGATGGCGCCGTCGGTCACGGCGAAGACAGCGATGAGAATCGACATTGCCGAGAGGGCGACCGTGAACACCCGGCGGCCGCCGAGGCGATCGAAGAACCAACCACCGAGCGGTTGGGCGATGGCGCCTCCAAGCAGAATGACGGTCAATAGCACCCCGGCGTTGGTCTCCTCCCATCCTTCGTCGACCAGCATCTTGACGAAGAACGTGAGGAAGCTGCGGCCGACGACGGCCACCAGTCCGAAGGTCACCGCCACCAGCATCAGCGAGGGTGTGGCTGCTCCACGGATGCTGGCGCCCGGGCTCGGCTTGGTCTCATCGAGCTTGGTGTGCAGTAGCGCCGCGGTGATAATGAGGGGCACCGCTATGGCAGCCATGGTCAGCCGCCAGTTGAAAACCGAGATGGCCAGCACTACGACGGCGGGAGCCAGGAAGTGGCCGGCTGAGCCGCCCCAACCGTGGATGCCTAGCATCCGGCCCCGACGGTCGGGGTAGGCGGAAACGATGAACGCGGTGGCCTGCGGGTGGTAGGTGGCGGCACCCAGACCGCAGAGCAAACTGACTACGACGATGAACCAAAAGGTGGGGGCCGAAGCCATAGCCAAGAAGCCAACAGCCCCGATGGTGAACCCCCCGACCAGGGTTGCTCTGCGTCGACCGCGACGATCGGCGCTACTGCCGATCAGTGGCTGCAGCACGCCGGTCAGCAGAATGAACGCAAACGAGAAGATGCCGAGCTCGGTGTAGTCGAGGTCGAACTCTTCGGCCACCGCGGGCAGAAAGGCCGGTAGCACGGTGGCATAGAAATCGTTGACGACGTGAGCGCCGACGAAGGCCACCAGGACTGTCTTCGGGGCTGTTTGGGGTTTGACCGGCATTGATCGCTCGATTCGACCGACTCTACAAGCCGTACCGAGTTGGTGCAGTTCGGATCCACTCGCCGATCCGTTCGCCGATCATGATCGACGTCAGATTGGTATTGGCCCGGGGCACCGTCGGCATGATCGACGCGTCGGCCACCACCAGCTGGTCGACGGCATGGCAGCGACCGTATTGATCGACCACCGCGGTGCTGTCATCGGCTGGGCCCATCTTGGCCGTGCCGACCGGGTGGTAGCCGGAGCCGCTGACTCGCTTGGCTAGGCCCACCAGTTCGTCCGCCGAACTGCGAGCGGGGTCGGGGAAAACAACCTCGTCGATCAACTCGGCCAGCGGCTTCTGCTTGGTTAGAGCCAGGGCATCCTGCAGGGCAGCCACGTTGCGAGCCATGTCGCGCTCGTTGACTCCGAAACCGGTTTCGATAGATGGCATCGAGGACGGGTCGAGTGAGCTCTGGCGAATCTGGCCTCGACCTTCGACCCATTCGAGGCTGGCCGCCAGGCCGAACGCCGCCTGCCCGCCCCGGCGGGGAACCTTGGTCAGCAGCTCGATATTCACATCGAGGCGCTGGTCGCTGCCTTCTGTGGTGTATCGGCTGATGGTTTGCACCAACGGCAGATCGGCCGAACACAGCTCGGGGGCCTTGCAGGTCATGGCCACCAGCAGAGCGGGATGGTCGCTGAGGTTGGACCCGACCCCAACCATGTCGGCCACCTGCTCAACGCCGAGAGCCGACAGTTCGGCTGGATCTCCGATACCGGATCGCACCAGCAGACCTGGCGTGTGCACCGCGCCGGTTGCCACAACTACCAGCTTGGCGTTGATCACCTGGCGTTGCCCGTCAGGACCCTCAACCTCAACACCGGTCGCTCTTAATCCGCTTGGTAGACCATTCGAGCCGGACTCGCTGATGACTCGAACCGCCAGCGTGTCAGGCCGAATGGTCAGATTGTCGCGATGGCGAGCGGCGGCCAGATAGCCGATGGCGGTCGAGATGCGAACCCGACCGAGTTTGTTCATGGCCATGGCGCCGACGCCCCACGTTGTCGGGTCGTTGACGTCGTCGCATGCCGGGTGTCCGAATTGCCGAGCCGCTTCGATGAACGCGGCCTGAGTTGGCACCAGCTCATCGGGCTGCCAGCGGCGAATGGTGATCGGCCCGGCATCTCCGTGGTGGGGGAGGTGGCCGTAGTCGAGGTCTCGCTCAAGTCGACATAAGGCGGGGAGCACCTTGTCCCAAGCCCACTCTGGGTTGCCTAGTTGGGCCCAATGGTCGTAGTCGTCGGGAATGCCTCGCAGGGCAATCGTGGTGTTGACTGCGGTGGAGCCACCGACCACCCGGCCTCGAGGGAAGTGCACGGCCCGGCCGTCGGGTGTGGCTTGGTAGTCGAGCTTCCAGTCGTGATCGACCAGCGAGTTGCGGTGGCCATTGATCAGGTCATCGGGTACCGACGATGCCGCCTCGTAGTCGGGGCCGGCGTCGAGCAGCAACACCTCGAGGTGGGGATTCTCACTTGCTCTGGCAGCGACCACCGCTCCAGCGGCACCCCCACCAACCACGATCACATCGACGGTCATGGCTCAACCATTCACCGTCGGCCCCGGTGGTGTCAACGTGATGTGCTTTCGGTCGTTTCGCCTGCACTCATTTATGATCCAGGGATGGCACATGACCTTGTGGTTCGGAATGTTCGCATCATCGATGGTCTCGGCGGCCCGTCGGTTGAAGGTGACGTTGGCATCGAAGGTGATCGCATCGTTGCCGTCGGTGATGTTGGACCGGGGTCGGAAACGATCGATGGGCAGGGCCAGTGCCTGGCCCCCGGGTTCGTCGACGTTCACACCCACGATGACGGCGCCCTGATCCGTCACCCCGGCATGGAGTTCAAGCTGGCTCAGGGGTGCACCAGTGTGGTGATCGGCAACTGCGGTTTCAGCGCCGCCCCAGCCAAGGAGGGCGAGCGTGAAGGCAGCGGCCTGATCGGCGTGAAGCCCACCTGGTCGGACCTGGCCGGGTTCTCACAGGCGGTAGCCGACGGAGGCCCCGCGGTGAACGCGGTTGCGCTCATCGGCCATAACAGCATCCGTAGTCTGGTTATGGGCAACGAACGTCGAGATCCAACCGACGCCGAGCTGGCCGAGATGAAAGCGCACGTTGCGTTGGCCATGGAGCAGGGAGCGTGCGGGTTCTCAACCGGCCTGATCTACGAGCCCGGCCGTTACAGCGGAACCGACGAGGTAATTGAGCTGGCAAAGGAATCTTCGGCGGCTGGGGGCATCTATGCCAGCCACATTCGCAACGAGGGCGACCGTCTGTTGGAGGCCATCGACGAAGCGATCTTGATCGGTCGCCAGGCCGACCTGCCGGTGCAGATCTCTCACCACAAGGCGGCGGGCCGGGCCAACTGGGGCAAGGTCGGCCAGTCTCTAGCCAAGGTCGATGAGGCCAACGCCGCCGGAGCCGATATCACCCTCGACGTGTATCCATACACCGCCGGTAGTGGCCCGATGGCTCAGTACTTCAACTTGGACAAGCTCGACCCGGTACTGGCCGAGGTCATCCGCTTCGCCAGCTGCCCCGCCTTCCGTGAATATGAGGGGCGAATGGCGGTTGACATCGCAACCGAGCAGGGCGTTGAGGTGACCGAGGTGATCCGTCAGGTGCTTGAGCACCCAGAGGGTGATCGCACCATCTGCATTCAATTCATCATCGACGAGGCAGACGTCGAGACGAACCTCCGACACCCGCTGATGATGGTCGGCTCCGATGGTGTGGTCGACCTGCGAGGCCGCCCCCACCCCCGGTTGTTCGGTACCTTTCCCCGGGTTCTAGCCCACTACGTTCGTGATCAGTCGGTGCTGAGTTTGGAAGAGGCGGTCCGTCGTATGACCGACCTGTCCTGTCGCCGCTTCGGGTTGGCCGAGCGAGGGGTGATCCAGGAGGGGTACTTCGCCGACCTGGTGATGTTCGATCCCGAGCGGGTCGTCGACACCGCGACCTACGACGACCCAAAGCAGGAACCGATCGGCATCGACGCGGTGATCGTCAACGGCGCCGTTGCCTGCCGGAGCGGCGCCCACAGCGGAGTGGGCGCCGGTCGTATGCTCCGCTATCAACCCGGCCTGTAGTAGCTCAGACCAACCCTGGGTCGCCTCGGCGTGAGCCTGAGCTGAAAGCCTGACCTTAGAGACGCAGAGCGGTCGAGAAGTCTGGCACGCCGTCCCATCGCCCCGGCTCGGTGCTGGCTCGCATCACCGCGATGGTCTTGATGACCTCGGGGTTGGCTAGGCCGTGAGGTGCGGTGCCGGTCAGCACCCGAATGACGTTCTCGGCCTGCCGTCGCGGACACTCATCGAGGAACGTCGGCGAGTAGCCAGCGACGTGTGGTGTGACGATGCAGTTGTCCAACTTGAGCAAACGGTCGCCGGGATCGATCGGCTCGATCTCGGTCACGTCGAGCGCCGCCGCTTGGATCTTGTTGGCCTCCAAGGCGTCGGCCAGTGCCGCTCCGTCGACAACCGGGCCGCGAGATGTGTTGACCAGGATCGCTGTCGGCTTCATCATGTCGAGCGTCTGGGCGTTGATGAGGTGCTTGGTCTCAGCGGTTGAGGTGCAGTGGATGGAGATGAAGTCCGACTGCGAGAGGACCTCTTCAAGCGAAAGCATCTCGACGCCGAAGATTTCGCCGGTCGGCGGTGCGACGTATGGATCGTAAGCAACGACCTTGGCCGGACCGAACGCCCGCACCCGGGAGGCGAACGCCCGCCCGATGTCGCCGAAGCCGATGATGCCAACGGTGTGGCCAGCGATGCGTCGCACCGACTCGACGTATTCGACTCGCACGCCGGGCTCGCTCCAGCCGCCAGCCCGCATCGTTTGGGAACCATCGTGGATCCGGCGGGTGTGGCTGAGCAGCATGGCCATGGCGTGATCGGCCACCTCAGCGGTGTTCACCCCCGGCACGTTGCACGCCAGAATGCCCAGTTCGGTTGCCGCGTCGAGGTCGATGGAATCCACGCCGACCCCCATCCGACTCACCACTTTCAGGTTCGGGCACGCCTCGAGAACCCGTCGTGAGGTGCGAGGGATAACGCTGACCTCGGCGCCGTCGGCCTGCTTCAACAGGTCGATGAACTCATCCTCGGTCGAGACTGCCTCCTCGATCACTTCGAAGCCAGCGGCCTCGAACAGATCGACCCGGTTCCACGGGCTGGCTTGCAGAGCTATTTTCACGATTCAACCTCGTAGCTGACGCCGCTGATTTCCATGGCCGCATACTAGTGAGCGGCAAGCCATCGACGCCCGTTTGGCTGCTTGTTTACGTGTTTGGCCCTTGGTCTAAGCTTTGGGCAATGGCTCTTGAGTGGGACGGCTTCACCTTTGACCTCGCGAGTCAACGGCTGTTTGGGCCAGACGGCGGTATCCACGTCGAGCCGCAGGTCTTTGCTGTGTTGGCGATCCTCATCGAGCACCGGGATCGAGTGGTCACAAAGGCGGAAATTCTCGACTCGGTATGGGGTGATCAGTTCGTTTCGGAATCTGCGCTGAGCACCAGGATCAAGCAGATCCGCCAGGCGCTGGGCGACGACGGGCGAACCCAAAAGTACGTGCGCAGTGTTCACGGCCGGGGCTATCAGTTCGTCGGCGAGATCGCCGCCCCGTCGGAGTCCGCCGCTGCTGGCCGGTCGGTACCTGTGCAGGTGCCGGAACCGCAGCAGTTGCAGGTCGCGCTGGACATCGCCGTCGATACCGAATTCCCGTTCGTCGGCCGGACCGAGGAACTGGAGCAGTGTCGGGTGCTGCTCGATAAGGGGCGGGAACTCAACACCCAGATCTATATCGGTGGTGCTCCCGGCGCCGGAAAGTCGCGACTGGCGGTTCAGTTACTCGACGAATCAGTCGCATCGGGGGCGTTCGCCTGCGCCGGCCGTTGCGAGTCCGAGGCAACCTCGGGATTGCAAGCGGTTCGCGAAGCCTTTATCCAGCTGGCGGCGACACATCCAACGAAGGTCGCTGGCTGGGCCCAAGGGGTTGAAGGTCCGCTGCTCTCGCTGATGCCTTCGCTCGTCAGCTACCTGCGAGGCGACCCGGTTCCCGTCGATGCTTACGCCGGAATCGACGTCTTCATGGCGGTATTCGACCGCGTCACCGCCGACGGGCCGTTGGTGTTGCTGATCGATGACCTGCAATGGTCTGACGACCCGACTCGTACGTTGCTTGGCCGTCTCCACCGCCGACTCCGCGGCCGAGCCTTTTCGACCGTCGCCACCTATCGCTCAGGACGAGGGGAGTTGCCTACCGAGGTTCATCAGTGGATTCAACAGCAGCGCCGTTCCGAGCATGTCGCCGACCTTCGGCTCGGTGATCTCGATCCCGACGCAGCCCGCGCGCTGATCACCGCAGTGGTTGGAAGCGACAAAGAGGGGGCCGACGACCGGCAAGAGAATAGCTATGACGATCTCCTAGCGGTCACCGCCGGCCACTGCCTGTTCCTCACCGAGAGCTTGCGTGATGTGCAGCTCGGCCAGAGCACTTCGGACTCGGTTATCGAACTGGTCGCATCCAGGCTCGACCGGCAGTCAGCCGACGTGCAGCAGATCGTCAAGGTCGGGGCGCTGCTCGGCACCGAGTTCCCATTTCTGACAGCGTCCACCGCGGCCGGTCTTGAACCCGAGGCCGCTCTACTGGCCATCGATGTGGCGATCGAGGCGGAGCTGTTGCACGAAACAGCGTCGGCATCACGATTTCGCTTCTCTCACCAGCTGGTTCCGCAGGCCATCACCGATTCGTTGTCCAAGGCTCAGAGGGCCGCCATTCACAGAGCATGCGTCGTGGCGCTAACCGGGCAAGGCGCAGCTGAGGCCGAGATCGCGTTCCATGCTCTGGGGGCCATTCCGCTCATCTCTAGCGAAGAAGCGGTGGTCTCGGCCCGTGTTGCCGCTGAACGGGCTGAGGCAGCGAACCAATTCGACTTGGCCATTCGACTGTTGCAGCGGGTTGTCGACACTGAACCGCAGACCAGGACATTGGCCGAGGTGCTGCTGTCCATCGGCGAGCTGTTGAACAGCAAGGGCACCCCCGGCGAGGCAGTTCCCATTCTCGATCGGGTCATCGAAATCGCCCGCGCCAACAGCTGGCCCGACCTCTTCGTCGCAGCGGTGTTGGCCCACTGGGGTCAAAGTCCGTTTCGTAAGCCGAGCGATCGCACGACAAGAACCCTGCTGACCGAAGCGGACGAACTGCTCGGCGATGAGGTCTCGGTTGAGAAGGCTCGTGTAATGGCCAAGACGGCTGTCTTCGATCTGTTCCTAGAGCCGCTAGCTAGTCGAGACATCGCTACCAAGAACGCACTCGAAATGGCCGAGCAGGTAGGCGTTGACACGATGGACAGGTTGATGCTGCTCGAAGCCCGCCACATCGCCTTTTCCTGCCCGGCGGGGATCGACGAGCTCGACGTACTCGACCCCCAGATCGACGAAATCCGTCTGGCGAACAACGCGTACTTTACCGACGCCGCCGCCCCCGAAGCCGCAGCGTTCATGCGAGGTCGAGGTGAGGATCTACGGCGTGTCACCGCGGGCGACGCCGATCGGCTTGCGGCTCAACCGATCGTTGAGTGGCGGAACCTGGTCATTGGCTCCACACTGGCGGCCTTTGCTGGCGAGGTTGAGGCCGCGCGCGATCTTTGCGATAGGGCCTCGGAGATCGGTGAGGCGTTCTGGGGTGAAGCAGCGTTCGCATTGCACGGGTTTGGCCACCTTTTTAATGACTTGGTGTCCGGTGACTGGAGCCGGTCGTTTGAGCTGCTGGAGCTATTGACGGCCTTTGATGGCTCAGCGGTCTTTCTCCCTCCGCTAGCGCTGGCCGCCATGCACGCAGGCGACACCGCCAAGCTGGAAGAGACCGTGGCACGATTCCGGCTCGGGACCTGGATGGCGTTGGGCGAACACATGCTCGGCGGCAACGCCCTGGTCGCCGCTGCCGAGTTGGCGCTGGCTGTCGACGATGATGAGCTGGCCAGCGCAGCCGAAGCGGCGCTCACCCCTCACGCCAACCTGGTACTCGGCGTGCCCTGGGGCGCTGCCAGCCTGGCAGCTGCCGACCCCCTTTCCCGCCTCGCCGCTCGGCGGGGAGACGACGACACTGCTCAAGCTCACCGCGCCACCGCCGAGGCTTTGTATCGCAGCCTCGAAGCACCGGCCCTGCTGAAACGAATGATCTGAATGACGTCCGAGAATCGGCCAGCATCCGGCGCGGCAAAAGGCGGGATGGTGCTGCTGCCCGACCGTGACAATCCGACACCGGCCACCGTGACCTGGAGCGAAGGGGTCATCGATCAGATCGGCCCGCCCGACCTTGACGTCACCGGTCTGCCGACCATCGACGCCTCAGCGCGCCTGGTGTTGCCGGGCATTATCGACGTTCACGGCGACGCATTCGAACGCTGTGTGATGCCTCGGGGCGGAGTGCCCATCGACACCGACATCGCCCTGCAAGACAACGATGGTCAGCTGCTGGCAGCCGGGATCACCACCTCGTATCTTTCGGCAACCGATAGTTGGGAGCCCGGTCTGCGAAGTCGAGAGACCCTTCGGGCCCTCGTAGGTGGACTAGATCGGCGCGTCGGCGGGCCTGATGTGTTGCTCCACGTCCGTCACGAACGATGTAACACCGATGACCTAGATGAGTTGCTGGCGTGGATCGAGGCGGGCACGGTCCGCATGCTGTCCTACAACGATCACACTCTCGGCCATGGCAGCTCCTTCGGTACTCCGGCCAAGGTTTCAAACACTGCGCTCGCTCGTAGCGGGATGGATCACGACACCTTGTTACGGCTGCAAAGCGAAGCGGCCGAACGACGAGAGCTTGGCGCAGTGCAGGAGAAAGCGTTAGCGGAGGCCACCGAGGCGGCGGGCTGCGTCACCGCATCGCACGACGCCAACAGCGAAGAGCACCTGCAGCGAGATCTTGATCTCGGCGTGGCCATCGCCGAGTTTCCGACATCGATCGAGCTGTCGCTGCTCTATCAGCAGGAGCAGATACCGGTTCTGTTCGGCGCCCCCAACCTGGTGCGAGGTGGCTCACATCTGTCGAACCTCTCGGTAGGTGACGCCCTCGAAGCTGGCGTTGGTGAGATGTTGTGCTCCGACTATCACTACCCCTCGCTGCTGCAGGCCCCGTTCGTGGCGGTGGCCAACGGTTTACGCACCCTGGGGCAAGCGTGGCGACTGGTCTCGACGACTCCGGCTGCCGCGGCCGGGCTCGACGACCGAGGTTCGCTAACCGTCGGGCAGCGCGCCGACATCTTAGTCGTCGATCCACCTCCGCCTGCCGGTGGCCCGGCCAGAATTCACCGCACCATCGCCGCGGGAACCTACTAGCGCTGCTGGCCCGATGCGAGAACTGATCCTCTACGCCACGCCAACCGGCGCGCTGGCCGATCGGTGCGAGCGGTACTTCGAACGACTGCTCTCTGACGGCTTGGCGACCACAGCCCAGACTTACCCTCCGCACTGCACGCTCACCGGCTTCTTTCACCGCTCCGAAGATCGAGCAGCAGAGGTGACGGCCGAGTTCCGTGAGGGTCTGGCAGCGGCCGGACCGGTTCCGTCGGGGGCTGTCGAGGTTGTCGGGTTAGTGACAAACGACGATTGGGTCGGCCTGGAAATGCGCTCGGCGTGGTTGCGTGAACTCACTGAGAACCTAGCGGCGGCCCAAGTGCAACATGCCGAAGAGGATCCGCTGCGGATCAAAGATTGGCTTCACCTGAGCTTGGCCTACGGCACAGCCAGGCTTGGAAGCCAGGCCATGCTGGCTCGCGAGATGATCGACCCCACAGCAGGTCTCGCCGACACCGATATGGCCTGGGAAGTGGGTCTGTGGGAACGGCTGGCTGACGGCGGTTGGGTTCAGCTCACGCAGTAGGCGAGCCGACCGTCATTCAGGCCGCAGGATCACTCAGACCGTAGGGGCGGCCGAGATATCGATGATCCGCTACTGGTGGCGAACGGACCGTTCTGGTCGACCATGGTGGCCGAGGCGATCGAGATGCCGGTCGAGTCGATCTGCTGCGCTACTTCGACACCGATCCAATCGCCCACCGGGTAGCGGGCAATGAACATGGTGTAGTCGGCGTTGATGTAGTGCACACCGTCGGTGCTGGCGTTGGCCAGCGGGCAGGCGATGTCGCCCGAGACTGCCGCTCTGACCAGCGGCGACATCGGCTCGTCGTCGAGCAGGGGATTGGTGTCGTTTGTCCAGACCCGGCTGCGTTCACCGGTTCCCATGCCCCCTTCGACCGTCCGGAACAGCCATCCATAAACGTCGCCCGTGGAGTCGGGATCATCCGGTGATGCGATGGTTTCAGGGTCCGGCCAGCTGCTGCGCTCCGGTTGCCAAATATCCCCCGGTGGCTCTTCGCCTTCGCTGAGGAACAGGCCGGTCACCCGGGCCACTTCGTGACCGTCGCAGGTTGCGGTCGCATCGGCGACGCGAACCTTGCGGCCATCGCGAACCACCTGGGTGGTGATCTGGACCGGGGCCATCGCCGCCGGTCGGAACAGGTCGACCGTCAGTCTGGCGGCCCGCCAGCCCTCGCCTCCGAACTCAAGCCCGAGTGCCCTGGCGGCCAGCCCGCCGAGCAGGCGGCCATGCATCATATCCTCTGCCCAGGGCCCATGAGCGTGGGCTCGAGGGGTGAATCCTTCAGGGCTGGATTGGAAATACGATTCGGTCACGACCGATCGGTGTACCACCGCTGAGTCTCGGTCACAAACCGTAGGAACTTCTAGACCCTCTCGCTTCGCCTTACATTTCGCCCTACTTAGGGTATTTGCGGTATCAATTAGGGTATGACTGCGACCGACACCACGACGAGCCCCACCGAAACCGAGGACGAGTTTCGGGTCCGCTGTCACGAGTTTCTTACCGAGCACGCCACCGGCCTGATCTTCGAGCCAGACGCCCGCGGCGCCAACGAGCTGGCTGCGGCCAAAGTCTTCCAGCAGAAGGTGGCCGACGCCGGCCTAGCAGGGGTGACATACCCCAAGGAGTTCGGCGGCCTCGGCCTGTCGAAGAGCTACGACCGGATCTGGCGTGAGGAGTACGCCAAGCACAACGACATGACCGGTCAGCTGACCATCAGCCACGGTATGTGCGTACCGATGCTTGCCGAATATGGCACCGATCAGCAGAAGGCCGCCTACCTGCCAGACGCCATCGCCGCCCGCACCGTCTGGTGTCAAATGTTCTCCGAGCCCGGCGCAGGCTCCGACGTGGCCAGCCTGCAAACCAGGGCCGAACTCGACGGTGAGGAGTGGACCCTCAACGGCCAAAAGGTTTGGACCACCCTGGCTCACGTGTCTGACTACGGCATCATCGTGGCCAGGACCAACCCCGACGCCCCGAAGCACGCCGGTATCTCAATGTTCATCGTGAACATGAAAGACCCGGGCGTCGAGATTCGAGCCATCAACCAGATCGACGGTGGCAAACACTTCAACGAGGTGTTCTTCACCGACGTGCGGCTCCCGACTACCGCTTTGATCGGGGAACTCAACGCCGGTTGGCGTCTGGCCACCGCCATGTTGATGTACGAGCGGGTGGCCATTGGCACCGGTTCAAGCTCCGGCATTAAGACCCCTACCTCCGACTTCCTGATCAAGACGGCAAAGAAGTACGACAAAATGGGCGACCGAGTCACCCGCCAAGAACTGATGAAGCTCTACTCGGAAGAGACCACAAAGAGCCTGGTTTCGCTTCGCACCAGAGCCGAGCTCAAGGCTGGCAACACCCCCGGCCCCGGCGGTTCGCTCGGCAAACTGCACGGTGCCAAGATCGCTCGTATGTCTCGCTCTCTCATGATGAACCTGGCGGGGCCGGCTGGGGCAGCATGGGACGGCGACGAAGAGGACGCCGAGCGTCTATCCAACTCGACGCTCCGTAGCTTCACCTCCAACATCGCCGGTGGAACCGACGAGATTCAGAAGAACATCATCGGCGATCGGGTACTTGGGCTACCTCGCGATATCAGCGTCGATCGGGATGTAGCGTTCAAGGATCTTAAGGTCGGCACACAGCAGTAGCTCTAGAAGCTTCGAAAGCAGGCCGTTTGTCCACCATCGATGAAGGGCCGGGGATGACTTCGGCCGACCATGGTCGATGGTGGAAACAGGCGAAGTGGCGGGCGTTCGGCGCCATCGGCTTTGCCTATCTGCTACTAGTGCTGGCGATGTCGCTGTCGTTTCTGACGCTGCCGTCGGTTGCTGAAGAGTTCGACGTCACCCTTAAAGCCGTTGGCTGGGTGGTCATCACCGAGTCCCTGCTGATCGCTGCGCTGCTGCTGCCGATGGGAGGTTTGGCCGACAGCTTCGGGCGCAAAAAGGTGTTAGCCGTCGGTACCGCGGTAATGGGTACCGGGGCCGCGCTGACCGGCCTGGCTCCATCGTTCGCCCTTGTCATCGCCGCTCGGGTGGTCATGGCTATCGGCAGTACGTTGTTTCAGTCGGTGTCGACCGGGATGTTGATTGCCGCCTTCCCGCCCGAGGAGAGAGGTGTGGCCATGGGTTCCCAGACCGCCGCGGTGGCCACCGGCTCGGCTGCTGCTCCGCTGTTCGGCGGTGTCGCCCTCCAGGTGCTCGACTGGGACACGCTGTTTTTACTGTTGGCTATTCCGGTTGGCCTTTCGCTGTTGGTCATTCGAGTACTGATCGATGATGACTTAGTTGAGCCAGAACCGGACGCTCAGCAGACCGATGGTGGGCGGCGGTTCGATCGTGTCGGCGCTGCGTTGTCGGCGCTGGCCATCGCCGCCATGGTCTTGACGGTCAACAACCCGTTTGATCAACCGTGGTTGTCATCGACGGTGCTGGCCAGCGCAGCGTTGTCGGTTTGTCTAGTGGCTGCCTTCGTTCGATGGGAACTGAGCGTCGAACGGCCGATGCTGGAACTGCGACTTTTCGCCATTTCGGTCTTTCGCAAGGCGGTCACGATTCGGGTCCTTGGGTTCACCGCATCTGCCGCCTACGCACTCATGCTGCCGATCTATCTGCTCACCGTGCGCGAGGTCTCGGCTGCGATGGCTGGGCTCGTCATTTCCATATTGCCGATGGGCATGGGAATCTCGGCTTCGGTGACCGGCCGGATCTACGATCGGGTTGGCCCCCGTGCTCCATCGGTCCTCGGGCTCACATTGCAGGTTGGTACAACCACCGCGTTTGCCTTCTCAGACGAGTCGACGCCGCTGTTACTTATCGGCGTCTTCGCTTTCCTTTCGGGTGCTGGCATGGCCCTGTGGAACGTCTCTAACAACAGCGCCATGATGGGGGCCATACCGCCCGCTTCTCTCGCCGTCGGCGGCGCATTCAGCAACGTGACGCGAACGGTTGGCAGCGCCTTCGGCCAGGCCCTGACCACGGCGATGGTGGCCGGAGTGATGGTCTCAAAGGGCTTTGACATCCCTCTCGGTGATCTCAGCGATACCGCCGGTGCGGCTGGCGCCTTCATCGACGGATGGCAAGTAGCGTTTCTGGGCGCCGCTGGGCTCTCGGCATTCACGTTGATCTTCGCCGTGATGCAGCCAAACGATCCCACCGATCAGCGCTGAGGTTCCCGGCTCGATCGGTGAGCTAGGGTCGGTCGGCGGCGAGCAGGGCGTCGGCGATGAACGCCGGCACATCGGGGTGGCAGCCGATGGGGTCGAGTCGTAGTCCGATGAAGTCGGCCCGGTCGAGGGCTTCGGGAAGGTCGTTCAGCACGTGCCCTCGTCGAGCGGCGAAAAACGGTAGACAAATCGATGTTCGACCGAGCTGGGTCGCGGCGTCGGTTAGGAACGGTTCCTGCTCGACATAGCCGCAGCTTGTCGAAATCCGACGGCCGCTCCTGTCTGCCTCGGCTTCGAGGGCAGCGGTGAACTGCTCTGCGATCTCGGCGGGCCGGGCACTCTTGCCGGAACCATGGGCTGCTACCAATACCTTGACTCGACTATCGGCCCAGCCCGCCTCGTCGATGACCGATTCGAGCCATCGGGCGGCCAACGCTGGCAGGCGAGGGTCGATGCCGAACGGCGCTAGCTGGCTGATAGACGAACGCTGGCCGAGGCGTTTGGGGATGACCGTTTTTGTGAACCATCCGTCGGACATAAACATCGGGTAGATCAGCAGGGGAGCGGCGGCGCTCACAGCGGTACTTACATCGGCCGCTGACTCGTCGATGGAGTTCTCCATGGCATTGTCGCTAGCCAGCGTGGCCCCTCGCACCGCCCAGTCCGGTGGCAGATGTGATGCAACCGCGGCGGCCACAGCGAGGATCTCTTGCTCGGCAACGTCGGGGTCTGAGGGCTGGCCGTGGCTGACTATAAGTGCTGATCGGCCTGCCATGAGGGCCAGGCTATACCGCCACCTTGGGTGGGTGACTGGTCAGTGGCTGGTCCGATGAGTGATCGGTCACACAACTGAGTGAGTGCTCACTCAGTTCGCTACGGTGATAACGTGACCCCGGCCTCCGATAACCCAAACACCCCTCGCAGAGCGGCGTCCATGCCGCCTGAGCAGCGGCGTGCGGCAATAATCGAAGCGGTTCGCCCGCTGCTGATCGAGCATGGCCAGGCGGTTACGGTCCGGCAGATCGCCGCCGCTGCATGTGTAGCCGAGGGCACGATCTTCGGAGTTTTTGCCGATAAGGATGAGCTGATCGCCGCCGTGGTCGAACACGTTGTAGACAACGAGTCGTTTGAAAAGGCGATATCCAACATTGATCGCCAGGCTCCGTTTGAGGAGCGTTTGGTGTTGGTCACCGAGCTTCTCCAGGCCAGAGTGGTCGACGTATGGCAGCTGCTGTCAAGCATCGGCGATAAACATCGGGCAAAACACGCCCGCGGGATGCCCGAAAGCGCGGCCATGATCGAGCTGCTGGCCGTCGAGCCCGACCGGTTCCGAGTCGACCCGATCAAGGCGGCCCGCATGCTGCGAGGCCTGACCCTCTCACTCAGCCACCCGATGCTGGCCACCGAACCGGCATCGGCCACCGAAATCGTCGACATGCTGCTTCACGGCGCCGGCGCAGCCGGTCCCCCGGTTCACGGTGCCGGCGCGGCCGGTCCCCCGGTTCACGGTGCCGGCGCGGCCGGTACAGAAACTGCGAGCCAAAAGAAAGAGGCGGGCCAATGAGCTTGCGTCGATTGCTGGGGTCGTACCTGGCGCCCTTCCGGACCACCTTGCTGATAGCGGTCGCCTTACAGGCGGTCCAGACCTTCGCCGTGCTGACGTTGCCTGCACTCAATTCCGACATCATCGACAACGGCGTTCTTAAGGGCGACAACGCCTACATCTGGCGAATCGGTGGCGTAATGCTCGGCTTCACCGTGGTGCAGATCGTGTTCACCATTGCCGCAGTCTGGTTCGGGGCGAGGGCGGCCATGGGCTTCGGCCGTGATGTGAGGCGTTCGCTGTTCCATCAGGTCACCGGCTATTCGGCTCGTGAGGTCGGGCGCTTCGGTGCGCCGTCGCTCATTACTCGGATCACCAACGATGTGCAGCAGGTGCAGACCTTGGTTGTGATGGCGACCACCATGATGATCGCTGTTCCCCTCACCCTGGTCATCGGCGTGATCATGGCGGTGCGAGAAGACATCGGCCTGTCGATCGTGCTGGTCGTGGCCATGCCAGCAACGATGGTCGTGCTCGGTGTGTTGGTCTCTCGCATGGTGCCGTCGTTCCAGGCGCTGCAGGTCCAAGTCGACAAGGTCAACGGCGTGCTGCGAGAACAGATCACCGGCATCAGAGTGGTCCGGGCCTTTGTGAGAGAGCCCGAAGAAGCAAAACGTTTCGCCAAAGCGAACGCTGCCGTGACCGAGACATCGTTGCGTACCGGCCGTCTTATGGCTGCCATGTTCCCAACGATCGGCTTGATCCTCAATGTTTCCGGTCTGGCGGTGCTGTGGATCGGTGCCGACCGAATTTCGAATGGTCAGATGCAGCTCGGGTCTGTCGTGGCCTATCTCAGCTACCTCATTCAGGTGCTGATGGCGGTGGCTATGGCCACCTTCATGGTGTCGATGATTCCGAGGGCCGCAGTGGCCGCGGAGCGGATCATGGAAGTGCTCGATACCGAGTCGTCTGTCGTTCCGCCCGCTAATCCGGTCACCGAGGTCGCCGAGCACGGCACCTTGGAGTTCCGCAACGTCAGCTTCCAATACAAGGGCGCCGATCAGCCGGTGCTGCACGACATCTCGTTCCGGGTCGAAGCCGGACAAACCACAGCCATCATCGGCAGCACCGGTTCGGGCAAGACCACCCTGGTCAACCTGGTGCCTCGCCTCTTCGACTCGGGCAACGGCACGGTCTTTGTCGATGGTGTCGACGTGAAACAACTCGACCCCGATCTGCTGTGGAGCAAGGTCGGCTACGTGCCACAGAAGCCGTTCCTGTTCTCCGGTACGGTGGCCTCGAACCTGCGGTTTGGTCGTCCCGACGCTACCGATCAGGAACTGTGGCAGGCGCTGGAGATCGCGCAGGCCTCCGGCTTTGTGCAAGCCATGCCCGATGGGCTGGAAAGCACCATCGCTCAGGGTGGCAGCAACGTCTCGGGTGGGCAGCGTCAACGTTTGTCGATCGCCAGGGCGCTGGTAGTGCGTCCTGAGATCTTCGTATTCGACGATTCATTCTCCGCTCTCGACCTGGCAACCGATGCCCGACTCCGAGCGGCTCTGAAGCCACACACTAAAGAGTCGGCGGTTCTGGTGGTAGCCCAGCGGGTTTCGACCATCGCCGATGCCGACCAGATTCTGGTGGTCGAAAACGGCTCGATTGTCGGCCGAGGCAAACACGATGACCTGATCGAAAGCTGTGAGACCTACGCCGAGATTGTGCAATCGCAGATCGGCGAGGAGGTAGTGGCATGAGCACCGAGAACGGAAACAAGAACGGCCAAGATCAAAATGGCCACAATGGGGTCGACGACAGCGAAGTCATCGCCACCACGGGCAACCAGGCTCGCCGATCCAGTTTTGGACCCGGCGGAGGGCTGGGCATGCCGGTCGAGCAGAGCAGCGACTTCCGAGCCACCGTCGGCCGACTGGGCGACATCCTTGGCCGGGAGCGTCTGCTCCTAGTGCTGGTAATGCTGTTCACCATCGGGCAGGTCGGGCTGGTCGCTCTCGGGCCTCGTCTGCTGGGCGGGGCAACCGATGTGATCGTCGACGGCGTCGTCACCGACGCAGGCATCGACTTCGGCGATCTGCGGAACCGTCTGCTGTTCATCGCCGCGCTCTATACGGTCGCTTGGTTCCTGCACTACGGCCAGGGTTATGTGTTGGCCGGCATCGTGCAGCGGTCGATGTATCGACTGCGAGAGTCGGTCGAACACAAGATCAACCGCTTGCCGCTTAAGTATGTCGATCGCCAATCCCGGGGTGATCTTCTCAGCCGGGTTACAAACGACATCGACAACCTGGCTCAAAGCCTGCAGCAAACCACCAGTTCGATCCTCAGCGCGCTGCTCACCCTGATCGCCGTTGCGGTGATGATGCTGACCATTTCGCCACTGCTGACGGTCGTAGCCCTGGTGACCGTTCCCGGTTCGATTCTGGTGATCAAGTTCATCGGCGGCAAAGCTCGGCCGCGGTTTGTTTCGCAGTGGCGTCACACCGGAGCGGTGAACGGCCAGGCCGAAGAGGTTTTCAGTGGCCACGCCATCGTCAAGAGCTTCGGCCGTCAGCGTGAAACCGAAGCCCGGTTTCGAGCCGACAACGACAAGCTCTACGAAGCCAGCTTTAGTGCCCAGTTTGTTTCCAGCCTGATTCAGCCAACCATGCTGTTCCTCGGCAACATCCAGTACATCCTGATCGCCGTGGTCGGCGGGCTGCGGATTTCGTCTGGGGCCATAAGTATCGGCGACATGCAGGCCATGATTCAGTACGCCAGACAGTTCTCCGAGCCGCTTGGGCGCATCGCTTCGATGGCCACGACTTTCCAGTCGGGCATCGCTTCGCTTGAGCGTGTTCTAGAGCTGCTCGATGCCGAAGAACAGACCGAGGAGCAAGCCGACACCGTTGACCCAGCACCGGTAAAGGGCCGCGTCGTCTTCGACGACGTGCACTTCTCCTACGACAAAGAGACCACCCTTATTGAAGGGCTGAATGTGGTGGCCGAACCGGGGCAAACCGTGGCCATCGTCGGCCCTACCGGAGCAGGGAAGACCACACTGGTCAACCTGATCATGCGTTTCTACGATCTCGATTCCGGTTCAATCTCGCTAGACGGAAGAGACATATCGACCTATCCCCGCCGTGAGCTTCGCTCGAAGGTCGGCATGGTCCTCCAGGACACCTGGCTGTTCGGCGGAACCATTCGCGAGAACATCGCATACGGCAACCCCGACGCCACCGAGGAACAGATCAACGAGGCGGCCCGGATCACCTACGTCGACCGGTTCGTTCGTTCGCTGCCCGATGGCTACGACACCATGATCAACGAAGAGGGTGACAACATCAGCGCTGGCGAGAAACAGTTGATGACCATCGCCAGGGCCTTCCTGGCCGACCCATCGATCCTCATTCTCGACGAAGCCACCAGCTCGGTCGACACCCGCACCGAGGTGCTGATCCAGGAGGCCATGAACGCCCTCCGAGCTCAGCGCACCAGTTTCGTTATCGCTCATCGGCTGTCGACCATCCGGGGTGCCGATGTGATCCTGGTTATGGAAGACGGCAAGATCGTCGAGCAGGGTAGCCACGCCGAACTGCTAGAAAACGAGGGCCTCTATTCGCGGCTCTACAACGCCCAGTTCGCTGGCGAGCTGATTTAGCTTGTAGCCGCCGGTCGTGGGTAACGTGTCGGCATGACCACGATGGCTAACAGGATTTACCAAGCGGTCACCCGTTGACCGCCGCCGCTTCCGTCGATACGCCGGCCACCCATCCTCGGGGTATCCCGGCCGCGGCATTGGCCATGGTCGGCTGGGCCGCGTCGGGGGTCATCGCCAAGGGCATCACCGAACTCGGTGCCCTAGCTGTCGTGTTCTGGCGCATGTGGATCTATGCGCTGATCGTGCTGGTCTTCCTCAAGTTACGAGGCACGCCGCTGCGGGCGTCGTCGTTGCGGGTATCGCTCCGGGGTGGTCTGGCCCTCGGCGCCGACATCATGTTGTTCTTTGTTTCGATCCGGCTGACCACCGTGGCCAACGCCACCGTCATCGGCTCGCTGCAGCCGATCTTCATGTTGATGATCGCGGGGCGCCTCTTTGGCGAGCGGCCACGGCGACTCGACTGGATCCTGGCTGCCATAGCTCTCGGGGGCGTGGCCCTTGTGATGTTCGGCTCAAGTGGCCGACCGGAGTGGAGCATCGGTGGCGACTTGATGTCGGTGGCCACGCTCATCGCCTGGACCCTGTACTTCGTCTTCTCCAAGCTGACGCGGCAACAGATCGATTCAAGCCAGTACACCGGCGCCACCGCCCTGATCGCAGCCCTGATGGCCACACCGTTCGCCGTGTTCTCGGGCCAGGTATTCGTCATGCCATCGACCTCGGCCTGGGTCTGGCTGATCATTCTTTCGATCGGGCCCGGCTTCACTTCTCACATGTTGATGAACTGGGCGCTGGGCGAGATCCCGGCTTGGCTCGGCTCAACGTTGACACTGGCCATCCCGGTCACCTCGACACTTCTAGCTTGGCAGTTTCTCGGCGAGTCGGTGGTGTGGCTGCAGTTCGCTGGCATGGCGGTGGTGCTCACAACGCTGGCGATCATCGTGATCGGACAGACCCAGCGCAAGACCTGACATGTTTTCGGAGAGGCTAGCTACGTACGGGAGCTTGTCTCTTCGTTGATCGCCTGTCGGACCATCTCGGTGAGATGGCGTCCTGCCGCCGTTAGCGGTTTCGTGTTGCGTAGGGTTCTGCTCAAGACGAAGGTGCCTTCGACTGTCGAGACGAACACGTACGCAAGTTCCTGCGCGTTCTTTGATGAAATTCCTACGGCCGTGAGATGATCTTGCGCGGCCGCAATCCATGAGTCGAAGGCATTCCGTGCTGCGATGCGGAGAGGTTCGTTCGTGTTTGCGACTTCGCGGGCGATACCTCCAATGGGGCAGGGGTCGATGAAGTCGCTTTCCTCAAGCACGACGGCTGCCGCCGTAAAGAACTCGCTGTACGCGGTCGCCGGGTCGGGTGCTTCTGCGACGATCGCCTCGAACAGTTGGCGATAGATCTCGCCGGTGCTGTCGATAACGGCCACGCCGAGCGCTTCTTTGCCGCCGGGGAAGAAGTGATAGATCGACCCGATCGTCGCCCCGGAAGCCTCAGAGATCTGGCTCAGCGACGTTCCGTTGTAGCCGTGACGCCGGAACAGTTCATTGGTTGCGACGATGATTCGATCGCCAGTGGACGCCATAACCAAAGTCTAGAACCATCGTTCTAGCATCGCGCCCGCGTCTATTCTAGAGTGATCGTTCTAGAGACCTTTAGAAGGAGGTGCCGGTGTACAAAGCTTCGGTCCGAGCGATGATGCGGTACAGCATCAACAAGCTGAACAGCGGTGACTATTCACTGATGCTCAAGATGGCCAGTCCCAATTTCGAGCTTGCTTTCCCCGGCCAGAACTCATGGGCAACGATGTTTCGGTCCCAGGTCCTTGGCCGAGAGCGGCACGTCACCCACCAGGGCATCGAGGAGGCGACAGCATTCGCCGAACGTTTCGTTGGCGAAGGAATTCAGTTCAAGATCGAGGACATACTGGTGAACGGTCCCCCATGGAACACCCGCATCGCACTGCGTGTCCACGATTTTGTGTCAAATCCCGATGGTGGCGACGACCTCTACAACAATCGAGCCGTACTCTTGCTCGAAGTCCGATGGGGTCGCCTGCTCCGCTGGGAAGACTACGAAGACACCCAGCGCGTCGCCGCGTGGGACAACTCCCTCTCCTAACCGCAAGCCTCGGCGGCCCGATCCGGTGGGACCGCCACCAACAACTCCAACGCCATTCCTTGCGGCGTTCGGTTGGCGCTATCCGTCGCTTTCGAGCGCGGCCAGTGCTTTGGTCAGACGTCTGGCCCGGGTGTCTTCGCCCTTGGCTGAGTACAGCGAATAGAGCACCGCTCGTTTGTCCGACTTCGAGAGCGCTTCGTAGGCCTCCCGTGCCCGCCTCGACTTTCGCAGGGCCGATTCCAATTCTGGGGGAACGATGAGCGCGTCGACCGGCTCGAGCAGCGACCAAGCGCCGTTCTTCTTGGCGATATCGACCGCCCGCAAACCTGCGTCGGTCATCAGCTCGGCTTGGATCAGTTCATCGATGTATTGCTTGTTGATCTTCGACCACACGCTCTGCGGTTTTCGCGGCGTGAAGATCTGTTTGTAGCGCTCGTCGTCGATCGGTTTCACTTTGCTGTCGATCCAACCGAAGCACAGCGCCTCTTGCACTGCATCTTCCCAGGTGAGCTGGCGCTTGCCCGTCGAGGCGCGGTAGTAGATCAGCCACACGCCGTCGCATTTTGTGTGGTTCTTTAACAGCCACGAGCGCCAGCCAGCCCGCGTCTTAGGATGAATCTCGCGCAGCGAGGAGTCGAACGAAGACATGTCAAACTCGACAGTACTGCAACGCGTGACCGGTGCGGTCGCCCGACTCAGTCGAGAGCGAGGGTGCTCTTCAATAGATCGAGGAACTGAGGGGCGTGGGGGTTTGTGATGGTGTGGTTCGGTAGGTAGGCGTTGATGACGCCCGCGTTGTGCTTGGTAATGCCCGGGATCCGCACGAGCGTGCCAGCGTCGAGGCGTGCCTTGACCGAGCGCTCCCAACCGAGCGCGATACCTTCGCCTCGCTCGGCGAAATCGAGACAGAGGTGATACGAGGTGAAGACCATGGTTTGGTCCCGATCACGCTCGTCAACCTCGGCCAACGCAAGCAGGTCTTGCCATGTCGCCCAACCGGGGTGAGCATCATATTCGACGTGCAGCAACGGCAGCTGGGCCAGGTCCGCTGCGGTAACCGGGGTTGAAAGACGAGCGGCGAACGATGGCGAACAGACAGGGAACACCGCCTCGTCGGCGATGAACTCGACGGTGTACGAACTCGGCTCATCTCGGCCGTACTGCAGCGCAATGTCGAATTGTTCCCGGGTCGTTTCGGTCGACTCGCACGACGCGATCACCCGAATCTTTAGGCCCGGGTGTTTTTGTTGAAACTCGCCGAGTATCGGCGACACCCATACCGACGCCAGCGCCGGATCCGACAGAACGGTGAGCGAGTCGGCGCTAGGAGCGCGTCGACGAAGAAGATCTGCGGTCGAAGAGAGCTCGGTGAGTGAGAGACGCACCGAGGCGGCAAGAACCTCAGCGTCGGCGGTAGGAGCCACGTCGTGGCGGTGGCGTTCGAACAGGGTGATGCCGAGGTCGGATTCAAGCTCGGCGATCCGTCGGCTGACGCTGGCCTGCGACAGATACAGCTCCTCGGCCGCACGGGTGAAGTTCCGGTGACGGAACGCCGCTTCGAACGCAACGAGCGTGGCGAGCGGCGGGAGCAAACGATCAAAGTGTGCCACTTGATTACCGTATGCCAGGTTGCATAGAACGCAGATCTCGAGTCACCTTCTCAACAGTACGTTCAATGGCAGATGAATACCTCACGCCCAGCGAAAGACCGAGGCAGGTCGGTGTGAACGCCGAGAAGGCGCTCCAGCCCCGTTGGCTGGGGCCGGTGCTGGTCCTTGCTTCAGCTGTGCTGTTCAGCTTCTCGGGCGTGCTAACCAAAGCCATTGACGCCGGCAGTTGGACGATCCTCACCTGGCGAGGCATCGTCGGCGCCGCGGGCATCGCCGCCTACGTGCGGTACCGGAACAGTCATCGACGGCTGCGTGACGTGTTCCGTGTTGGTCGCGACGGCTGGATACTCGCGGTTGTCGGCGGCGTGGGCTCGGTGACATTCATCGTGGCGTTCAAGAACACCTTTGTGGCGAACGTTTCAGTGATCTACGCAACCATCCCGTTCGTGGCGGCGATTCTCGAACGGCTCATCCTGGGAGAGCCGATCCGACGACGGACGTTTTACGCCGCCGCAGCGTCTCTGGTTGGAGTCGTGATCATCGTCAGCGGCAGCCTCGGTTCTCCGAACCTCGATGGTGACGCCGTGGCCATAGCCATGGTCGGACTGAACGCTCTCTACATGGTCTTGATTCGCACCTTTACCAACACCGATGCAGTGCTCGCCGGTGCTGCTTCAGGTCCGCTGCTCTTCATCGCAGGCTGGTTCTTCACCGATCCCCTCAACGTCAGCGCCAGCGACGCAGTCCTGCTTGTGGTGTTCGGGCTTGTGTTCGCCGGAGCAACTGTTCTCTGGATCGAAGGAACCCGACTCATCCCCGCCGCCGAGTCGGGTCTACTCGGCTCGGCTGAAACCCCCGTCGCCATCGCCATGGCCTGGCTTATTCTCAGCGAAGCCCCACCGCTAGCAAGCATCATCGGGGCCGTAATCGTGCTCACCACCGTGCTCGCCCACGCCCGCTTCGACTTCAAGCCAGCAGGCTAGGCCCACTGACCTCGCTCTTCGAGCAGCGACTTAAGCGTGGCGGGTTCGTCGGTGAGGATGCCGTCGACTCCGATATCGAGCAACCGGCTCATCTCGGCCCGATCGTTGATGGTCCACACGATGGCCAGCAGACCAGCTCGGTGGGCCCGGTCGACGAAACGTTTGTCGAGCACCGGTATGCCGCGGTCTTTGACCGGCGCCTGCGTGACCTGGGCCGAAGTGCGGTACGGCAGGAATGGGATGTAAGAGGCCAGCTTCAGCCACAGGGTCGAAGCGATCGGTGTCGAATAGGCCGGGTTCAGTCCGGCCGCAGCCTTGCGGATCTTGCGCATGCGCAGATCGGAGAAGGCGTTGAGGCAGACCCGCTGATCGATGTCACGGCGGCGGACCATGTCGACCACCGGCTTGGTCGCCTGTTCGCTCTTGACCTCGATATTCCAGTACGCATCGGGATGAGCTTCGAGTAGTTCGTCGAAGCGGGCCAGCGGTTCGCCGTTTGGCAAGCGGACTTCGGACAGTTCATCCCAGGTCCGTTCGAACACCGTGCCGGTCAGGTCGGTTAGCCGTTCGAGCGAGTCGTCGTGGTGGGCGACGAGAACACCGTCGGCGGTGACCTGGAGGTCGATGTCGAGGTAGCGGTAGCCGAGTCGGCGAGCGTTGATGAAGGCAGCGGTGCTGTTCTCGGTTTCTTCGCCTCCGCCGCCCTGGTGGGCCAGCGCCATCGGTCGTTCGTAGTCGAAGAACGGGTGGGTGGTCATCGGTTCGCCTCCTGGCGGTTGTGCGGCGTCCATAGTGATGGGTCTTGAACGGTGATGGTGAACGAGTGGCCGACGATCTCGGTGCCGGTCCAGCTTCGGGCCGATAACTCAACCTCGATCTCACTGCCGCCTTCGTCTTTCACCGTGACGATGCCGAAGTGTCCGGCGCCACCGAACTTACCATGACTGAAGCGGCCACCTTTTGCCGACCCAAGTCGGTCGAGTGCCGCCGCTTGCAGCACGGGAAACCCACCGGAACCGTCGCTGGCGTATGCCGCGTTGCGACCATCGTCGATGGCCACCATGTGAGCGTCGCCGCTGACCATCACCAGGTTGGCCGAGCGGGTGCTGATGGCATCGGCGATGCGGCGTCGCTGCTTGGCGTATGCGCCCCAGTTGTCGGAGTCGTCGTCTGAGCTGATCCATGGCGTTGAGCTGACCCAGATGACCACCGGCCACGTCGGGTCGGTGATGCAGTCGATCAACCACTGCTCTTGGGTCGGGCTTAGAAGGTGGCCCGGGGTTTCCCCACGCTCGGAACGGTTGTCGGTTACCACCACCCGAACCCGGCCGATGCTGAACTCCTGATTGATCGCTCCGGCCTGGCCGGGGTCGACGTAGCTGGGAACGGCGAGCCGGTAGGCGGTCTGGGCTGCGTCTCGGGATGGTGAGTCGTGTCCCGAATCGTTGTCGCCGTAGTCGTGGTCATCCCAGACGTAGGCCATCGGCATGGAGTTGTAGAGCCGCCGTTGCGGTGGCGACGTGTGCACCTTGTCGAACGCCTCGAGGAACGGCTTCGTGCTGCGAGCGGTGATGTTTTCATAGTGCAGATCACCGGTGACCATGAACAGCTGGGGTCGAGGTCCGTCCCAGGAGGATAACGACGTGTCGGCGATGGTGTCGAACACCGTGCCCCTCGATCCGGTCGACATGCAGGACCCGAACGCCAGTCGAACCGTCGACGGCTCCATGGCCGGTGGGAAGGTGGTGAACCCGCCGAGTGCGGACCCGACGGTTTCCTCTCCACGGCGAGCGTCAACACGCAGGTCGTAGTGCTGGCTTGGGTCAAGGCTGCTCAACTCGATCCGGGCGAACCGCTGCTGGTCAACCTCGATGTTTCCGCTGTGCTGGATCTGGTCTTCGGAGGTGTATTCGACGCTGACCGAGTTGGCATCCACGCCGTCGGCGAGGCGGGCGACGATAGTGGCACGATCCGGCCCGACGGCGCCGATCCAGAACCACAGCGGGGCTGGGTCCTGGGGCTCCGGTAATGTCGACTCGGGATGGTGGGGCCCGAAGATCGCCCTAAACAGAACCCGGACTAGGGGCAGCCCGGCCAGACAGCCGAGCACTGCGCCGAGCACCATGACATCGCCCCGGACGCCTTGCCGGCCCGACCAGCGCGACCAGATGACGGCGACGACCGCTCCCAGAATCAGCGCCACGGCGGCCAACCACAGCATCGTCGATCGTTTCCGTAGCGCCCCTCGATATTGCAGTAGGTAGAACTGCAGCAAGGCCATGGTGGCGATGATCATGATGGCCAGCCCGGCACCGGTTAACCAGAACGAAAGTAGGAGGCCGATCAGAAATAGCAGAATCAGCCCGCCGCGGCTGGCCAACCCATAGCCACCCGTAGCCCAGGGCGGCTCGGGAGCGAAAGAACCAAGTCGGCCGATTCCTCGCAGGACCGGCAACGCCATCGTTTCCAGGCGTTTCACCAGCGCACTCATCGAGCCCTAAACCTCTTCCCTCGAACGCTGCGGGCCATCGACCCTTGACCGGAGCGGGCCCAAAACTCGTTCGATGAACGGGTTGACGAAGCGACCCTTGGGGTCGGCTTCATCGCGGACCTCGGCGAAACGCTTGAAGCGGTCGCCGTGCATGGCGGCAACATCGTCGGCGTCCAGAGTCTCACACCACTTGCCGAGATGGACTCGGGCGTCCGCCTCGCCGAGCCACTGTTCGACAGACTCGAAGTATTCGTCGACCGCACCTGACTGATTACAGCACAGGCAGAGCCAGGCCGTCGCCCGCTCGGCGCCCGCCCCGAGGAACGAACGATCGTGACCGGCAGGACTGAACCGAACCTCAACAAGTAGGAACGGCAGGCGCCGCTGTCGGTACATCTCCTCGTACAGGTGCAAGGTCTGATCGAGCTCGGTCCACACCCGCTCATGGGGCACGGCGATCTCTAGCTCCTGGTGAAGATGGTATTGGCTGCGGCTGAACGCCTCGTGGGAATGCAACACACGACTACTTGGGGCCTGCATGCGCATTGCCCGATCAGCGGTCTTCGGCAGTTTCCCAAAGTGAGCCATGGCGTCGCCGAACGTGGCGGCAGCGACCGCTGCCTTGGCCTCGTTCATGGCCTCACGTCGAGCCCCGAGGAACGAGCGACGATCGTCGGTGTGATCCCAGGTGTGCACGTGCAGGAGGTCGGTGAACGGATAGGCGTAGAAGCTGACGTGATCGTGCTGCGACAACAACTGCTCCAGGTGCTTCTCGGCCCACCGGCGCGACTTGACCCCCGACGCCTGGCGCAGGTTAAACGCATCAACACACTGAACGGTTACCTGAGTGATCACCCCGACCGAGCCGAGCCCGCCAACCGCCGCCTTGAACAGATCATCGTCAGGTCCGACCTCGCTCACGGCGCCAGTCCCGTCGACCAATCGCAGCGAAACGACCTGATCGCTGAGGTGAGCAGGTAGTCGGCCGGTGCCATGGACATCGGTCGACAAGATCCCGGCCACGCTCTGAGCGTCATGCGATGCCAACGATCGAAAGGCCAGACCCTCTTTCAGCAGCACCGGCGTCAGGTCGCGCAGACGAGTCCCTGCCCACACCGTGGCCTGGCGGAGTTGATGGTCGATACTCACCACTCCCGAAAGGTGTTCGAGGCTGATCGTGGCGTCGGTTGTGGCCAGCCCGTCGTTGAAAGAATGGCCGGAGCCGACCACCCGCACCGATGTCGAGCGGCGAATCACCTCGGCCACTGCTTCCTCGGTTTCGGGCTCGTGCCAGTCGGCACGGTGGCGGCGATCGCCAGACCAGTTGCGGTATGTACCACGCTTACGCCGTCCCTCGAGTAGTAACGACCGGCGGCCGCTGAGCACGTAGAGACACATGTTGCTGATGGTCTTCGCTGCCGCAACGGTGAAATGTGGATAGGCCACGATGGCTCCCTCGGGTACGCAACGTGAAGGCGCACGCTGCCAAGACAGGTCTCGCTTCTTAGACGGCCGAATCGCCTATCTGATACGTCCCTGTCGTTTCACGCCCCCTGGGCTGTCTTGGTTCGCTTTCGACTCGGGCGGTACTGTTTGAGCAAACCGTCACGCTGGTTTAGCCAGCAGCCGACGTTGTCGACACCGTTGAACGGCCCACATACGAGGGGAACGACCATGACCGACCTGCAGAGCCGCTCGGCTCCAGCAGCTGAAGAGACCGACCCGACCAAGGTCTGGCACAAGACTGCCTGCATTCTCTGCAGCAACAACTGTGGGGTCGAAGTTCGCCTCGACGAGCGCACTATCACCAGGGTCCGAGGCAACAAGGCCCACGTGGCGTCAAAGGGCTACACCTGCGAAAAGGCCCTGCGGATCGATCACTACCAGAACGCTCGTAGCCGGTTGACCTCGCCGATGAAACGGCTGGAAGACGGCACCTACATCGAAGTCGACTGGGACACCGCTATCGCTGAGGTTGCAGCCGGTCTCCAGCAGGCCGTCGCCGACCACGGCGCCGACCGGCTCATGTACTACGGCGGCGGTGGGCAGGGCAATCACCTATGCGGAGCCTATGGTTCGGCCACCCGCAAGGCGTTGGGCATCACCCGCCGCTCGAACGCTTTAGCCCAGGAAAAGACCGGCGAGGCGTGGGTCGAGGGACGTATGTTCGGCACCCACACCCACGGTGAGTTCCACGATGCCGAAGTGTCGATCTTCCTCGGCAAGAACCCGTGGCACTCTCACGGTTTCGACGAGGCGCGGCGGGTACTTAAGGAGATCGCCGCCGACGACTCTCGTTCGATGGTGGTCATCGATCCTCGTCGCAGCGAAACCGCAGACCTTGCCGATTACTGGCTGCCGGTTCGGCCCGGCACCGACGCGTTTTTGCTGGCCGCGCTGGGGGCAGTACTGGTCGAGGAAGATCTGCTGGCTACCGAGTGGCTGAAGAAGAACGCCGTCGGCGTTGATGAGACCACCGCGGCCTTCGCCCAGGTGCCGATCGCTGATTTTGCGCAACGGTGCGGTATCGACGAGCAACAGATCCGCGACGTTGCCCGCCGCCTCGCCGCGGCGAAGAGCGTTTCGGTATTCGAGGATCTCGGCATTGAGATGGCACCGCACTCGACGCTGGTCTCGTATCTGCAGCGGGCCATCTGGTCACTGCTTGGCAGCTACGGCAAACCGGGGGCGATGACGGCCCACACCTCGATGGCTCCGATTTTCACCTACGGAGCGACCGGTTCAGAACCGACTGATCCGGTTACCGGTGGCTACATCATCTCGGGCTTGGTTCCGTGTAACGAGATCGCCGATGGCATCCTCAGCGACTCGCCCGAGCGCACCAGAGCGCTTTTTATCGAGAGCGCCAACCCGGTCCACTCATTGGCCGAGTCCGAGAAGTTCCGCCGAGCGATGCGAGCCTGCGACTTCACAGTTGTCATCGATATCGCCATGACCGAGACCGCGCTTGAAGCCGACTATGTGCTTCCCGCATCGTCGCAGTACGAAAAGGCCGAGACCACCTTCTTCGGCGCGGGCTTTCCCGAAAACAAGTTCTGCATTCGGCCACCAATCCTGGCCCCGCTCGAAGGCACGCTCACCGAGGCCGAGATACACAGCCGCATCATCAAGGCCCTCGGTGTCATCAACGACGACGACCTCGCTCCGTTACGGGCCGCTGCTGCAGCTGGGCTCGATCAGTTCGCTACCGCGTTCGCCGAGGCCACGATGGCCAATGCGACCCTTGCCACGGTCGGTGCGGTGACCCTCTATGAGACCCTCGGCCAAACCCTGCCTGCTGGCATGGAAGGCGCAGCGGCTCTGTGGTTCAGCGCCCAGCAAATGGCGATGCGTCATCCAGATGAGGTCCGGGCCGCGGGCCACGCTGGTGAAGGCCCGGCACTGGGCAACGCCCTGTTCGAAGCGATGGTCTCGAACCCCGACGGCATCGTCTTCACCCGCCACGAACACTCGCAGTCGTTCGATCTGTTGCGAACCCCTGACCAGAAGATCAACGTGGCCATTCCAGAGATGCTCGACCTGATTCGTGAGCTTCCGGACGCCCCGGTCGATCACTCCAGCGACGAGTTCCCATTCATCCTGGCGGCCGGGGAGCGACGGAGCTTCACCGCCAACACCATCATGCGCGATCCGGCCTGGCGCAAGCGAGACCCGGAGGGTGCCCTACGGCTCAGCCCGGCAGACGCCGGAAACCTTGGCGTTGCCGACGGCGACCGGGTTCGGATTACAACCCCGGGCGGCACCGCAGTAGCGGTGGCCGAAGTGAACGACACGATGATGGATGGTCACATCGCCCTACCGAACGGGATGGGTCTCGGTTACTCACCGGCAGGCGGGGATTCAGAACTGACCGGTGTGGCTCCAAACGAACTGACAACCACCGATTGGCGCGACCCAGTCGCTGGCACACCGTGGCATAAGCATGTCCCGGCTAGGTTGGAGCGAGTAGGTAGCTGACCGAGCGATCGGCACCCCGACGATGAACGTAAGTCGGTGCGGGAAGCGTTGAGAGGGAATGGGTGCTGTGGCCAAGATCCTGCGTAGTGATGAGCGCTCTCGTGCTTCGGTTTTTCGGGTTCCCGGTTTCGCGCGGATCTACTCGGTCGGCGTCGTCTGGAGTTTCTGCCGCTGGGCGATCGGGTTTCTCGGGGCCTATGTAGTTTCCGACATGACCGGCTCACCCCGCCTGGTTCAGCTGACCGGCACGTTGTTGTGGGCTCCCCTGCTGTTTGCCGGGGTCGTAGGCGGAGCGGTGTCCGATCGTTTCCCCCGGCGAGCACTGATGCTGGCCCAGTTCGCCATCCTGGCGCCGCTCACCGTTGTGGTCGGCATGCTGGCAATCACCGACCGACTACCGCTTTGGTTGATCTACGCCTACATGGCGACCGCTGGATTCGGCTGGGTGATCGACATGACGGTGCGCCGGGCCATGGTCTATGACCTGGTCGGCGACGAGTACATCGATAGGGCGATGGCGTTCGAAGGTTTGGCCTCGTCGTTCGGCCTGGCGATCGGCGCGCTGGCCGGCGGCATTCTGATCGGCACCGTCGGAGCGGGCGGGGCTTACCTGAGCGTGTCTGGGGCCATCGCTTTTGCCGGGCTGCTCATGCTCCGAGTTCCTCAGGTCGACCCGGCGTCGAGAGCTGTAACTGTCGCCGACGAGGCCGCGGCTAGCGGTCAGCTGGCGGCATCTCAACCGTCGCTTCGTAGCGAGGTCGTCGACGGTCTGCGGCTAGTTGGACGCTGGCCGATCTTGGCTTCGGTTCTCGGCGTGACAGCGCTCACCAACTTCTTCCACTTCTCCTACTTCCCAATAGTGCCGGTGATCGCCGAGGGACTCGACGCATCACCGGCCGCTACCGGCGCCCTGGCCGCGGCCACCGGTTTAGGCATGGCGGTTGGGTCGACGATCGTGCTTCGGTTCCGACCGCGGCGAGGACGGGTCTACGTGTTGGGGTCGGCTGGTGCCTTTGTCTGCATGCTGGGATTCGCCGGCTTCGACCGCTACTGGCTGGTGTTCGCATCGCTGTTCGTCGCCGCGGCGTTCGTCGGCATGTTTGGCGCAACCCAAAGTGTGCTGACGATGACGTCGGTCGGCGAGCAGGAGCGAGGCCGAGCGATGGGTCTGCTGTCGATGGCCATCGGCATGCTGCCCCTCGGCATGGCGACCCTCGGCGAGGTCGCCGAAGTGGTCGGTCCTCGGCCGGCGCTGATCGGCTCCAATCTGCTTGGGTTGGCGGCGCTCGTGCTGTTCCTGCGGCGACGGCCTGAGGTCTTACGGGTGGACTGAGCCTGCGTAAGAACACAAAGATACCCAGCACGAGATATTCAAGAAGAAGCTGCAAATACCTTCTAGAAGCGAGGATCTGAGATGTCGGATGGAATAGTGGAGATCAGGGATTACACGATCGAATCGGATTCGTTCGAGGCCTACAAGGATTGGGCTCGTGACTATGCTGCCCCCTGGTTGAAGGCCAATCTCGATGTGATCGATTTCTGGGTCGACGACGGGGAAGAGGCGCAGGTCACGGGGACGGCTCCTGCCGTGTCGCCCAACGGTCAGCCAAACGTGTGCTGGGTCATTCGCTGGCCCGACCGTCAGACTCGCGAAGAGGGTTTCGAGGCGTTCAAGGTCAATGCCGAATGGCAGGAGATCTGGAAGAAGCACCCGAACCCCAACGCCTATCTGCAGATGAACGTGCGGTTTATGAAGCCGTCGGTCGCCTCGGCCTAAGCCGACTTAACCGGCCGGCCTCAGCTGGGCGGGTTGGCTGGTGAGCGTCTTGCTTCCACGTTTGTGTGAACGTCGATCAGCACCGTGGTGCCTTCGGCGTTGAGGCGTTGGGCCTCGACAATCGCGGCGCGGAACTCCTCGACCGTGGTGGCGGTGATGCCAACCGCGCTCATGCCCTCGGCGATCTTGGCGTAGTCGCCGAGCATGGTGGTTACGCCGAAGTCGAGTCGGGCGGTGGTCGGGTCCATCGGCGAGCCGTGCGGGTAGGTGGCCATGTTGCCGTTGTTCAACAGCACCGTTGTGATGGCCACACCGGAACGAGACGCCGTTTCGATATCGGTGCCAGACATGCCGAACGCCCCGTCGCCCATGACGTTGAGGCAGAGCTTTTCTGGGTGCGCCATCTTGGCCCCGATGGCCAGCGGGATGCCGAAACCGAGGTGGGTGGTCTTGCCCCAGCCGACATAGGAGTGGGGGGTGGTGGCGTTGTAGAACGGCACCAGACAATCCCGCGGAGCCCCAGCATCGTGGGTGACGATGCTGTTGTCCTGGTCGAGCAGATCGTTCAGCTCGTTGATGACCCGGTAGTAGCTGAGCGGAATCTCCTCCGAGTTCAGCGCTGGGGCCCAGGTGGTCTGCCATTCGTTGCGGGCTGTCGCCACTTTGGCGGTGATATCGGCGGCATCTCGGGCGGTTCCACCGAGTCGTTCTCGGGCCTCGGCGATGAGGGCCTGCAGGGTCAGTTTGGCGTCGCCAGGTAGGGCGATGTCGACGTTTTCGTCCTTGCCGATCTCGTCTGGGTTGTTGGTGTTCTGAATGATCGTGGCCGCTTTTGGCACCGGTTGGCCGTACGGGGTGCGGGTAAGGCTTGAGCCGATGGCCAGCAGCAGATCGGTTTCGGTCAACCACTGCTTGGCCGGTCCGGTGGTTGTCATGCCGCCTGCGCCAAGCGCCAGCGGGTGGGACTCATCGAAGACCGACTTGCCCTGCATGGTGCAGAACACCGGGGTTGCGGTGAGCTCGGCCAGTTCTCGCAGTTCGTCCGCCGCGCCGCCAAACAGCGCGCCGCCTCCGGCCCACAACACCGGGTTGTCGGCTGCCAGCAGGGCGTCGACCGCGGTGCTGACCGCGGTGGGGTCCGGAGCCTGTCTGGCGACCGGTGGTGGCGAGTACTTCTCAAGCGAACCCTCGGGGACTTCCTGACGGCAAACGTCGGCGGTTAGTTCGACGACAACCGGGCCGGGGGTGCCGTTTCGCAGAGCGGCGAAGGCTCGGCGCATAGCGGCCACGATGTCGTTCGGTCGACGCAGCGACTCCACCGACTTGGTGATTCCCTCGTAGTTGCGCACCGCCGAATAGTTAGGGCGGACGGCGACTTCGCCGGAGTTAGGCCCGCCGGGCAGGACCAGGATCGGAATGTTGTCGGCAAAGGCCTGGGCGATACCGCCGAGGGCGTTCTCGGCCCCGGCCTGGGATTGCACCGCAACCACGCCGAACTGCTGCCGGTCGCTGGTACGGCTAAAACCGTCGGCCGCCATGACCGCGCCCCGCTCATGGCGGAAAGCGATAGGGCGTATCCCGATCTTGGCTGCCGCCTCGATCAGAGGGTTGTTTGGGAAACAGGCGATCCACTCAACGCCTTCGCGTTGCAGGATGCGAGCGATCAGTTCATTGCCGTCCATGGCAGTGATCTTGGGGGTAATCAGCGGGGTTTGTAAAGCCCGATTTGCAAGCAGGCTTTCTAAGGCTGGGTTGCAAAGCGCTGGGGATCGGGGAGAATTCCGACATGAGTCTTCCCACTTCCTCGAAGTACGTAGTTGTTGGCGCCGGGATCCACGGCCTGTCAACCGCTTGGCACCTCGCTACAAAGCTGGGGTCCGGCGCCGAGGTCATCGTGATCGACAAGCAGGGTGTTGGCGCTGGCGCGTCGGGAATCGCGTGCGGGGTGATTCGCAACAACTACTTCCAGCCCGCCATGCGTTCGCTGATGGCTCACTCGGTGAGCGTTTGGGAATCCGACCCCGAGGCCTTCTCCTATAACCCGATCGGCTACATGCAGATCAGCCATGCCGGGATGCGCGACGACGTGCACTCGATCTATGAGCAACAGCAGGCCATTGGCTACGAGTCGGTCTGGGTCGAAGGTGAAGGGGAGTGTCAGCGCTACATGGAGGACATTTTCCATGACTGGCGGGCCAAAGGCATCACCTCCGTACTGCACGAAAAGAAGGGGGGCTATGCCAACAACATGCGGTCGCTGCAGGGGCTTCGGGCCAAGGCGGAATCGGCCGGGGTCACCATCCACGAAGGTGTCAGCCTGACGGGCTTCGCCCGCGACGCATCCGGTGCGGTAACCGCTGTGCAGACCGATCAGGGTTCGATCCTATGTGAACAGGTGGTCGTCGCCGTCGGCCCCTGGGTGCAGGCCCCGTGGGCCATGCTCGATCTGCCAACCACTACCAAGATCCTCGGCAACGACGGGCAGGTCCACGAACAGCAAACCTGGACCTACTGGGCGCTGCAGGAGGGTGTGCTGGGAGTCGACCCCGGCTACCTGGTCGACAATGACGGCAACATGCCGCCGGTCATCCACATCGACACAGACGCGCCGCTTCACGACGACGACGGAGCCCTCGTCACCGAGGGACCCTGGGGCATCTACTACAAACCCGACTTCCACTTCGGTGGGGTGCAGGGTGGTTACATGCCATACATCGTCGACAAGGCCGCGGCCGATGTTGCAGTCGATCCCTACGGTCCGGAGTCTCCCGATTTTGTGGTCGGCGGCGATTTCTATCGCACGTGGTCGGCCGCGCTTTCGCATTGCCAGAAGCGCTTTGAAGGTAAATCAGGGCTCATCAAACACGAACCGTCTGGCGGCATCGGCAGCTTCACCCCGGACAGCTTCCCAGTCATCGACCGTTTCGCCGACAACGTGTACTTCATCGCCGATTCGAACCACGGCTACAAGATGATCGGTGTCGGCGCGCTGGTGGCCGGGGATCTGCTCGGTGAAGACCAGCCGCTGCTTGAGCCCTTCCGCTACAGCCGATACGCCGAAGGCAAGCTGCACCCGGTGTCGAACAGCCCGTATCCCTGGAGCTGAGTTAGTTCTCGGGCTTCCACGGGTTGGGATTAACCCCGGAACCTAGAATGTCGATGTCGTCGGCAGGGTCTCCTGCCGGTATCCGAGTTACACCGCAGAACCGATCGGCCACCATGTTGTGGAACCGGTGCAACGGCTCTTCGAAACGAGGGGAAAGGCGCCCCGGGGTGTAGCCGCCGGAGCTGAGACCCCGCTGCCCACGGCTCACAATGTCGATGTCTTCGTTGTTCACATCGACCCAGAAGTCGCGGGTCACCGCAAACGCTTCTTCGGTCACTTCGGTCGAGGTGGGTGGGAGCAAGAAGATGAGGTCTTCGCGAGTCTGCCCCGGGGAGATCGGGTGGAGGATCATGAGGGCTATGTGGTTGGGAAGCACCGAAAGCAGCACGTTTGGGAACAGCGTCACGAACCGTCCGCTCTGTTCGTCGCTCGGGCTGAGCCCCGCCGCCGGGGGCATGGCCAACCAATCGTTACGATCACCGGCTGACACCGGCGTCGTGGTCTGACCGCAGTACATGCCCGGCCCCTGATAGCGATAGTGATCGTCGACGCGGCTGACCTTCACCAGTTCAGGATGGATCCAGGCCAGGTGGTAGTACTCCTGGAAATTCTCAGAGATCAGCTTCCAGTTGGCGGCGATGTCGATGCTGCGTCGCTCTCGCTCCACCCAGTGCTCAAGCGCGTAGCCGCTCATCCGCTCCGGTAGGTCGCCGAGCCAATCGGCCAGCGGGGTCGTTGTGTTGTCGAGGCACACGAACAGCAGGCAGCCCCAGGTGTCGACCTGAACCTGACGCAGACCGAAGTCGGCGGGGTCGAAGTCGGCGACGCCAGCCTCGGCGAACCGGGGGGAGGCGATGAGGTCGCCGTCGAGGTTGTAGCCCCACCGGTGGTACGGGCAGCGGATGGTATTGCCGACGCTGCAGTCGCCCTGCGCTAGTTCGGTGCCGCGATGGCTGCAGGTGTTGTGGAAGGCCCGCAGGTCGCCGTTGGCGTTGCGGGTGATGATGATGGAGCGCCCGCCGACCTGGCGCACAATCAACGTGCCGACGGTTACCTCGCTTGGCAGCCCGACACAGACCCAGCTGGTACCGAAGACCCGTCGCTGCTCCTCGGCGAAGAACATCTCGTCGGTGTAGCACTGGGCCGGAAGGGCCGACGCTTCAGCGATCGGCTTGCGGGTTTCCGACCAGGCCGATTCGTTTGTCCAGAAGGTTTCCGAGGCCACGTCGAGTCCACTCACGAGTTCAACATAGGCCAGCTGTCTGCGGTTGTGAACAGTTCCCACTCTGGGACTTACTGCGGAAGTTGCGGGGCTACTTTACGGGGACCTAGTAGGCGGTGATCAAGTAGCGGATCGCCACACACAGGCTGCCAAACAACAGCGGCTGACGACCTGTAGATTCGGGGTGTGCATGCTGTGATCACCGAGGGACTGAAGAAACACTACGGGGACACAAAAGCCCTCGATGGGCTGGATATGGAAGTAGCCCAGGGTTCGGTGTTCGGGCTGCTGGGTCCGAACGGCGCAGGCAAGACCACCTCGGTCAAGGTTCTCACCACGTTGATCAAGCCCACCGAAGGAAAAGCCTTTGTCGATGGAATCGACGTGGTGGCCAACCCTCGTGCGGTCCGCACCCGGATCGGGCTGACCGGCCAGTACGCCGCAGTGGAAGAGCGGCTTACCGGGCGCGAGAACCTCGAACTCATCGGTCGCTATTTTCACCAGCGCCGGTCGGAGCAGAAGGCTCGAGCAACCCAATTGCTTGAGATGTTCGACCTGGTCGACGCCGCAGATCGGGTAGCGAAGACCTACTCGGGTGGTATGCGTCGGCGGCTGGATATCGCCATGAGTCTGGTAGCTCGCCCTTCGGTGCTGTTCCTCGACGAACCGACCACCGGCCTTGACCCTCGAAGCCGTTTCGGTATGTGGGACTTCATCGCCAAACTCGGTGACGAGGGTACGACGGTGTTGCTCACCACCCAGTACCTGGAAGAGGCCGACCGTCTAGCGGAGAAGATCGCGGTCATCGACACCGGCCGCAAGATCGCCGAAGGCACCGCAGACGAACTGAAGGACCAGATAGGTGGCGACAAGGTTCGGGTATCGATCGTCAAGCCGGAGAACATCGAGCGGGCCAAGGAAGCCATCGCCCCTCTGTGCGTCGGAGCGGTTAGCGAAGATCCTGAAACGCCGCTCACACTGCTGGCCCCAATCAGGGCAGGGGGCGGCGTGGTACCGGGAATCATCCGAGCGCTCGATGGCGCCGGTGTCGATGTCACCGACGTCGAGGTCCGTCGCCCAACGCTCGACGACGTGTTCTTGGTGCTGACCGGTCACGCAGCCGAGGTTGCTGAAGTAGAAGAGGATGCAGCATGACAACATCAGTAGCGGCGGCGGATCGAATCGGATTCCGCAGCCTGATTGTCGACTCGATGACCGAGGCGGGCCGGCACCTCAGGATCATCCCTCGCAACATTGAACTGCTGCTCTTCGCCACCATTCAGCCGGTGATGTTTGTGCTGCTCTTCAGCTACATCTTCGGCGGCTCGATCAGCATCCCGGGGTTCGAGAACTACGACCAGTATCTGATGCCCGGTATCTTCGCCCAGACGGTCGTCTTTGGCTCGACGTTCACCGCCATTGGCATTGCTGAAGATCTCGACAAGGGCATTATCGACCGGCTTCGCTCGCTGCCGATCGCCCAGTCGTCAGTGTTGATCGGCCGCACCGTTTCGGATCTGCTTCGGAACGTTTTGACATTTGTGATCATGCTGCTCGTGGCCTTTCTCCTAGGCTTCCGCTTCGAAGGATCGGTGGCGGCGGCGCTCGGCGGAACGATTCTGTTGCTGCTCTTCAGCTACGGTCTCAGCTGGGTGCAAGCGCTGATCGGCCTCAGCGTCGGTTCGGTTGAAGCGGCCAACTCGGCGGGCTTCATCTGGATGTTCCCGATGACGTTCGTTTCGTCGGCCTTCATCGCCACCAATACCCTCCCTGGCTGGCTTCAGGCGGTGGCCGACGCCAACCCGTTCACCCATGTGGCCAACGCCGCCCGGGCGCTGTACAACGGAAACGACCCGGGCAGCAGCCTGCTGTGGTCTTTGGTGTGGTCGATCGGGATCATCGTGGTGTTCTCTTTGCTAGCGATCCGAAAGTTCAGCCGAACCAGTCGCTGACCAGCATCACCTGGCGAACCTCTAGTTAGTTATCGGCGCGAGCGGTGTGCTGAAGTATGGCGATGGGTCGACTCGATAATCGAATTGTTTTGGTCACCGGAGCCAGCCGGGGAATTGGTGCGGCGATCGCTGAACTGTTCGCCGCTGAAGGCGCAGCGGTTGCCGTCACGGCCCGCACCCTCGACGAAGGCGATAGCCGGTTCGAAGGTTCATTGGCCACCACGGTCGAGCGCATCCGCGCCGTAGGAGGCATCGCTCACCCGATCGTGGCCGACCTATCCCGCCCAAACGACAGGGGTCGCCTCGTGGCCGAAGCCAGATCCGAATTGGGGCCGATCGACATCCTGGTAAACAATGGAGCGGTCACCTACTTCGAGCCGGTCACCAACTTCTCAGAGAAGCACTGGCGGTTGATGTTTGAAGTTCAGGTTCGAGCGCCATTCGAACTTGCCCAGGCCACCATCCCGATGATGCGCGACGCCGGCTCCGGCTCGATCCTCAACATCTCATCGAAGGCCGGTGTGCATCCCGACCCTGCGGGTTCGGCTGCTGCCGGTGGCACGGTCTATGGCATGGTCAAAGCCGCGCTGGAACGGTTCTCAACCGGACTGGCGGTAGAAGTGGCGGCCGACAACATCACGGTCAATGCGCTGTCGCCCACGTCGATAGTCGCCACTCCGGGGGTTGTGCATCACAAGCTCATCACCGCAGACCGGGAACAGTGGGTCGAGGATGAATCGATGATGGCTCGGGCCGCCCTCGAACTGGTTGCCGGCGAACTGACCGGTCGGGTGGCCTACAGCCATCAGCTGCTGGCCGAGCTTGGGTTGGAAGAGTCCCCTGCCGATTGGCAGATGGTCGCCGATCATCCTCGTGCTCGCCGCCAGCCGCCGCAGTGACCTGAGGCTCGCTCGACCCGGGTCGTTCCCTAGAGTTGGGATTGCCTATGGATCTCACAAGCTTTCCATCAGTAGCTAAAGACCGAGTCGGTTGGGTGACCGAATCGGAGATGGCCGAGATCGATCGGGTGATGATCGAGGATCTGCGGATCGAGCTGATCCAGATGATGGAGAACGCCGGGCGGAACCTGGCCCGAGTGGCGCTCGAGACTTTCGCCCCTCGCTCGGTGGCGGTGTTGGCCGGGCCGGGCGGCAACGGCGGTGGTGACATGGTGGCTGCCCGGCACCTGGCAAACGCCGACGTCGAGGTCACGGTGATCGCCAGTCGTTCGCAAGCTGAGCTGAACGGGGTGCCCCAGCATCAGCTCGACATCCTGCACCGTATGGGGGTGCCCATGAGCGACGACCTAGTTGACGCCGATCTTGTGGTGGATGCCTTGCTCGGCTATTCGCTACGCGGCGAACCACGTGGTCGGCCGCTCGAACTGATGACGCAGCTCCGCGCTCACGAGGGACCGGTAGTCGCTCTCGATACACCGAGCGGCCTCGACGTCACCACCGGTGCCCCGCTGGGTGCGGTCGTTCGCGCCGATGTCACGATGACGCTGGCACTGCCGAAAACCGGGCTTCGTGACGCAGTGGAGGTTGGCGAACTTCTGCTGGCCGACATCTCGGTGCCACCATCGGTTACCGGCCCATACGGCCCGGCCGCGCCGACGTTCGCCGCCTCACCGGTCCTTCGTCTGATCTGACCTGAGAGCCGGTGGCGCCGATCAATCCTCGAATAGCGACGGTGGGAAGCCGCCGGTGCTGACGGGGCTCCATCGGGTTGGGGTTATGCGAATGACCGACTTGCCCTGGTCGGCCATGGCCTGCCGGTATTCGTCCCAGTCGGAGTGCTCGCCGCGGATGCAGCGGAAGTACTCGACGAGCCCGTCGCCGGCTTCGGGCATGTCGAGGGCGGTGGCTTCGCCGTCGATCTGAACCCAGGCGCTGTTGAACTCGTCGCCCATAACCGCCACCGAGACCAACGGGTTTCGCTTCACGTTTGTGGTCTTCACCCTGGACGGGTAGCTGGAGATCAACAGCTCGCCTGTGGGCGTGATGCCGCCGGTAACGAGGCTCATCTGAGGGCGACCGTCGGTTCTCGTCGTCGACAGCACCCAATGGTTCTTGCCGGTGACGAACTCGATCAAACCGTCGAGGTCGACCTCGGTGTTGGTCGACATGTGCTTGGCCCGCCGATCGTCGCGGGGGATCTTCTTAACCATGAGGGCCTCCTTAGCCTGCTGATATCTAGCCTCGGTGAACGCTACACGGTGTGGGTTCAGAGCGTGAGTTCAACCTGTGAGTTCAGTGAGCTTCAGCGCGTGCTGAAGATCCGCATGCTGTAACTGCCCTGGTAGGTCTCGCCGCTGCCGTTTGTGTATGCCCTCACGGTCAGCTGGCCGGCCTGATCGAGGATCCACGGACCGTAGACGAGGCAGCCGTTGTAGCCGGCGTCTTCGGTGGCGACCTCTTCGCCCTGAGCGTTGAGGATGTCGAGTCGGAGCCTAAAAATTTGGGTCTCGGCATCGCAGTCGCCGGGGGACATGTCGGTCACTTCGATGGCGAATTCGTCGCCTGGCGAGCCGGTGATGATGTAGTCGGTTCCATCGAGGGCGATGTCGATGGCTTCGTTCACTTCGAATGACCCGTCGCTCAGGTCGACCGCTACCTCGTCATAGAAGAACGATGCCAGCTTGAGTGCAAATGCGCCGGTCTCCGTTAGGGAGTAGCCGCGCACGTGGAGATCGAGGATGCCGTCGGAGGGAATCGGCCAGGGGCCGTCTCGTTCGCATCCTGAGATCTCAGGGACGAACACCCCGTCACCGTTGCTGTCGAAGGCGTCGAACCCGAACCGGAACCCATCACCAGAGCAGTAGCCGAACTCATCGACATCCAGATTGGCGGCGCTGATGTAGCTACCGGCGGGAGCGGTGATCCGGTAAACGACCCGTTCGAAGGGTCGATCGACTGACCCTGACACTTCGATGGGTTCGGCGGTCAGGTCAAGCGGGATCGCATCATGGGAAACTCGGTTGGCTAGAAGTCGATAGGGGCCGATCGGTCCGCGAACCTCGAGCGTGACGGTGTCGTATTCGCTCACGTCGACCGGACGATCGGCAGTACAGGAGAGACCGCCAACCAGCCCCAGGTCACCCGAGCGGTACGAGCCATACAGTTCATTGTCGACGCAGCCGCCTGCGCCGTCGTTCTCGATGATCTGCACGCTCAGTTCGTCGATGCCGGAGGTGTCGAAGATGTAATCGGTTCCGTCGTGGAGGTAGTCGATCGACCCGGAGATCTCGAGCTCTCCCTGATCGTTGGGCACCGGCACCTGCTCGTGTTCGACTAGGCGAGCCGAAAGCGTGTAGCTCTGCGCCTCTGGGTCGAGAGTTAGAAGCAAACGGTCGTGCTTTACCCGGATGATGAGGACACCGTCGTCAGGAATCTCCACCGGGCTAGAAATCCGACAAGACCGAGGCTCAACAATCGGCTCTTCCGTCGAGTCCAGAACGCTCAGCGAGAGGTAGGAACACCCCTCGGTCGCCATCTGCAGCGTGACCAACTGCCCCGGCGGCCCGCTTGTTACATAGTCGATCCCATCGCCTGGCGAGGAGATCGCCCCACTTCGGGTCTGCGCACTGTCAGCTGACAGGGGAGGAAAGGCCACGTCCTCGTATACGACCTCGCCTATGACGAGTGAATATGGTTCTACATCGCCGCCGTTGGTCGGGAGGCGGACGCCTACGACCAATGAACCGCTGTCTGGGATGGCCCAGGGGCCATGGAGGTCGCAGCGGGGGTCGCCGATGTGCTCAACAACTTCGTCGTCGGTTTTTATCACCAACGTCGGCTGTTCAAACGGTTCGCACGAGAGGGCATCGGTTGGGTGAACCTCAAGGGCTACCAGCGCCCCTGGTGTTCCACTGATTCGGTAGTCGCTCGGTTGGTCTGCGGTGACCTCGCCGCTGACCTGATGAGGTGCTTCGCTCAGGTTGAGTTGCACCTCGTTGCCGGTCGGGGTGGCCAACAACACGTCGAAGGAATAGACGTCCTGATCCGGCGTGGTGCAGAACGGGATGTTGAGCCACTCCCTGTCGTTCTGCTCGAAGAGTTCGTCGGCAGGGGCGACGAGGGTTACGACCCAACATCCCCGGCCAGGGTCGATGATGAACCGTGATCGGTTGCGCCCGATTGTGGTGCCGCTGTCGACAAATTCGCCCCGGTTACCGTCAGCATCGGCCCGGAAGAAATCAACTTGCACACCGCCAACGGCGAAGGTGCCTTCCTTGCTAACGAGAAGGTCGAACCGGATGCTTGGCGACACGTCTTGGTCGAGCTGAAGCGGTCCGACGTCTGTCAGCTGTCCGAGTTCGACGCATGCCGGGACATTGAGCCACTGGGTGCCGCTCTGTTCCCAGGTGTAATCGGCAGGGGCGACGAATGTCGCAACGTAGCAACCGGGGTCGGCCGGTAGCACAACCATGCCGTCGACGTCGGTGGCTGCCGACTTGAGGTACTCGCCCCGTCCCCCCGACCCGTCATCTGTAAACAGATCGGCCGAGACCTCCGAGACGGCGAAGAACAGTCCCTCGATTTGGGCGGCTACTCCCGTGGCTTCGGCGGCAAAAAGTCTGGCCTGCTGGTGCAACGCATTCTCGTCTGGTTGCACACACAGCGGCTGGTTATACCAGGCCGTTCCCGACTCGACGAAGGTCCTGTCGGCAGGAGCGATGTAGGTCAGCACGTAGCAGCCG
>JBOEHD010000211.1:0-170 GCA_050633745.1 Acidimicrobiales bacterium
ACCTGATCATGATCCAATCCGAGTCGGCCGCCGACGAATGATGCAAATGCCTGGCAATCTCCCCGGCAACCGGCTGTCCGCACCGGAAATTTGGCTGCCCCTGGTAGCAGGCACCTCCACCCCAACAGATGTTCCACTCAGGAGTGAGACCCAATGAAAGATATCCCTGG
>JBOEHD010000211.1:213-26760 GCA_050633745.1 Acidimicrobiales bacterium
AAGTGGAAGTACTTTCTCAACAATGGCCAGATGCAATCCTCCGGCAGCTACAAGGACGGAAAGATCGTTGGTCGGTGGAAGTGGTTCTATAAGAACGGCGAGCCGCGGGCAACGGGTGGCTTCGGCGATGAAGAGCAGAAGCACGGTCTGTGGAAGCGGTACCACCCCAATGGCCAACTCTGGGACGAAGGTCGCTTCAAGCACGGCAAAAAGACGGGGACTTGGAAGGTCTACGACGAGTCGGGCGAGCTCCTAAAGACCCAAAGCTTCAAGTAGCGGAGTAGGCAGCCGAGCCCGCACCCGGTGGCCGGGTCAGGTCTCCGTGTTGGGGAATGGTCGGCACTCGGGGTGAGCGGCGATCTGTAGCACGTTGCACATGCTCGAGACGGTTCGATACCAGCCAACGAGCAGAATGAACTCGATGATCTGCTTGTCGTCGTAGCGCTCGCGTAGGAACGCCCACGATTGGTCGCCAAGGTTGGTTGACTCTGCGAGCTCGTCAGCCACTTCCATGAGTCGTAGCTCGTCTGGCGCCCAGGGGTCGGCTGAGCTGGCGGGGTCGGTGACGGTTGAGTCGAGCTGCGCATCGCTGAGCCCGACTGCGTTGCCGAAAATCGTGGCATGCAGGCTCCACTCGTGCTCGGCCCCGTGCTTGCCGGTCACGCGGTCGATCACGATCTCGCGGTCTCGGCTGCTCATTAGGTTGTGACCGAGAAACCCGGCGCCGAGAACACCGGTCCGCGATGCGAGGTCCGGGTGTATGTGAAATGCCTCAAAGATCTCGGGTGTCTCCAGCCGAGAGCCGGCCTTCCATCGCTCGATCTGCTCTGCCACGCCGTTCTCGTATGGGGGTTTTGGGATTTGTAGCCGCATGGGTCTCCTGTTCTCTTGGTGGGTCTGTGGGGCATTCATAGCAGGCCGCTGCGGGGGCCGCCTACATTGATTGCGTCCGAGCGGTGCCGTGGCGATGCGCTGGTCCCGGACGTTCTAGCTGTCAGACCAGAACGATGGTGCGATGGGCTGTGGTGATCTTCTGGGGCGAGATACTTCTTGACCCCGAGGCAGGAGGGAGCCATCGGCGCTTTGACCAACTCGTTCGGCTCGGTCACCCCGGCTCGGCTGCGCGGTTCTATCTCGGCGTCGAAGGTTCCCTGGTATGCCTCATCGCTTCAACGGACACCGAGTCGCTTCACGGACGCTCTTTCTGCGCCTTCTCTAGCCGGTTCTCAGTGTGCGGCGAATACGCAGAACTCATTACCTTCGGGGTCGGCGAGCACGCTCCAGCCAATGTCGCTATCACGCGGGTGGAGGAGTGTTGCGCCGGCCTGGACCAGGGCTTCCACATCGCTAGCAACCACATCGATGTGGACTCGATTCTTCGACGTCTTAGCCTCTGAGACCGGAACAAACGACATCTGCTCAAATGGTGCATTGGGGATGTTTGAGATGAAGGAGAACCCGCGTTCGTCGTCACCTCGCCGCCCGCCGATGCACTCAACCCACCACTTCGACTGCGCAGAGGGATCGATGCAGTCCATCACGATCTCGTAGAGACGATATGGGGGCGGTTCGTCCCTGATGAAGAGGCAAAACTCGCCTCCTTCAGGGTCAGCCATCACGACCCACGGGAAGGAATCGCCGTCGATCACCGAAGCACCGAGGTCCTGCAAGCTCTCGACGGCCGTGCCGTAAACGTCGAGGTGTAGTCGATTCTTTGTGGTCTTGGCTTCTGGCACACCACTAATCCAGACCGTTTGAGAGGCGGTGGTGCCGGTGAGGTACGCGTCGCCACCGTCTTGGCGACGAGCCTCCAGACCGAGGACAGCTGACCAGAACTCGCCAACCGCCTCCGGATTCGTCGCGTCGAGGCACAAGTCTTTGAATTCGGCCAAGCTCATGTCCGAATAGTAGACGCCGCTATTTGGCCATCGGGTCCTTCTGAACGGCCGCTGCTTGTCGGTCGGTGGAGTCGACAGCGCCCGCCTCGCTGATGCAGTGTGGACCCAGGTAGCTGGGACAGGAGGCGTCGATGAGTAACAAAACGTCAGCAGAGGTTCGGGCTGGGCTGGATCATCCGGTCGTCGATGGCGACGGACATTGGGTCGAGTATCACCCGGTCATGCTGGAAGCCCTGCATGATCTTGGTGGCGACGCGGCCATCGATGGCTTCGGACATTTTGGTCGAGTCATCGGCTCGAACGTGGCGCTGACGACAGCGGAACGGCGAGCGGCCAATGCCGGTCACGAAGCATGGTGGGCGGTACCGACCAAGAACACGCTCGATCGGGCCACCTCGATGATGCCGAGCTTGCTGAACGAGCGGCTCGATGAATTCGGTCTCGACTTCACCGTTCTTTATCCGACGCAGGGGCTCGGCATCGTGAACGTGCCTCACGAGGAGAACCGACGGGCTGCCTGCCGGGCCTACAACACGTTCACTGCCGAGTACTTTGCCGCCTATTCAGACCGCATGACACCGGCAGCGGTGATCCCGATGTACACCCCGGACGAAGCGATCGAAGAACTCGATCACGCAGTCGGGGAACTGGGTATGAAGGTCACCATGTTCGGGAGCATGATCCCACGGCCCGTCCCCTCGTTGGTCGACCGCGGCTCCGACGCAGCTGATGAGATCGTATGGCTCGACGTGATCGGTCTCGACAGCATCTACGACTACGACCCGGTCTGGCAGCGGTGCATCGAGCTCGGCGTGTCGCCGTCGTTTCACGCCAACGGTCGTGGACGCGGTTTCGGGCTGCGAGCCTCTCCGTCCAACTTCGTCTACAACCACATCGGACATTTCGCCGCAGCGGACGAAGCGGTTTGCAAGGCACTGTTCCTTGGCGGAGTAACCCGTCGGTTCCCCGGACTCAACTTCTCGTTCCTCGAGGGTGGCGTTGGCTGGGCCTGCCAGCTCCTCCACGATCTCATCGAGCACTGGGAGGTTCGGAATCCTGATGCGCTCGACCGCGTTAACCCGGCCAACCTCGACTACGCCCTGTTGAACGAGCTGGCGGGCAAGCATGGCACCGAGCAGATGCAGGCCGCAGTAGCCAAACGACTTGCACGCCCTCGAAACCCGAAGGAGGGCCTAGTAGCCGGCCGACCTGCTCCGGACGACTTCGCAGCGTGCGAAATCGACCAGGCATCGGACTTTCTCGACCTCTTCGTGAACCCGTTCTGGTTCGGTTGCGAAGCGGAGGACCGCCTAGCGGCGTGGGCGTTCAAAGACCAACACAACGCGCTGGGCGCACGTCTCAAAGCCACACTCGGATCCGACATCGGCCACTTCGACGTCACCGATATGTCCAAGGTCTTGGTCGAGGCTCACGAGCTTGTCGACGACGGCTTGATGACCGACAACGACTTTCGGGACTTCACCTTCAACAACACCGTTCAACTTCTCGGTGGCCAGAACCCGGACTTCTTTACCGGCACAGTGGTCGAGAAACAGGCGGCCGATGCCCTCAAAACCGCCGCTGGATAGGTGTTAGTCAAGGGTGCGAAGTAGGGATGCCGCGACTTCGGCCGGGGCTTCTTCGTGGGAGAACAGTCCGGCGCCCTCGATGACATCGATGCTGGCGTTCGGGAAGGTGGACACCATCGCCTTGGCACGATCGACGGGGAAGAACGGGTCGCGGTCGCCCCAGACAAGCTTCACTGGAACATCGAGTTGGCGATGGGCCGCTGGAAGCCCGGTTACATGCGTCATGTCGAAGCTTCGCAGCAGTCGGACTGCGGAGTCTCTGACTATGTGGTTGTTGTGCAGTGGGTCGAAGAAGAACTCGGCGAACTCACCTTCGAGGAGTGAGCGGTCTGCAAAGGCATCGCCAAAGACAAGTTTGCGCGCCCTGATCTTGGGTTTGCCTGCGACCCAGCCCAGACCGGCGCTGAGCCCGGGGAGCCGCCTAGCGGCGACGAAGGAACGGAACCGCCAGCTCGGATCTGGTGGTTCGGTGTTGATCAGGCACATCGCTCGTAGGCGAGGGTCTCCGGCCATGGCGTGCCGGGCGATCATCCCGCCGCTGTTGTGTCCCACGACGACGATCTCGTCCAGACCGAGCTGGTCGACTACACGTCCAACGCTGGTGATGTGCTGTTGAATCGACATCGGCGTGTCTGCATCGAAGCGGCTGGATCCGGCCGACGGGAGATCGATGACATGGCAGGTGACGTGGTCGACCAGGTGCGGCAGTAGCTTGCGCCAGGTGGCACCGCTGACCGGCCATCCGTGGACGAACAGCACGTCCGGACCGGAACCGATCTTGCGATGGGCGACCTCGCCGGCGCCGACATCGAGGAACCCATCGGGTTCTTCACGAAACAGCTGGGCGGCGGCGCTGGCGGTGAGGGGCATGGGTCAAGTCTCCTAGTCGGATGGTGAGTCGCTACGGGTCAGCAGGTAGAGGAGTGGCGAGAACATCCCGACAATCGCAGCGGCGATCAGCCAGGGCCACGGGTTGCGACCGTGTTTGCTTGCATCGCGGTAAATCCACACGCAAATCACGACCACGGCGATGACAAGGTCAACGTAGATCTGCAGGGAGATCCAATTGAAGGTGATCGCGTCGATAACGCCACCGGGCAGCCCGTCGACCACCGTTCCCACCAGCGTCAAGGCGGCGAACAGGACGAGCACAATGCCCAACAGGGGTTTCTCGATCGACGATGTCATGCGCAACTGCCCTCTCTGGCTCTGTTTGTAGTGGTCACTGCGAACTGTAATCTCAGTGATCACTACAATCAAGGGTGTGGGGCACAAACACACCAAGAGCGACATCCTCGGCGCTGCGCTCGAAGCGGCTCTGGACGATGGGTTGAGTCAGTTGACCTTCGGGCGTCTCGCCAAACGAATCGGGATCAGCGATCGAGTCATCGTGTACTACTTCCCGACCAAGGCCGACCTCATCGGCGAAGTCATCGTGGCCATGGGACTCGAACTGCAAGCAAGTCTCGCCGAGGCCTTCACGACCCCGGCGGCAGACCACCTAGAGATGACACGAACCGCCTGGCCCCTGCTGGCCGTACCTGAAAACGATCGGGTATTCGCCCTGTTCTTCGAGGCCAACGGGCTCGCTGCTGTCGGGCGCGAGCCATACGCCTCGCTCGTGCCAAGCCTGGTTGCCGGCTGGATCGATTGGGCTGCGTCGTTGATCGAGGGCACGCCAGCACAGCGAAGCGCTCAAGCCGAAGGAGCGATCGCAATGGTTGAAGGGCTGATACTGATCCGGCTGCTCGCCGGTTCGAAAGCAGCCAATCGTGCGGCAAAGACCATCGGGGTGGCCTGAGCCCTTTCCGAACGACTACGGCGGTCGGGAACCGGCAGATGGTTGGGGTCGGGCCTGCTATCTGCCGCCAGCTAAGGGGTCATCCAGGCCACCGGAGTGTTCAACAACTCCGGTGCGCTCGTCTCCCAGTAACGGCGGGCCGCAGCATGCATCTTTACCGACAGAGCTCGGGCTTTGTCGGGGTCGCCCCCTTCGATGGCTTTGAGGATCCGGCCTGATTGTTTCAGGCTGGCCTCGCGCTGTTCTAGGTCGTAGGCGATACCGGCGTCCGACATCTGATGCAGGGCGTTAACCAGTAGCCCTAGTACGAGGTTCTTTGAAGCCACGGCAACTAGCTCATAGAACTGTCGGGCCTCGTGGGTGGTGGCGTCTGAGTCGTGCACTGCCTCGCTTAGACGGTCGAGCGATGCCTGGAGCGCGGCGATGTCTTCGTCGGTGGCGTTCTCTGCGGCCTCGGCCACCAAGACAGGATATATAGAGCGCCTAGCTTCAAGTATCGATCGGAAGGTGGCGTCGGCGAACTGCAGCTGCAGCGATAGAGCGCTAACCAGGTGGTCGATCTGCGGGACGCTCACCACCGGACCGCCATGGGGGCCGGTCTGGACCTTGACGGTGCCGTGGAGTTCAAGAAACCGCAGGGCCTCGCGCACCGTGCCACGAGCCGCCCCCTGCTTTTCAACCATGACGTGTTCCGGCTCGAGGCGGGTGCCGGGACGTAGATCGCGTTCCTGGATGTCGCTCACGATTCGCCGGGCGACGCGGGTCGCTGCTCGCTCTGTGGTGTTCGAGGCTGTCATTGTTCGGTTAACCCGGCTCCTGCTCAAATTGCTACTGCCCACGGTTCGCTGGCTAGTGTTGAACCTAACCATGATACTGGTTAGGTATCGCACACTATTGAACACCACCGCAGGTAGATCAACATCTAGATCGATATCCGAATCGATATAAGGAGGGGTCGTGCCATCCGTTGAAACGACCATGGGCAGGCGACTCGAAACACCAGGCGTGCAGGGCTGGACCCGCACCGCGAGGCCGGACGACCCGAACAAGTACTTCATCGTCTCCGCCGACTGCCACGCCAACGAACCAAAGGACTGGGTTAAGTCCAGGATCGCGCCTGAGTATCGCGATCGTTTGCCGCGGCTGAAGATCGTCGACGGGCAGGCCTACATNNCGAGGGCAACCGGCCCTGGAAGATCAAAGAAGATGCCACCAACTGGGGCCCCGAAGACATCGAACGGAACAAGACCGGCCGGACAGTCGAAGAACGCCTAGCCGATCAGGACCGCGACGGTGTCGACATGGAGGTCGTGTTCGGAAACAAGGGCCTGCTTGCCTTCGGGACCAAGGACCCGGGTTTCTCCATGGCCATGTGCCAGGCCTGGAACGACTGGGCTCATGAAGCGTTCGGAGACCACCAGGATCGTATTCTGCCCATGGCTCAGATCCCGACGGCCGATGTCGCCGCGGCGGTGGCCGAAGTCGAGCGGGTGGCCAACCTCGGTTTTCGAGGGGTCAGCATCCCGGCCAAACCCGAATACGGCCCAACCGGCATGGACCAGCGCAACTACAACCAGCCCGAGTTCGAGCCACTGTGGTCAGCGCTGGCAGACGCCGATCTGCCGATGACCATCCACGTCTCGACCGGACGTGACCCTCGTGCTGCGTCGGGGCCCGGCGGCGCGGTGATTAACTACGCCGTTCACTGCTGCGCCGCTAGCCAGGAGCCGGTGGCCAACTTGGTGGCATCCGGGGTGCTTGAACGTCACCCGAATCTGCGCTTCGCCACGATCGAAGCGGGTATCGGTTGGGTGTCGTGGCTTCTCGAAGCTATGGACGAGGCCTTCTATAAACACCGGATGTGGGTGGCCCCCGAGCTCAAGGAGCCACCGAGCTTCTACTACCGTCGCCAGTGTTTCGCCTCCTTCGGCGAAGACACCTCCGGGCTGGCCCTCGGCGCCTCCCACGACCTGATCGACAGCTATCTCTGGGCAAACGACTACCCCCACCATGAGGGAACTTGGCCTCATTCGGCATCGGCTATCGAGCGCACGATGAGCGACCTCACCGACGATCAGCGGGCCAAGGTGCTCGGTCTGAACGCGGCCCGTTTCTGGAAACTCGACATACCGGCTCGCTACCAGGTCACCGGCGGGAGCTGATGTCGCTCAAGGGTGCGGCTGCGGTGGTTGGCGTCGCCGAGCGACCACCGCAACGCTATAGCGGCAACGCCACCGCGCTGGATCTGTTCAGCGAGGTCGCCACCGAGGCGCTTGAAGACGCTGGCATCGCCCGAAGCGACGTCGATGGTCTGCTGGTCCACCCGGCCGGTGGGCTTCCCGGTTTCATTCCGGCAACGGTGGGGGAGTACCTCGGTCTGAGCACAACCTTCGCCGAGGTGGTCGACCTCGGCGGAGCGACGGGCGCAGGCATGGTCTGGCGGGCCGCGGCAGCCATCCAGGCCGGGATGTGCACCACCTGTTTGTGCCTGACAGCATCCCCGCGGCGGACGCCAAAGCCACGCCCAGACGGAGCTAACAACGGGGCCAAGGGTAAACCTCGGTCGCCTCGGTCGATCCAGCCAAAACGCGATCGTTCTCCCGCAGCGGAGTTCGACATGCCATACGGCATGATCGGGGCCAACGTCGGCTACGCCATGATCGCCAACCGGTACACCCACGAGTACGGCCTAGAAGATGAGCAGCGAGCGAAGGTGGCGGTCGATCAGCGTCGCAATGCCAACGCCAATCCCTCGGCGATCTTCCACGACCAGCCGCTGACCATCGATGACGTGCTCGCCTCGGAGGTAATCTGCGAGCCCCTTCACATGCTTGAAATCGTCATGCCCGCCGCTGGCGCCGCTGCATTGCTGGTGACTTCCGCAGATCGGGCCAGCGATGCCAAACATCCACCAGCGTGGCTGCTCGGCGCAGGCGAGTCGGTGACTCATTCCTCACTGGCCCAGGGGCCAGCGCTGGACGCCACCGGTGTCGGCATCGCTGCCAGCGGTGCGCTGACCCAGGCTGGCGTTACACCGGCAGATGTTGGCCTCGCTTCGCTCTACGACTGCTACACGATCATGGTCCTGCTGACCTTGGAGGAGGCCGGATTCTGCGCCAGGGGCGAAGCCGGAGCTTTCGTCGAAGCTCACGACCTCACATACGCAGGCGACTTCCCGCTCAACACCCATGGCGGACAGTTGTCGTTTGGCCAAGCCGGGATGGCCGGAGGCATGAGCCACGTCACCGAGGCGGTGCGACAGATCCAGGGGCGGTGCGGCGAACGGCAGATCCCCGACCTTGAACTGGCATACGCCCACGGCAACGGCGGGATCATCGCCGAGCAGGTCGGTCTGGTCTTCGGGGCTGAGCGATGAGTGAGATACGATGAGCGCCCGCATCCTTCCCCCGGTTTCGGATCTCACGACGCCGTACTGGGACGCCGCTCGCAACGAACAGCTGGTGGTGCAGTTCTGCGCCAGCTGCGAGCATCGACCGTTCCCGCCCCGTACCCACTGCCCCGAATGCGGAGCCGGAGATCTCGATTGGCGCCCCGTCGCCGGGACCGGCACCGTCTACACCTACACCGTGGCCCACCGTCCCTCTCACCCCGTGTTTGCGGAGCAATGTCCCATGGTCGTTGCCATCGTCGAGCTGACCGAGGGACCACGCATGTTCAGCAACATCGTCGACTGCGATCCGGCTGAGGTTCACATCGGGATGGCTCTGACCGTGGCCTTTGAAGCGGCGGACGACAGCGACATCCTCCTCCCGGTCTTCGTTCCCGCTTCGTCATAGGCCACCTAAGACGATCGCAACGGTGTCAGCTGACCGAGCGCGCCGATGGGTCGGAACCTACTCCTGGTTCTCGGCATCGTCGCGGTAGTCGCGCAACCCTTAGCGCCGAGCGAAACCGACAATCCGAGGTTCGTCTAGGGTTTGACCATGGCCAGACATAAGTTTCGTATGGGCAAGCTCGACCACGTTCACATTCGCGTGCCTGACCGGGCCGAAGCGGCCAAGTGGTATGCGGAGCATCTCGGATTCGAGCCCGTCGACGAATTCGAGTTCTGGGCCACCGGCTTCGATGGTGGACCGCTCCAAATCTCAGCCGATGGCGGCCAGACGATGCTGGCTCTGTTCGAGGCGACCGAGTGGCAGCCGATGATTCCGCAGAAGACCGGGGTCGCCTTCAGCGTCGACGCCGAAACCTTCATGGAGTTCGCCCGTGCGTTGCCGGGGGCTATCGCCAACCCGAAAGGCAATCCACTGACCCCAAACGATGTCGTCGACTTCGACATGTGCTGGGCGTTCGATCTCATCGACCCGTGGGGGAATCAGTACGAGCTCAACTGTTACGACTACGACCGGATCAAGTCTGAGCTAATCCAAACCGACAACGTCGAACCGGTCCGCTACTGGCCGCCAGAGCTCTACCAAGAGCATCAGTCGAGCTGACCGGTATGTGATATGACTTGCCGCTAAGGCTGCAGATAATCTGCCAGACGTGGAATGGCTATCAGACCCTGCTGCATGGAGTGCCTTAGCTGCACTCCTGACCCTGGAGATCGTGCTCGGCGTTGACAACGTCGTGTTCATCTCGATCCTCGCTTCGAAGCTTCCCGAGGAGGAACAGGACAAGGCCCGGCGCACCGGGATTCTGGCCGCCGGGGGAATGCGAATCCTTTTCCTTCTGGCGGTGGGTTGGATCATCACCCTCAAGTCGGAGCTGTTTTCGCTGTTCGGCCGCGGGTTCAGCGGGAAGGATCTGATCCTTCTAGCCGGTGGGTTCTTCCTGATCTACAAAGCCACAAAAGAGATTCACCACAAGCTCGAAGGCGAAGACGACCAGGGCACGACAGGAAAAGCGGTCACGTTTGCCTCTGTCATCGGGCAGGTGATGCTTCTCGATCTGGTGTTCTCGATCGACTCGGTCATCACCGCGGTCGGTATGACCGAATACGTGCCAGTGATGGTGATCGCTGTGCTCTTCTCGATCGTCGTGATGCTCGGGGCATCCGGCCCGATCTATCGATTTGTGAATGAGCATCCGTCGGTGAAGATGCTGGCCCTGTCGTTCCTGCTGCTAATCGGTATGACGTTGATCGCCGAGGGAATGGGGCAGAAGATCCCCAAGGGCTACGTCTATGCGGCGATGGCGTTCTCGATCTTTGTCGAGGTGCTCAACCTGTTCGCCCGCCAGAGAAAAGCGGCCAAGGTCGAACCGGTGCACCTCTATCAGAAGATGGAGCCAGACCAGGATCTCCAGGTCTGACCCCTAGCTAATCGAGCGCCGCGTCGATTACCACTGTTTGGCCGGGCTCGACGCAGGTCGAAGGTTGGAACCAGCGCCGACCGTCGAAGCTCTGTCCTTCTGGGGCGGTGAAGGTCAGCACGTGGCAGGCCGGTTCGACGGTGAAGGAGTAGTTGCCTTCGCTGTCGGTGGTGGCGGTGCGGAGGTAGGTGCCTCGTGAGCCGTCGGCGGCCGCCTGGAACAGATCGATCTGTACCCCTTCAACACCGGAACCGTTCGCTGCGTTGACCGTGCCGGTTATCGCTGACTCGACCGCTGCGCCGTCGAGCGCCGCGTCGATCACTGCGGTCTCGCCTGGCTCGACGCAGATTGAAGGTTGGAACCACTGGCTGCCGTCGAAGGTCTGGCCCTCAGGGGCGGTGAAGGTCAGCACATGGCAGCCGGGGTTTACAGAGAAGGTGTATTGGCCGGAAGCGTTGGTGCGGGCCGAGTCTAGGAACTGGCCCCGCCCTCCACGTTCGTTCTGCAGGAACAGATCGACCGCAACGCCTTCGGCTGCTGAACCGTCGCCGTTTGTGACGGCACCACTGATCGCCGAGTCGGCACTGTCGATCGGGAAGTTGACCGAATCTACGGTGGAGCCATCGGAGGCCAGGAGGAGAAGCGATCCGCCGGCGTCCGGCAACGAGCCGTCGAACTCATCGGCCACGTAACTGGTTGCACCATTGATCGAGCGGAACGTGTTGTCGTCGGCTACCAGATACAGCTGGCCGTTGGGAACCAGCACCGTGCCCGAGGCGATGGTTGCGGTGACCGCACCATCGATCTGCCAGGCCGAGAGATCGATGGATTCGGTCGACGAGGTATTGCGAAGCTCGATGAACTCGGCGTTGTCGCCCTCTGCCGGAGCGTGATTCACCGCGGCAATCTCGATCGGAGTCTGGCCGCTGGCCGATGGAGGAAAGCCCCATGAGCCCTCGGGAGCTAGGTTCTCCGCGATGTCGGCTCGGCGTTCGGTGATGCCTTGGAAGAGACGCCCTCTCTCCTGCTCAAGTGTTTCCCCGCCCCAAATCGCATAGTCGAGTTCATACTCCGCCAGGTAGGTGTCGAGCAGGCCATCGGCCCGTTCTTCGTAGTCGTTCGGCTGGAGGAACCGGTCGATCAGGGTACGCACTCGGCGGAAATACATCTGCCGAAACTCTGGATGATTGGTGAGCGCTCGCAGGAACCGTTGCCCGTTGTCGCCCGGGACTACGAAGTCGGCGTTTGAGTCGACCGCTTCGGTCCGGAACATGGTGTCCATATCCCAGAGCATCATCTCCCACCGGCCGGTGTCTGGGCTGTCTCGGGTGACGTAGTAGTTGTACCAGCCGGAATCGCTGTGTCGCAGCACGCTCAGCACCGCGGCGTAGTTCACAAACTGGGAGACGTTGAGGTTCTCCCACATCCAGTCTTCCTGGGACTGGTTTGGCGGTGAGTTGAGGATGGCTGTCAGCTCGTGGAGGTCTCCCCAGTCATCGTCGTCGCCCTCCTTCTTGTCCCAGTCGCCACTGTCGATCAGGGCTTGTTCGCTCGGATGTGCTCGGCCGAGCTCCTGTTCGGCTTTGTACAGTGCCCACTCGTCTCGGCCGTTGTTGTCTCGCCAGCGACCGTCGTAGGTGCCGCCGTGGGTGGCGACGCTGTAGAACTCACCATTGCGGTGGGTTCGCATCTTGAAATACTGCAGCGACAGCAGGCCCGCGGCATCTGCGGTTCCCCAGCCCAGCTCCTCGTTCACGTACTGGCTTTGCTGCATGTTGAATTCGTCTACCGGTTCATCGAGCAGTCCGCCCATGTCGAACAGGTAACCCTTGGGGAACTCGACCTTCCAGCTCACCTTGTTGTCGAACCGGGAGGTGTTGCCACGGATGCGCATCTCGACGTTGTCGATCACCGCACCGTCGTAGGAGATCACCGCCTCGCCGGTGACATTGTCGAAACGATGGTTTTCGAGGATGTCGTCATGGACCGAATCTTCCATGAACCATTCGAGCAGCGGCAGGTTGGTCGAGATCGATTCATCGACCACCACGACGCCTAGATAGTTAATGGTGTCGGTCGGGTCGGGAGCGCCGGCAGCGATGCCCTCGGGGCTGGTCACGTCTACCCGGTAGCGGATGAGATCGCCGGCCTGCTGACCGGGGATGACAGCCGACCAGACACCGTCGTCTGCTCCGCCGACACTTGACTCGTCATCGGCCATGGTGATGGTCTGTTCGGCTTGCCAGTCGATGACGTAGCTCAACGTGGCCGAGGCACTGTCGGAGAGGCGGGCTGACACGGTGACCGGTTGGTTGGGGGTGGGCCGGAAGGGGTCGGCGGTGACGTCCTCGACGGTGGGGAACACCACGCCGGTGACCGAGTTTGGCGCTCCGACGCTGTTGCCGGAAGCTGCGATGGAGGTCAACCAGCTTTCGGCCTGGTTGTTATCACTCGAGAGGTCGACGAGCTCGAGACTCGGACCGTTGCCGTCGGGCGCTGCGGGCCATGGGCTGGCATCGTCGTAGTCGACTATGTCGATCAACGCACCGCCGTCGTCGAGCAGCTCGACGGTTTCGCCGCCGTTGCTCAGGCCGCCGCTGTACTCACCGACCGGCACGACCGTCGCCCCGTAAACATCGGGGAACGCCGCAAGCTCATCGGTGACCACTAGGTGTTGCCCCGGCTCGATCACGGTGTCAGCTGGGAAGCAGAACGAGATGCCGGTAGCCAGACACCAACCGGAGATGTCTTCTGGGGTTTCCCCTCGATTGGCAACTTCCAGGAACTCGACCGGAGCCTCGTCAGCTGGGTTGTACATCAGCTCGCTGATTACGACGTCGCTGGGCGCCGCCGACGCAGGCTGGGCGCCGAGCAACACAACCGATGCCACCGCTGCCACTAAAACTACTCGGGCAACCCGCGCCCAAGTGGCGCCCGCCCTCAACGGGAACCGTTGTGCTGTCATACCAAATCCGCCGATCAGATAGATTTCTGAAATTCTAGATAAATCGCCCACGAACAAGCGCCGAAAAGCCTGTTTTCAGTGAGTTGACCTACCCGCCGCCGGTTTGGGTGCACGATTGAGAGGAACGGTTGGAGACCTGCCATCCGACCTTCGAATCGCATCACAATATAAGTTAAGGCGGTGGAGAGCCTGTCCAAGACCGCCCCAGCGCAGGGCTTTTCTAGCGGTGTCAGCGCTGAAACGCAGCTGGAGCGGCTGCGCGAGCGGATCAGCCTGGTTGGACGGGCGGCCAAGGTCGGCATCTGGGAATACGATTTCGAGCTCAACCAGCTGTGGGTCTCCGATGAGCTCGCCATGCTCTATGGCGTCAAGGCCGAGGAGTTCACCTGGCCGGAGTTCGCCTCGCGACTCCACCCAGACGACCGGATTTCCACGCTTGACCGCCCGACACCGTCCTACCCGTTTGGGGAGGTTAACGAGTTTCTTTTCCGGGTCCGCCACACCGACGGCAGCTACCGCAGCATTCGATCTCGCAGCACGACCGAAGGTCGCGATGGAGCCCCCATTCGCAAATATGGCGCTCACATCGACATGTCGGAAGATGCGCTGCTCCAGGTGGCCCGGTTGTCGAAGTCCAATGAGCGACTACGAGAGTTCGCCTACATGGCTTCGCACGACCTGCGCTCACCGCTGCGGGCCATCAGCTCTCTGCTCGATGTCATGGTCGACCAGCACGGTGCGGAGTTTTCAGGCGACGCTCGCCGATTGTTCGACACCGTCATGGAGCGGACCGGCCAACTCGACCAGCTGTTGGTCGACATGTTGCGCTACGCCGCAGCCGACTTAGCCGAGACCAAGTTGGATGTTGTCGACATCGAAGAACTGATCGGCGACGCCGTCGCCAACACCGATCATGGCCACTGCCGGATTGTGGTGCACTCCGATGTGTCTTCGCCGGTGTCGGTAGCTGCAACGCCCCTCGGCACCTGTGTCCGCAACCTGGTCGACAACGCCTGCAAACACCATGACAAGCCGACCGGGACCGTCGAGGTAACTGCGAGCCAGGATGGAAATCACTGGTTGCAGATCGAGGTCGCCGATGACGGACCGGGGATTCCGCCATGGATACAGGAGAAGCTCTACCAGCCTTTCAAGACATCGGATCGCGAGCGGGGCAGCGGATTGGGTTTGGCCCATGTCCGCACGTCGGTCGACAAGCACAATGGCTCGATTGAGGTGGTCACCGGTCCGTCCGATGGCACCACCTTCACCATCCGCTGGCCGATCGCCAATCCAACCAGTAGCTGACGTTCTATGATCGAACCGTGAATTCAGAACAGCTGTCGGTCGGAGTGGTCATGGGATCGTCGAGCGACTGGCCGACGATGGTGAAAGCGGTCGAGATTCTGACCGACTTCGGCGTAGGGCATGAAGCGAAGGTGGTCAGCGCCCACCGCATGCCCGATGACATGTTCGCCTACGCCGAGGCCGCCGCCGGACGAGGCCTGCGGGCCATCATCGCCGGGGCGGGCGGCGCAGCCCACCTTCCCGGCATGCTGGCGGCGAAAACTATCGTCCCTGTGCTCGGCGTGCCGGTGGCGTCTCGTCACCTTTCCGGCCAGGATTCGCTCTACTCGATCGTTCAGATGCCGGGCGGCATCCCGACCGCCACGTTCGCCATCGGCGAGGCCGGAGCGACCAACGCCGCGCTGTTCGCCGTGTCGATGCTGGCCAGCGGCGACGAAGAGCTACGGCAGCGGCTGCTCGAGTACAGGGCTGCGCTGCGGGACAAAGCTGCTTCATCGGTGTTACCACCAGAACCGTCGTGACCGGTCCGATCGTTCCTCCCGCCATCATCGGCATGCTCGGTGGCGGCCAACTGGGCAAGTACGCCCTGATGGCCGCGGGCTCGATGGGTTATCGCAGCATCGTGCTCGACCCCGATCCGTCGGCCCCTGCTGCGGTCCATGCTAACCATCACATCGTCGCTGCATACGACGACCCTGCGGCCCTTGAGCAGCTGTCGAACCAGTGCGATGTGATCACAACCGAGTTCGAAAATCCGCCTGCCGAAGCGCTGGCCACCTTGGCAGCCGCCACGTCTGTAGCGCCCGGGCCTGCGTCGGTAGCGATCGCCCAGGATCGCATCAGAGAGAAATCGTTCCTGGTCGACAACGGCTTTCCGGTCGGCCCATTCGCCGCCATCGACGGGTCGGACCCCCAGTGGGCTACCGCGTCGTCGACCAGCCTCGGTCGGCAATCTGGCGACTGGGGCATAGCCGAAATCGTTGCCGGTGGGGCAGTGGTCAAGACCGCCCGCCTCGGGTACGACGGTAAGGGCCAACGCCGAGTCGGCAACCTGTCGGAGCTGCAGGCCGCGGTCACCGATCTGGGCGTGCGTTGCGTCGCTGAGTCGCTGCTCGATCTCCGCTGCGAGCTGAGCGTTCTTGTTGCCCGCACCGCCGACACCCGAGTGGAGACCTGGCCAGTGGCTGAGAACTTGCACGTCGACGGCATCCTCGACGTATCGGTTGTGCCAGCCAGGGTTGATCCGGCGCTGGCCGACCGAGCGACTGCCCTGGCGATATCGATCGCCGAAGCGATGGACTACGTGGGCGTGCTGGCAGTGGAGATGTTCATCGTCGCCGACGAGAACGGCGAAGACCAGATCCTGATAAACGAGCTTGCCCCCCGGCCACACAACAGCGGTCACTGGACGCTTGACGCCAGCGTTACCAGTCAATTCGAGCAGCAGATCAGAGCCGTCTGTGGCGCTGGACTGGCCGACACCTCGATGACCGCCCCCGCCGTGGCCATGGTCAACCTGCTCGGCGACCTCTGGTTCTCCGATCAACCGGTGGGGGAACCCACCGAGCCGCTGTGGGCTCGGGTGCTCGATGACCCGGCGGCGACGCTTCATCTGTATGGGAAGTCCGAGCCTCGACCTGGCCGCAAGATGGGGCATGTCACCGTTACCGCCTCGAACCCTGATCTGGCGGAGTCCCAGGCCAGGCAGTTACGGGCAGACCTGGTCGACCACTAACCTCGCTAACCCGACCGACCGAGCGCGTCTTGCAGCTCGACGGCTGCCGCGATTCGCAGCGAGCGGTTGGGTGGTGGAGAATTTGCAGGGTTCGAAGGGGGATCGCCGGTGAAGACCACAACAGAAAATCAGCGCAGGGTTCGAGATGCCTGTTGAGATGATCGGTTGGATAGCCCCACGGGTGGCGTCGGAAATCGTACGCCCGGTCGGGCCTATCTTCAGCGGTGACGTGGTGTCCGAAACGGCCCGCATCCATGAAGAAGCCGACTTCGATCGGGTTTTGATCGGCTACTTCTCGAACGCCCCCGACGGTTTTATGGTTGGCGCCCAGGCTGCCGCATCGACCGAACGGCTGCAGTTTCTCCTGGCTCACCGGCCTGGCTTTGTCGCCCCGACGGTGGCAGCCCGCAAGCTGGCGACGTTCGATCAACTCTGTCAGGGACGCTTGGCCGTGCACCTCATCGCCGGCGGCAGCGATACCGATCAGGCGAAGGACGGCGACTACGTTGACCACGGTGGCCGCTATCGCCGATCCGACGAGTACGCCACGATTCTTCGCCAAACATGGACCGCCGAAGGCCCGTTCGATCACCACGGCGAGTTCTATGACATCGACCAGGCCCACGCCGATATTCGTTGTTACCAGGAGCCTCACATTCCGATTTACGGCGGCGGCGGTTCCGATGCGGCCATCGCCTCGCTGGCCCCTCATGTTGACGTCTTTATGCTTTGGGGCGAACCCCTGGCCGAGACGAAACAGTTCATGGACCGGGTTCGAGCCGCCGCGGCCGTTCACGGTCGCACGCCCACCTTCTCGCTGTCGACTCGGCCGATCGTCGCCCCCACCGACGATCTGGCATGGGAGCGAGCCCACGACATCCTCGCTCAGATCGAGGACCGTAGCGGTGGCCGGGCTCCCAGGCAGCCGAAGAACATAGGTGCCCAGCGGCTGCTGGCCGCAGCCGAAGCAGGGGAGCTACACGATTCCTGCCTCTGGACCAAGCTGGCGGTGGCGACTGGAGCACCGGGCAACTCCACCGCCCTTGTCGGATCACCGGAGACCGTGGCCGAAGCACTGGTCCGCTACTACGAACTTGGTGCCACCAGCCTTCTCATCCGCGGCTACGACCCGCTTCCCGACGCCGAGCTATACGGCCAAGAGTTGATCCCGCTTGTGCGGGAAAAGGTAGCGGCGATCGATCGAGCAGCCGTTAGGAACTGAGCCGGTATCTTGGCTCGGCCTCAGTAGATCAAACCGCTGGTTCAGCGATCATGCGGTTAGGTACTCGGAGAACGGCTTGGTGTCTTCTTCGAGCTGTACTCCCGTCGAATTGAGTACCACCGAGACGGTCCAGTAGCGGCCAACGACCGACAGCAGATCTATCACCTGCTGATCGCTGAGTTCTTCGCTCAACTGCTCCCAGGTTGAGGTGGTGACGAATGCGTCCTCGAACATTTCGTCCACCGCACGGATCACCGCCGACTCCAGCGGCGTCCACCCAGGTTCGTCTGGGCCCATCGTCACCCGCTCCAGGTCGCCGACGTCGAGGCCGGCCCGCATCCCGAAGACCGCGTGCTGGGCCAGCTCGTAGCCCGAATCGCAACGCCAGCCGATTCGCAGAATTGCCAACTCCCGCAGTCGCGGGTCGAGCGTCGAGTTGAAGACATGGGTCTGGAGGCCACGTTGGGCCTTCATCAGCGCCGGGTGAACTCCCCAGAGGCGGGTGACGTTGAGTACCCGCTGGCCGAGATTGGATTCCTCTCCGAACAGTTCCTGTCGTAGCTCGTCTAGCCGCTCGCGAGTTACCGCCTCGATTCGCGGCTTGCGTAGGCGCATGATCGTTCCCCCGTTTCAGATTGCTGGTTATGCCCGATCGCTGATCCGTGGTGGTTCGATCCAGGGTTGGGCGATTTCCATCCATTCGCTGGCCAGCGGGCCTTCGGTCTGGACTGCCGAGTCGGCCAGCGGCCGACGGCGAGTCAGGACGATGCAGAACTCATAGGCGGTCCCGCTGACTCGATCTGTTGCATCCTCGGGCCCCCAGGCCCAAAGCTCTCCGTCCGGGGCGGTGAGCTCGACGCGGACCGCTTTGGTGGGCGGCGTCAGACCTTTGTTTACGTAGCTGAAGTCGCGGGTAACGAAACCGAGATGGGCGATGTTGCGCAGCCGGCCGGTTTGGGGATAGTCGACCCCGAACGTGTCGGCCAGATCGTGGGAGTGGGTCCATGTCTCCATCAACCGACCGGTCGCCATCGACCGTGCCCCAATCTCCGGTCCGATCCAGGCGACGCGGTCCTTCGGGCCGAGCTTGCGTAACGCATCGGTCATCGCCGTTCGTCCGTCGAGGAACCAACGCCACAGGTCGCGACCGGGGAGGGCTTGTACTTCGGGACCGACCAACTCGTTGAGCGAAATCTCGCCGCTCGACACGCGGCCGTGGGCGGCGGCAAACGATGGCGGGTCGGTCAACGTGAGATGAGCGAAAAGGTCGGCGGCACCAAGATGAAGGATCGTCTCATGGCTATCCCACCCTTCAGCGACCGTTGGGGCCCGCCACTGCTCCTCGGTCAAGTCACCAACGACGGTGGTCAGCGCCGCAGTTTCAGCTTCGAGGTCGTCACAAATCTGCTCCACGACCGAAAGCTAGTTCCCAAGCGTGGTGGTCGGCAACGTGGCCTCGTTCGAGACCAGACGTTGCCGAAGCTTGTCGACAAACCGAGGCAGATGCGGATCGAACTGGGCGCCTCCGCCGTGCTTAACGTCCTCGAATGACCACCACCCTGTGGCGGCGAACTCTCTTTCGTCTGGCACGATGGTGTCGGCCTCCGAGCCGCCAAAAACGAACCAAAGGCTCACGTCGGTGTGCCTCTGCGATTGACCGACGGTCTCGGTCACGGTGACGAACAGGGGCACGTCTCCGACCTCGGGAAGGAAGTTGGGCGCGATCTGGAGCTCCTCCAGGGTTTCCCGTCTGGCGGTTGCGGCTGGATGCTCGTTTTGTTCCACGTGGCCGCCAGCCGGAAGCCATAGTTCTGCGTCACGGTGGTCTACCAACAACGCCCGCTCAGTGTTGCTGTCGACCAGTACGCAGTAAGACACAAGATGCTTTGGTGGTGTCGCGGGTTTTACCGCTCGAAAGATCTCGACGCCGCTGTCGATCCAGGCCAATACGTCTGCTCGATGCTCTGCTTCTTGGCTGTCGAGCGGCTCGATGTTGGCCACCAGTTCACGAACTGTCTTTCTCACCATTTCATCTTTACATGGCGACGTTGTTTTCAACGCTCGTATATCACTTGTGACATTTACCACTTGGTAATATCCATGGCCATCGTTATAGCTGGTATGGTCTGGCGGCTGTGTGGGTCGGTTGCTCGTGATAGTTGGGCGCGCTCCAGCAGCAATCAGGTTTGCGTACGAGACTTCCAATGTCGTGAGGACCGAAGAATGTCAGATGGACCAGAAAATCGCCCCGGCCAACCCGAAGGCTCGGCGCAAGTGGGAAGAGGTCGGGCCGGGAAGGCTCCAAAGGCCGGGTCGAAACCAGACCTTCCTCAGTGGGGCATGGTCACGGTCGCAGGTAAAGGTGAGCCGTCTGCCGGCAGCGGTTCGCCGAGCGCCGGTCAGGCAAGCGCAGGGCAGACGAACCCCGGCCAGCCATCTCCCGACCCCATCTTGAATCAACGTCCTGCGGCTCAGAACCCGCTACCGCGCGCTGAGGTGGCCTCGCAAGAAGGCCGCGGAGGCATCAACCCACTGTTCTTCGTACTGGCAGCTGTGGCCCTACTGGCTTGTGGTGCCGCTGGGTACCTGTTGGCGCAACGGTCCGGCGACGACGGATCCGGTAGCGACGCAGCTGCTAGCGATGGTGTTGAGGTTGCGCAGGAATCAGAGCTCGGTTCCAGCGCCGCTCCGAGCTTGGCCGAGGAGGTCACGTCCGTGGCTCGGGGCATCGGCTACGACGGAGTCGAGGCCACCGAACGCGACGGCGTCATCTACCTCTCCGGAGCCGTTGAGAACCAGAACGACATAGCAGCGATTGTCGACGCATCGTCCTCGGTGGCCGACGGCATGTCGATCAACACCGACGGTCTGACTGTCGGTTCGGTCGATGGGGCCGATTCTGAAACCGGTGACCCTAGCACCGGTGACACGGAAGAAACCGAGGAGCCGGTTGCTTCGGTGCCGGCCATGCCTGCCGATCCGCTGCAGCGGCTTCAGGTTTCGCTGCATCGAACCGTGGCGGCAACGCCCATCATCTTTGCCCCGGGCGTTTCCGACATCGACAGCTGGCACACCGAAACCCTCGATGATGTGGCTGAGCTTCTGCTGGCCAATCCGGGAATCGCCGTCGTGGCGATCGGCTATACCGACGAAAGTGGTTCAGCCGAGAGCAACCGAGCGCTGAGCCTGGAGCGAGCCGACTCGGTTCGTGCATTCCTCGTTGGCAAAGGGGTAGCGCCTGGCCTGATCCAGACCGACGCCCGAGGCGAATCGGAAGCCAGCGGTCTGAGGGACATCGGCTACCTGGAGCGCCGGGTCGAGTTCGAAGTCGTCGCCGCGTCAACCACCCCTCCGGCGGTCCTGCCGCTAAATGTCGGCATCATCGTGCCAAGCCCGCGTGATGACCTGGCCTTCTCCCAGAGCCTCGTCGATGCACTCAGCGTGCTCGGCGAGGAGCGGGGCGGCCTGAGCGTGACGATCACCGACAACATGTTCGACCCCGAGGAGGGTCGCCAGCAGGCTCGCCAGTACGTAGCCGACGGCCACAACGTGGTCATCCTGCACGGCGCCGAGTTTCTGCCCATCGTTGAAGACCTGGCGCTGGAATTCCCAGACGTCGTGTTCGTGTCGGGCCCAGACGGTTACGAGACCAGCCTGCCGAACGTGTTCGTATATGTGGTGTTCGCCGAACAGGGGGCGTACGTGATGGGCGACATCGCGGCCAGCCTGTCCGACAGCGGGACGATCGGCATCGTCGGCCCCATCAAGGTGCCTGAACCGCAGCGCTACGTAGATGGCTTCAAGGCCGGCGCCGAGGCTCAGGGGGCTGAAGTCCTCGTCGACTACGTCGGTTCGTTCTTCGACGTCGAGGCCGCCACGGTCCTCGCTGAGGGCTTTGCCGACGCCGGTGCTGACGTGCTGACCGGGACAGCGGAGCTGGTGGTCGGCCCCATCGATGTTGCCGACAAGCGGGACCTGACTTGGTTTGCCAATCAGACCAACCCCAGCGAACTAGCCCCGGACAAGATCGTGGCGGCCCAGGTGTATCACTTTGAGGTTGCGCTGCGCGAGATCATGGCTGAAATCGACGCCAACTCCACCAGCGGCGGAACCTTCCCGCTAACCCTGGGCAACGGTGGCATGCTGCTCGAGTTCAACCCGGAGTTTGAACTCGACAGAGCGCTGCGCAGTCGGGCCGATGAGCTGCTGTTCGACATCGCCGCCGGTTCGCTGGTGGTCGAGGTCGACATCGAGCCGGAGGGTTAGGCCGCCAGAGCGGTAGCGATGTCGGCGGCCAGCGCCGCATTGTTGACCGCTAGGGCAATGTTCGATTCGAGGCTGTGGCCATCGGTGGCCTTGGCGATGTTGGCCAATAGGAACGGCGTGGTTTCTTTGCCGACGATGCCTGCCGCCTTGGCATCGGCTAGCCCGGCCTCGATGGCCGCTTCGATGATCTCCCGATCGGCCTCGTGTTCCTCGCCGATCGGGTTGGCGATAACCGCACCGGCTCGCAGCCCGGCCCGCCAGTGGTTGTCGAGCGCCTGAGCGATGGTTGCGGCGTCATCGAGGCGATGAGGGGCCGGGAAGCCGCTTGAGCGAAGGTAGAACGCCGGGAAATCATCGGTGCGATACCCGAACACCGGAACCCCCAGGGTTTCAAGTGCCTCAAGTGTGCGGCCGATATCGAGGATCGACTTCACTCCGGCGCATACAACCGCAACCGGTGTGTTCGACAGCGCCGTGAGGTCGGCCGACACGTCGTGGCTGTCGTACACATCTCGATGCACGCCACCGATCCCGCCGGTGCCGAAGACCCGGATACCAACCTGCGCCGCGGCATGCATCGTGGTAGCAACCGTTGTTGCCCCAAGCCCGCCTCCGGCCAAGATCGCCCCCAGGTCGCGATTGCTGACCTTCTCGACATGATCGGCGCTGCCCAGTCGTTCCAGTTCAGAATCGGTGAGCCCGATCCTGACCGCCCCGTCGATGACCGCGATGGTGGCTGGCGTGGCCCCGCGCTCGATGATCGTCGCTTCAAGGCGACGGGCGGTTTCGACGTTGGCCGGGTACGGCATGCCGTGGGCGATGATGGTCGACTCCAAGGCCACCACCGGGCGGTGCTGCGCTAGGGCGTCGGCCACGTTGTCTGAGGGAACGAAGATTGAACTATCGCTATTCATGTGATCACTCTCGATGATGTTTGAGCTGGAGCTGCGCCAACGTGTCGGATGACCTCGGCCGAAATGGTGACACCGTTGCTAACCGCGGTTTGAAGATCGGCGCCGCCAAGCAGGCTGCGTACCGTTTCGCCGACCAGGGCATCGCCGGCCCCGGTCGTGTCTGTGGCGTCGGTTGGGACCGCATCCACCGAGCCGCAGTGGTCGACGTCGAAGAACCAGGCGCCATCAGCGCCAATGGTAACGACCGCCGACGGAACGCCACTAGCCGACATGGCAGCCCGGCATCGGTCACGGTCCTGAGGGGAGTGGTTTGAAAACGAGTCGCCGCTTAGGGCCTCGGCCTCATCGAGGGAACAGAACACCAGGTCGATTGCTGGCCCTTTGATGCGCCCAGCCTTGGCCACAGAGACTGTGTTTGCTGCCACCTTACAACCATGAGTGGCGGCCATCTCAGCCAGCGCGGCGATGAGCTCGGTTGGGAGATTAGCATCGATGATCAGCCAACCAGAGTTGGCGATCTTTGACTCGACCGCCGCCAGATGTTCAACCCTCAGCGCCTCGGTCGCGGCCATATCGGAGACACCGATAACCAGGCTGCCGTCGGGGTCGATCACCGCGCTGTAGGTGCCCGTCGGCTTATCGACAGACACAACTGCGTCGACGTCGATCCCCAGGCTGGTCGCATGCTCGATCAACGAACGGCCGTCGGCATCGTCACCGATGGCGCCAAACAGCGCGGTGGCAACGCCGGACCGAGCCAGGCGATCGGCGATGTTGCGTGCTACCCCGCCGGGGGAGGTGCTGGCTGCACCGGGGTTGGAAGTCCCAAGACGGGCCGCGTTGTGCAGCCGCAGGATCCGGTCGACGTTCAGCCCACCGGCGCAGGTCACCATCTTTCGTGGTTCGTTTGGCACGTTCCGTAGGTTACGAGGGACAGCTGGTTTTGGGACTTGAGTTGTGTCGCTGCGATGAGGTCAACTGGATACATGCGAAACGAACTCACCAACCCTTCGGCTTCTGCAGGCACGGTTGGGTTGGGCAATGTGCTGATGCGGACCAGTCGCAGCCTCGACGGCACCTGGCGAGCGATCGTCGATCCGTACGACACCGGTTACGTTTCCATTTTGGGCACCCGCAATGACCGAGGGTGGTTCCGTGACTTTGCACCCCGTGACCCCGGTGATCGAGTCGAGTATGACTTTGCCAACTCGCTTGAGCTGCAGGTCCCCGGTGACTGGAATACTCAGCACGATCAGTTGCACTACTACGAGGGCACGGTCTGGTATCGAACGAAGTTTGACGGCACCGCCGCGGCTGAGTCGGAAAGCCAACGCCATTTTCTGCACTTTGGCGCCGCTAACCACACCGCCCGGGTGTTTCTCGACGGAGAGGAGTTGGCCACCCATGTCGGTGGTTTTGGGCCGTTCGCCGTCGAGGTTACGGGCAAGGTCGGCCCGGGCGAACACACGCTAATCGTGCAGGTCAACAATCGACGCGAGCCGGATCGCATCCCGGCGATGCGGACCGACTGGTGGAACTTCGGTGGCATAACCCGCTCGGTCAGCCTGGTGTCCACCCCGCCGACCTTCATGCGCGATGCCTGGCTCACTATGGACCCAAGCGGCGTGCTCGTCGGCGGCGTAACCGTTGACGCCGGGATCGGGGATGGCGGAGACATGCCAACCGTCACCCTGGCCCTGCCCGATCTCGGGATCGAAGCCGTCGTTGAGGCTGATGGGTCGGTCTCCATCGAACCACCTGCCGATCTCGAACGTTGGCAACCGGGTGCTCCGGTGCTGCACACCGTGCGTTGGACCTGTGGCGACGATGTGATCGAGGACCAGATCGGCTTCCGTACCGTGCGGGTCGATGGCACGCAGATCCTGGTCAACGATCAGCCGGTTTGGCTCAAGGGCATTTCGCTGCACGGCGAGGGTCCGAGTGGCGGCACCCGTTCTCATGGCCCAACCGAAGCGGCAACCCTGTTGGACTGGGCCCAGGATCTCGGCGCAAACTTTGTGAGACTCGCTCACTACCAACACGACGAGCACATCGTTCGTGAAGCCGACCGTCGAGGCCTGCTCATATGGTGCGAGTTGCCCGTTTACTGGGGGATCGCCTTCGACGACGCTGCGGTGCTGGCTAACGCGCTCGACCAGACCAATGAACTCGTCGTTCGAGATCGCAGCCGAGCTGGGGTGATCCTATGGTCGGTGGCAAACGAGACGCTGCCCGGCGACGAGCGCACCACGTTCCTCGCCTCCCTTGTCGACCGCACCCGCGACTTGGATCCGACGCGGCTCACCACCGCAGCGCTGCTGACCCTGCCGTCGGCCGATCCAGTGGTACACGTCACCGATCCGCTTGGCGAGGTCATCGATGTCGTTGCGATCAACCAGTATCTGGGTTGGTACTACGGCGACCGTGATGACATCCCCGACATCGAGTTCAGCACTGCGTTCGACAAGCCGATCATCTTCAGCGAACTGGGTGCCGGGGCCAAGGCCGGACACCATGGTGGCGAGAACGAAGTCTGGACCGAAGAGTTCCAGGCCGCGGTCTACCGGGCCCAGATCGCGATGATCGACAAACAGTCGCGGTGCGCCGGTATGTCGCCCTGGATCCTGAAGGATTTTCGAACCCCGCTACGGGTACTGCCCGGGATCCAGGACGGCTACAACCGCAAGGGTCTCTTCTCCGAAGAGGGCGAACCGAAGCTGGCGGCCGACGTGCTGCGCGCCTATTACCAGAGCCGCTAGAACCTTGGCTGAGGCAGCTAGGTAATCATCAACACGATCAGTCCGTAACTGTTTTCCGTTCGCTAGAGTCTCTCGCTGACACAAAGTCGAGGAGTTTCTTATGGCAGCGGCGCAAGCACCTGCGGGCTGGTACGACGATCCGTTGAGCCCCGGCGGCAAACGATGGTGGGACGGCATTCAGTGGACCCACAACACCAAGCAAGCCCCACCTGCTCCTGTTCGGCCAGCGCCTACTCCGACAGCCCCGTTGCCTGGACCATCGGATCTCTTCTCAGGGGCTGCCGGTGTTGCCAGTCACGCCGGCACAGCGCAGGCGCCTGCAACCAGTGAACTGCGCTACTCGCAGTCCTATGCCGTAGATGACCGACGATCACCGTGGAGACGAAAGCGGGTGCTCGTGCCGTCGCTCTTGCTGCTCCTGGGGCTTGGTGCCGGTGCTGTAGCAATCGGTGTTGCGATCGTCGGTTCTGGAGACTCGACCCAGACCGCGGCCAGTGGCGTCGAAGCGACCGAAGGCTCGGCGGACCAGGAGATAGACGGACTGATCGGTAGGCCAGAAGAAAGCGTCGACTCCACGGTGCGCACCACGAGCACGGCTTCGCCAACAACGGCTCGTCAGACATCGTCTGTAAACCGGAGCAGTACCAACGAAGCTTCGGCGACCGCTGGAGCCAATGAAACGACCCCGGCCGCTCCAACTACTGCTGCGCCTACCACGGCCGGTCCGACAACTGCTGCGCCGACGACGGCAGCCCCGACCACAGCAGCGCCGACAACTGCAGCCCCAACCACAGCAGCGCCGACAACTGCAGCCCC
>JBOEHD010000212.1:0-467 GCA_050633745.1 Acidimicrobiales bacterium
GCAGGACCGGTTTCGGTCTGCTCGGCGATCTGCTTGACCGGACCGAACTGATCGGAGGTGTAGTACTCAGCGGTTTTACCGAGAGCCCAACCGATGAGCAGGCCGCCGATGACGGCGATGGCTAGACCGAGAGGGTTTTCGAAGTAGGTCGAATCGCCGAACATCCAATAGGCGCCGATCAAGGTGCCGATGACGGTGATGCCCATGGCCACGTTCGTGCCCATATGGAGGGCCTTGCTCAGAGCGTGGCTGTCGGTCGAGGTGCCGCCCTTGACCATGAACGAGCCGATGATCGATCCGATCATGCCGACAAAGGCGATGAACATCGGGAAGAACAGCAGCGATAGGGCGCCATCGCCAATGTCGGAGTCGGCGATCAGCGAAAGGCTGAAAGCGGTAAGAGCGACCGGAGCGATGATCGATCCGGCGTAGCTTTCGAAAAGGTCGGCGCCCATACCGGCGACGTC
>JBOEHD010000212.1:494-13879 GCA_050633745.1 Acidimicrobiales bacterium
CGACGAGGTCGGCGCCGACGTCAGCGGCCTTGGTGAAGATACCGCCACCGACCCTGGAGAACAGAGCGATGGATGATGCACCGAGACCGAAGGCGGTGATGACTTCAAAGGCATCGTCGACCTTGAGCCACATCACGAACACGATGTAGACCAGCATCAGACCACCGAGGGCCAGACCGGCCACCGAGAAGCCCATAACCGCGCCGCCACGGAAGGCGATGGGGAGGGCCTTTCCTGGCCCATCCTTCGCAGCTTCGGTTGTACGGGCGTTTGCCATCGTGGCCACCGTCATGCCAACGTAGCCGGCCAGCGCTGATAGCAGCGCACCGACTATGTAGGTGATGGCCGCCTCCCAGCCGATCAGGACGGCGATGAGTACCGCGAGGACTACCACGAAGGCCGAAACCCAGGTGTATTCCTGCTTCAAGAAGGCACGAGCTCCAGCTTGGATCTCGTTCATCAGGTAGACCATGCGGTCGTTACCCGGACTCGCTTTCTTGACGTCTAAATAAAAGAACCCAGCGAGGCCAAGTGCGGCCATGGCTGAGAGAAAGGCTAGATACGGGATTGCGCCCACGGAAACTCCTCCAGAATTCGTGCCGCCCCAGAACTGGATTCGGCACTGAACCGATGCAAGGCGACCGTGGAACGGTAGTTCCCCCGTAAGTCAACGGCAACAATCGAACACGCGTTGTGAACAATTAGCAGCAAATAACCTCCACGAAGCCCGCTGCACCGGCTTTCAAATCCATCCCTGTGGGAAGAAGTACCTGGATCGACTGGCGGTCGGCTGGGCGGCCTAACCGTTCGGGGTAACCACCTAGGCTCCGTGGCGCCAGGCCGCTCCCAGCGTGTCGCTGAGGTGGCCGATGTCTGCCACCCCGGCCGTTTCCCGAATGCTGTGCATCGCCAACTGAGGAGCGCCGATGTCGACGGTGCTCACGCCGAGCCCTGCTGCGGTGATGGGACCGATCGTCGATCCGCATGGCAGATCGTTGCGGTGAATGTAGAACTGCAGCGGAACGCCAGCCGAGCGGCAGACGTCGACGATGAACGCCTCGCTGGCGGCATCGGTTGCGTACCGCTGGTTGGCGTTGCGCTTGATGACCACCCCGGCGTTGAGCGCGATGTGGTGGGAGGGCTCGTGTCGCTCTTTGTAGTTGGGGTGGGTGGCGTGCGCACCGTCGGCTGAGATGACCAGCGATCGGTTGAGTGCGGCCAGGTATTCGCTGCGCGACGCCCCCTCGGCCAGAGCGACTCGCTCTAGCAGGGCACCGAGCGAGGTGCTGGCTGCACCGGTCGCCGAGGTGGACCCGACCTCTTCGTGGTCGTAGAGCGCAAGCAGGGGAGTCTTGGCCAGCCCCGGCCCGGCGGCGTTTTCCGAGAGTTCGGCCTGAAGATCTACCAATGCTCGCACGCCGCAGAATGAGGAAAGCAGGTTGTCGATCCGCGCCGACGAGAACATGTCGGCATTGCGCCCGATCAGCTCGGGCCCGTTCGTGTCGAAGGCCATCAGATCCCAGGCCAAGATGTCGTCCGAGGTCACATCGAGCAGGTCAGCAACGTGGGCCCGGAGCGCCCGCCCGTCATTCTCGCCGTCCTCGTCACCATCTGTATCTGCCTCGTCGTCGTCCGGGTTGGCAAGGCTCCAAAATGGTGTCAGGTGGCGCTGGGGATCGAGTTTGAGACCAGCCGACATGATCTCTCGGTCGAGGTGGATGGCGAGCTGGGGGATACACATCAGCGGCCGATCATCGAGGAAGAGTCGTTCTTTTACGCCCTCGTCTGTGGCTACCGATACCCGTCCGGCCAGCCCGAGCCCTCGGTCGAGCCAAGAGTTGAGCAGCACACCACCGTAGATCTCCATGCCGATCTGCTCGAAGTTGGCCGAGGTCACATCAGGCCTGCTCTTCACCCGCAGGTTCGGAGAGTCGGTGTGGGCACCGACCACGGTGAAACCGTTGTGCTTCGGCTGCTGGATCCAAGCCATCAGCGAGCCGCCGTCCACCACCAGGTAAGGGCCAGGCTGGGTTGGGAGAGGCAGGTCGAGGTCGACCGTTTGAAAACCGGAGTCGACGAGTAGCTCCTCGGCCCGAGCCACCGCGTGGTAGGGAGTTGGGGAGATTGCTAGGTCGGCGAGCACCTGGCCGGCCAACGTACTTTGGTCGAAGTTCGGGGATTTACCGTCGGATGATTGGCCCGTGCGCGATTCCATGGCTCACATAATGCCTTAATCCACAATTGCATTGCCGGAGTCACAGTCATCGGAACTACTCCTGGAAGCACACACGGTGGGTGAATCGCCTTCCTTGAGTGGGGCTGAGGCCCTTTGTTGGCCGATGCAGAACAAAAACGTCATCGTTGCGAAAGATCTGGCTGGCCTGGTGACCTCTAGCTCAGATATGCTTGGACACTTAGGTAGTTGGCTCGAGGCAACGTCGTGAAGACAACGCGGGTCGGCTTGCATCAGCGGACAACGTCGTCCAGCCCCGTCCGCATGACTGCAGAGCTTCGATTTGAGTTCGGCGTAGGCCGAGTCGTGCAGCTGAGGGATTGTCCCGACTGGCGGGACCCGAACGACATGGAGACTACGTGAACATAGCCCCCGGACCCCAGGGTCTTTACGACCCCACTTTTGAACACGATGCCTGTGGTGTTTCTTTCGTCGCCGATCTGCACGGTCGGTCGAGCAACGACATTGTTGTCAAGAGCCTCCGAGCGCTGACCTGCCTGCAACACCGCGGCGCCACAAACGCCGAGCCAAACACCGGTGACGGTGCGGGCATTCTGATTCAGGTACCCGACAGGTTCTTCCGAGCTGTCGTCGACGATCTACCACCTGCCGGGCAGTACGCCACCGGTGTCGCTTTCCTGTCGGCTGACAGCGATGAGCGCCGAGCGGAGATGGGAGCCATCGAACGCATCGTGACCGAAGAGGGTTTGACGGTTGTCGCCTGGCGCGAGGTTCCGATCGATCCATCCGATCTTGGCAACCAGGCACGAGCGGTCATGCCATCGTTCCAGCAGCTGTTTGTCTCCTCGCCCGATGGCCTTGAGGGGCTGGCGCTCGACCGTCAGGTCTATGTTGCCCGCAAACGAGCCGAGCATGAGATGGCCGACCTTTACTTCGCCAGCCTCAGCTCCCGCACCTTCGTCTACAAGGGCATGCTCACCACGCCGCAGCTTTCGCAGTTCTTCCCCGACCTCACCGATGAAAGAGTCGAGAGCGCGCTGGCCCTGGTTCACTCGCGGTTCTCGACCAATACGTTCCCTTCTTGGCCGCTGGCCCACCCGTACCGGTTTGTTGCGCACAACGGTGAGATCAACACCGTCATGGGTAACCGCAACTGGATGCGAGCCCGTGAGGCACTGCTGGCCGCAGACCACTGGGAAGACGCCTCAAAGCTGTTCCCCATCTGCACCCCCGGCGCCTCGGACACCGCCAGTTTTGACGAGGCGCTCGAGCTACTGCACCTCGGCGGCTACCCGCTACACCACGCAGTGCTGATGATGATTCCCGAGGCCTGGGAGAAAAACCCCAATCTGCCTCAGGACCAGCGCGACTTCTACGACTTCTTCGGTTCGGCGATGGAACCGTGGGATGGACCGGCTTCGGTCACCTTCACCGACGGCACCATGGTCGGCGCGGTTCTCGACCGCAACGGCCTGCGACCCAGCCGCTACTGGGTCACCGACGACGATCTGGTGGTCATGGCCTCCGAGGTCGGCGTGCTGGACATCGACCCGTCCAAGGTGGTCAAGAAGGGGCGGCTCGAGCCGGGCAAGATGTTCCTGGTCGACACCGCCCAGGGCCGGATCGTCGACGACGACGAGATCATGTCCAGCTTGGCTGCCGAGCACCCTTATGGCCAATGGCTTACCGGTATGCGACGGATGGAGGATCTCCCCGAGATCACGACCGATCCCGACATCCCGCAGCGAGCGGGCATCTGCCCCGAAGAACTGTCTTCGGAGCAGGCAGCGAACGGCTACACCATCGAGGAACTCGATCTGCTGATCGAACCCATGGCTCGCGACGGCAAAGAGGCCATCGGGTCGATGGGCACCGACACACCTCCAGCGGTTCTTTCCAACAGGCCCCGGATGCTGTTCGACTACTTCTCGCAGCTGTTCGCCCAGGTCACCAATCCGCCGCTGGATGCGATCCGCGAAGAGTTGGTAACCAGCCACCGCGTCGTTCTCGGGCCGTCGAGCAACATCTTGAAGCCGGGGCCGGACTGGTGCGATCAGTTCGTGCTCGACTTTCCGATCATCACCCCCGAGACCATGGCCCGCATCAATGCTGCAGGCGAAGACGACACCTTCGGCCACTTCAAGTCGGTCGAGCTCGATGGCCGCTATCCGGTAGCCGAAGGAGCCGAAGGTCTTGAGCACCGCCTCGATGTGCTCTGCAGCCAGGCTCGAACGGCCATCAAGGGCGGCGCCACCATCCTGGTGCTGTCGAACCGGGGAGCCACCGCCGATCAGGCGCCCATCCCATCGCTGTTGCTCACCGGGGCCCTCCATCACTTCCTGACCAGGGAAAAGATGCGAACCAGGGCGGGGCTCATCGTCAACGCAGCCGATGCCCGCGAGATCCATCACTTCGCACTGCTGCTCGGCTGCGGCGCCAGCGTGGTTTGCCCATCGCTGGTCTTTGAAACGATCAGCTCCCGCCTCGCTAGCGACGCCACCGCTGAGGATCGGGCCAACGCTGATCAGAACTATGTGAAGGCAGCCTCGACCGGCATCGTCAAGGTCATGTCGAAGATGGGCATCTCAACGGTTGCCTCCTATACCGGAGCCCAGATCTTCGAAGCCATCGGTCTCAGCCAGGAACTGGTCGACCGCTTCTTCACCGGCATCACCTCCAAGCTCGGTGGCATCGACCTCGAACAGCTGGCCGAGGAGTGCTCCCGCCGTCATCAGCGGGCGTTCCCCGATCGGCCGGAGATGCTTGCACACCGGGCGCTCGATCCCGGCGGCGAGTACAAGTGGCGCCGCGAGGGCGAATACCACCTGTTCAATCCTGAGACGGTCTTCAAGCTCCAGCACTCGACGAGAACCCAGCGCTATGACGTCTTCAAGGAATACACCAGCCTTGTCGATTCGCAGGCCGAACGGCTGGCCACGCTACGAGGCCTGTTCCGCTTGGCGTCTGACCGTGAGCCGGTGCCGATCGAAGAGGTTGAACCGATCTCCGAGATCGTCAAGCGATTCGCCACCGGAGCTATGAGCTACGGCTCGATTTCGGCCGAGGCCCATGAGACGTTAGCCATCGCCATGAACCGCCTCGGCGGCAAGTCCAACACCGGTGAGGGCGGCGAAGACCCCGAGCGCTTCATCACCATGGATAACGGTGACTCAAAGCGGTCCTCCATCAAGCAGGTAGCCTCCGGGCGCTTCGGCGTCACGTCGGAATACCTCAGCGCGGCCGACGACATCCAGATCAAGATGGCCCAGGGCGCCAAGCCCGGCGAGGGCGGCCAGTTGCCAGGCCGAAAGGTGTATCCCTGGATTGCCAAGACCCGGCACTCGACAACCGGCGTCGGCCTGATCTCGCCGCCTCCTCACCACGACATCTATTCGATCGAGGATTTGGCGCAGCTGATCCACGATTTGAAGAACGCCAATCCGGCGTCGCGAGTGCACGTGAAGCTGGTGGCAGAAGTTGGCGTAGGCACCGTGGCTGCAGGCGTCTCAAAGGCCAAGGCCGACGTTGTACTGATCTCCGGTCATGACGGTGGCACCGGCGCTTCGCCGCTGACCTCGCTCAAGCACGCCGGCGGACCGTGGGAACTCGGTGTTGCCGAGACCCAGCAAACCCTGCTGCTGAACGACCTGCGAGACCGGATCGTGCTCCAGGTCGACGGGCAGATCAAGACCGGTCGTGACGTGATCGTGGCCGCCCTGCTCGGCGGTGAAGAGTTCGGTTTCGCCACCGCTCCGCTGGTGGTCTCCGGCTGCGTGATGATGCGGGTGTGTCATCTCGACACCTGTCCGGTTGGCGTTGCCACACAGAACCCCGAGTTGCGGGCCAAGTTCACCGGCAAGCCGGAGTTCGTCGAGACGTTCTTCGAGTACATCGCAGAAGAGGTTCGGGAATATCTGGCTGAGCTGGGCTTCCGATCGATCGAAGAAGCGGTCGGCCATGTCGAGTGCCTCGACACCGAACCAGCCATCGATCATTGGAAGGCTTCCGGTCTCGATCTGACCCCGATCCTCCACATCCCCGATGTCACCGATACCAGCACTCGTTATAACTCAAAGACCCAAGACCACGGTCTCGATGCGGCGCTCGACAACACCCTGATCGCCGATGCGGCCGTGGCCCTCGAGATGAAGCAGGCTGTTTCGCTTTCCTATCCGATCTCCAACACCAACCGCACCGTTGGCACGATGTTGGGCCACGAGCTTACGAAGCGGTTCGGCGGTGGCGGGCTCCCCGACGACACGATCACTATCGATTTCAACGGCTCGGCTGGGCAATCGTTCGGGGCTTTCGTGCCCCGCGGTATCACCCTGCGACTCGAAGGTGACTCCAACGACTACCTGGGCAAGGGACTTTCCGGCGGGCGCCTCACGTTGCGGCCACCGAGACAGGCCACGTTCGTAGCTGAAGAAAACATCATCGCTGGCAACGTCATCCTCTATGGGGCGACCAGCGGCCAGGTGTTTATCCGAGGCCAGGTCGGCGAACGTTTCTGTGTCAGAAACTCTGGAGCTGAGGCGGTGGTAGAAGGTGTCGGCGACCACGGTTGTGAGTACATGACCGGTGGTATCGCAGTGATTCTGGGCCAGACCGGACGAAACTTTGGTGCTGGTATGTCCGGAGGCGTGGCCTACGTGCTCGACTCCGACGGCACCTTTGAGACCAAGCTGAACACCGAGATGGTGGCGATTGAAGCCATGACCGACGAAGACCGCGAGAAGCTTCAGGGCCTCATCGCTGCGCACAAAGAGGAGACCGGATCACCGGTGGCACAACGCTTGTTGGACGATTGGGAAAACGCGGTAGGTCACTTCACGAAGGTGATGCCGACCGACTTCCGCCGGGTGCTCGACGCTCAGCGTCGGGCCACCGAACTGGGCATCGACCCGGTTACGGCCGTGATGGAGGCAGCTCATGGGTGATCCAAAGGGCTTCATGCTCCACCCCCGCAAGACCCCGAGCCACCGACCGGTCCCGGTCAGGCTAAAGGACTGGAAAGAGGTCTACGAAGACTTCGACCCAGCCGAGCTGAACCATCAGGCGTCGCGTTGCATGGACTGTGGTATCCCGTTCTGCAACAACGGTTGCCCCCTCGGCAACCTGATTCCGGACTGGAATGACCTGGTCTTCCGCGACGACTGGAAGCAGGCCATCGAGGCGCTGCACGCCACAAACAACTTCCCCGAGTTCACCGGCCGGCTGTGTCCGGCTCCGTGTGAGGCTGCCTGTGTGGCGGGGGTTCACGACATCGGCGAAGCGGTAACGATCAAAAACATCGAAGTCTCCATCATCGAACGAGCTTGGGAGGAAGGCTGGGTTCAACCGGTCATCGCTTCCAAGAAGACCGGCAAGTCGGTGGCGGTCGTTGGTTCCGGTCCGGCCGGGCTAGCGGTTGCCCAACAGTTGACCAGGGCCGGACACGATGTGACGGTCTATGAGCGGGCCGATCGAATCGGTGGGTTGCTGCGATACGGCATCCCCGAGTTCAAGATGGAAAAGAAGTTCATCGACCGACGCCTGGCTCAGATGGAAGCCGAGGGCACCCGGTTTGTGACCAACGCCTATGTTGGCGGACCAGCCGACCATCCCGATCGGGTGTCGGCGACCGCACTCGCCGACGATCACGACGCGGTAGTTCTAGCCGGTGGCGCCACCAATTGGCGTGACGCACCGCTGCCAGGGCGTGAGCTCGAAGGCATCTACCAGGCCATGGAGTACCTACCTCCGGCCAACAAGGTTCAGCTCGGCGACATGGACGCCCCGCCGGTCTCGGCCGAGGGTAAGGCGGTCATCATTATCGGTGGCGGCGATACCGGCGCTGACTGCCTCGGCACCGCCAACCGGCAGGGTGCTCGATCGGTCCACCAGTTCGAAATCATGGAACGACCGTCGGACAGCCGGCCGAACAGCAACCCATGGCCGACCTGGCCGATGATGTTCCGCACCGCGTCGGCCCACGAGGAAGGCGTCGAGCGGGTCTACTCGGTCGAGACGACCGAGTTCGTCGGCGACGGCACCAAGATCACCCATCTCAAGGGACATGAGGTTCGGTTCGACCCGAGCCAGCAGCCGCCGTTTGTCAAGGTAGAAGGCACCGAGTTCACGCTCGATGCCGATCTGGTCCTTCTGGCGATGGGCTTTACCGGCCCCGAGACTCACACCGCAGTAGCGGAGTTGGGCCTTGAGCTCGGAGAACGTGGTGTTGTGGCTCGCGACGGCCGTTGGAAGTCATCGAGCGACAACGTCTTTGTCTGCGGCGATATGGGTCGCGGTCAGAGCTTGATCGTCTGGGCCATCGCCGAGGGTCGCTCATGCGCTGCGGCGGTCGACGAAGCGCTTATGGGCTCGTCGTTGCTGCCCGATCCGGTCCGCCCCACAGATCGACCGCTGATCTAAGGAACAGCCGTTTCTGGGTCGGAGTTTCTGGGCCTAGATCTCCTGGACCAGGTGCTCCAGTAACAGTCGATACAGCGTCGAACAAACGCGGAACGCACTCTCGCCGGTGATGGTGATCACGTCGGCGACGGTGTTTTTGCCGTCGAGGCAGGCCAGGTACTGCCACTCGCTCGCGCTCACCAATCGCTCGAAGTTGCTATCTGGCAACGTCGGGGCCAGCTTAAACACCGCCGACGTCGACGGGATCCTGCTCGCTATCCGGCGCCAGATCTCTACCCGGTGTTCGGCCTGAGCCAACAGCGTCGAGGTGTCGCTGGCCAGTCGGTCGCCAAGCCGGTGGCATCGATCGGCCTCGAAGGTAAACGCCGCCTCGGTCGGCACCAGCAGCTCGAACAGCGAGTTGAGGTTGTACTCGTGGAGCAGGCGCCGTAGCAGCGGTTCGTTCTCCGGTTTATGGCTGAGGATCTGGTCGAGAGCTGAAGCCTCGGTGTCCGGCATGGCGAACAGCGCTTCGATCTCGGTAAGGGTCCCGACCTCGGCACCGTACAGCACCGCGCTCAGCGGCGACCCGTGGGCCGTCGAGGCCAGATAGACCCGGCCCTCGGAGAACCAGATCTCGCTGCCGTCGCCCAGGGTTAGAGCCCCGGTTCGGTGTCGGCCTTCCAGCGATCGCATCACTGCGGGCAGTGGGAAATCTCTCAGATTGCCTTGAAGCGCGTCCTCAGAAACAACAATGGTCACCCGCTTCTATCGCCCAACCCCAAAACGATTTGAGAACTACCGCCATCGATCAGGAAATCTCCTTTCTCTAACTCACAAACAGTTGCCGTAGGCCGATTGACAGGGTGCCGAACGACTTGTGAGAGGGCTATGTTTCGTCAACTGAGTTTCAGAGACCGTCTAGTTGCCATGGCTGTCGCCCCACTGCTGGTCTTGGCCACAGTGGCTGCGGGGCTGCTCATCTTCATCAACTCGTCGGACACCAGGCCATATGGACTGTTCGCCGTCGCCGGGTTGGCGGTGGCCGGTTTCATCAGCTTTGCCGCCGGCCGCTCGATCATCGCGTCGCTGAACGGACTAACCGTGGCTGCGGCGGAGATGGCCGACGCCCACCGCAACATGAGCTTCGACGAAGCGACGATGCCAAAGCCGATCGAGACGGTAGGTGGCGACGAGATCACCAAGCTGGCCGCGGCCATCAACGGAATAAACGCCGCGGTTATCGACGCCGACCGATCACATCACGATGAGGTCCGGCAGGGGCTACGCAGCATCGTCACCAACCTGGCTCGTCGCAGCCAGACACTGCTCGATCGCCAGGTGGAGTACCTCGATCGGCTCGAGACCAGCGAACAAGATCCAGATCGGCTTGGAGAACTGTTCAAGGTCGATCACCTTGCGACCAGGATGCGACGCAACGCCGAGAGTCTGATCGTCCTGGCCGAGGCCGACCCCGGTCGCCGGCGCGGCGGACCGGTAGATGTGGCCGATGTGCTGCGAGTGGCCATGGGCGAAGTTGAGATCTACCAGCAGATCGAACTGCTGACCGTCGACGATGGTCACGTGAACGCCGGGATCGCGGTTGACCTGGCCCACCTGGCCGCCGAACTGATGGAAAACGCCACCCAGTTCTCACCACCCGATGCCGGGGTCAAGGTCACCGGCCGCTTCGATGGCGAAGGCAGCTTTGTCATCACCGTCGTCGACCAGGGCATGGGCATGACCGATGAGAAGCTGGCGGCAACAAACCAGCTGCTGGCCAACCCGCCGGAGCTTGGTCTTGGCATGAGCCGCTCGCTCGGGTTTATGGTGATCGGCCGTTTGGCTCAGCGTCTCAACGCCACGGTGACAATCAGTCGAAACGACTCTGGCGCTGGCCTGTCGGCAGTGGTCGCGGTACCCGCCGAACTCTTCATCCCGGCAAACAGCGTCGGATCGAATGGTTCCGACCCACGAACACCACAACTCGCCGCAGACGCCTCGGCAGCTGCAACCGCAACCGCTGAACCAGCAATCGCCGCCGTCATCCCGACAGGTGAAACAGCGTTGCCAGAAGCTAACGGCATTGCCTCGGTAGACACCGCTATGGACCCCCGGGACCATGTGGAGGCTGCCTCTAACGCCCTGCTTCCACCGGTAGATGGCATCGTGCCCATGCCCGATGCAGCGAGTCCTACGCCCGATGCAGTAGCTTCTACGCCCGATGCAACGAGTCCTGCGCCGTATGCAGCGGTTCCTGCACCCGATGGGCTGCTGCCGACAGCAGAGGCTCTAGCGTCGACAGTCAGTTCTCCTGAGCCCGATGTCGGTAAGCCCGATGTCGGTAAGGCCGATGGCGATACCGCTGAGATGCTCACACCCCTGGCGCCACCCTCGGCCGTCGGCGACGATCAGCCTCCCTTGGATGAGACATCCGCTGAGCCACCGGAATCGGAAGCGCTCAGCCGCCTACTCGGAACAGCCGAAAAAGAGCCAAACGCCACCGAGCCGTACGACTGGGGCGTCGGTCCGCTAGGCGACGGTCAAAACTCCGATGAGCCGGACCCACTTGGCCCGGCGCCGATAGTTCCGCTAACCCGATCCACCGAAGTAACAACCGGGGCCAACCCGCCGCCGGCCGACGAGTGGGTCCCGCCGGATGTCACCCCGGCTGGGCCATCAAAGCTGTCGGATGCCATGCCGTCGGGCGATGCCTTTGAGTCCGGTGTGGCTTCGCTGCTGGGCGAACACCCATCTGGCCCAACCGCTCATCCCGACAGCAGGCTCCCAGGTGATGACGCCACTGCGGCCGGACTGATCAAACGCAACCGAGGCGCCTCAGATGTTCCCATCGGGCAGGGCCGTCCGGTAGCAGCCAGCAAACGCGACCCCGAAGAGGTTCGCTCCCGCCTGTCTCGCTACCGCGAAGGTCTGAGTGGGCGTAAGCCGAAACCGATCGGTCGCTCGACCAGACCAGGGCAGCCAAACCCCGATCAGGGTGCTGCGGATCAGGGCGAGTCGAACCAGACCAAGAGCGAAGGCAGGTAGGACCTATGACTGGACTACATGGCACTGGACCCCAGAGCGGGGGCCCGACCGGTCCCGAGAGTGTTGGGAACCGGCTCAGCAGTGAAGCCAACAACGTCAACTGGTTGGTCAACAACTTCGTCGATCAGGTGCCGGGTGTTTCCGAGGCGGTCGTCGTCTCAACCGATGGCTTGCCGATCGCGGCCTCAACCGGCCTCGACCGAGACTCTGTCGACCGGTTCTCAGCCGTCGCTTCTGGCCTCATCGGCCTCAGCTACGGAGCCGCCGGTCGTTTCGGTGGGGGAGCGGTCACCGAAGTGATCGTTGAGATGGAACACGCATTCCTCTTCGTCACTGGCATTAGCGACGGGTCACTGTTGGCGGTCATCGCTGACGAGTCAGCCGACATCGGGCTGGTCGGATACGAGATGGCGGTGCTGGTCGAAAGGGCCGGCGGCGCACTCACCGCCGATCTCCGAGCCGAGCTACAGGCGGCGCTGCCACAATGACCGATCTGCAAAACATCGACGATGGGCAGGGCCCTCCTTCGTCGCTTCGGGTGCGGCCCTACACGGTCACGGGCGGGCGAACCAAGGCCGACATCGAGCTCGAGATCGAGACGATGATCCAAACAACCACCCAGACCGCAAGCTCGGCCGGGGGTTGGCAAACCGACAGCCGTGGTCTGATCAGCGAGTCCAGGGCGTTGCTCGAGCTCTGCGTAACCCCGCTGTCGATCGCCGAAATCTCCGCCCACCTGCGACTCCCGCTGCAGGTGATCAAGGTGCTGGTCGGAGACCTGGTGATCGCAAAACGAGTCGCTACCCATGGCGCCGCTCCTGAGACCGGCGCCAGGCCTGATCTGGCACTGCTGGAACGGGTTCTCGACGGACTTCAGAGTCTGTGAGGTCACGATGAGCAACCCGATACCAGTCAAGATTGTGGTCGCCGGAGGCTTCGCCGTTGGCAAGACAACTTTGGTCTCGACCATCTCCGACATCGATCCGCTGACCACCGAAGCGAACATGACCGAGGTAAGCACCGAGGTCGACGACCTCGGCGGAGCTACCGCCAAGCAGGGCACGACGGTCGCCATGGACTTTGGTCGTGTGGCGCTCGGCGATGAGCTTGTCCTCTACGTCTTTGGTACCCCTGGGCAGGACCGCTTTCACTTCATGTGGGACGAACTGGTCAGAGGCGCAATCGGCGCGGTTGTCCTCGTCGACACCGACCGGCTCGATACCTGCTTCGCTGCGGTGGATTACATGGAACAGGCCGGGGTGCCGTTCATCGTGGCGATCAACGCATTCGATGGTGTGCTGCGTCATCACCCGGAAGATGTTCGTGAAGCCCTCGACGTGCCAGCGCACATCCCGGTGGTCGTGACCGATGCCCGGAACAGAGCTGCGGTTCGCGACACCATCGTTGCCCTTGTGCGACATGCCATGACCATGGCAACGGCATCGGCCGGAGCCCCAAACTAGTTTCGGAACCCCGGCCCCATAAACCGTTATCTGTGATTTGCAGCCAGCATCCTGGCTGTGATTTGCGGCCAGGAACCTGGCTGTTATTTGCAGCCAGCGATCTGGCTGTGAATTCCTGCCCGGCTAGGGCGAACCGGTTACGGCAGTAGTACTGCGTCGATGACGTGGACGACGCCGTTTTGGGCTTTGAGGTCGGCTGCGGTGACGTTGGCGCCGTTGATCTTGACGCCGTCGCTTAGGTCGACGGTGATCTCTGCGCCGTTGACGGTGGCGGCGGTCATGCCGTC
>JBOEHD010000212.1:13893-14241 GCA_050633745.1 Acidimicrobiales bacterium
TGAGGTCGGTGCTGAGAACCTGTCCGGCCACGACGTGGTAGGTCAGAATCGAAGTCAGGGTGTCGGTATCAGCCAGTAGTTGTTCTGCGGTGAGTCCGAGATCGGCCAGCGCAGCGGCGAAGGCATCATCGGTCGGTGCGAACACCGTCAGCGGACCTTCACCGGTCAGCGTCTCGACCAGGCCTGCGGCCTCGGCGGCGGCTAGCAGTGTGGTGAACGAACCGGCTTCGGCGGCGATGTCTACGACTGTCGCAGGCAACTCCTCCATCGCCTCATCTTCCATCGCCTCGTCTTCCATAGCTCCGTCTTCCATGGCATCACTCGCTGGCAGTAGTACTGCGTCGATGA
>JBOEHD010000213.1:0-12536 GCA_050633745.1 Acidimicrobiales bacterium
GTATCAGGCCGCTACCCGTTCGCCGAACTGCCGCGGCAGGTCGCCGGGTTCGATGACCTCGAACCTCTGATCCAAACGTTGGCTGGCGAACGAAAAGGTGTACCGCCTGTGCACGCCGTCTTTGCTCCGGACGGGCCATGAGCCATGATGACCCTGAGCTTTGATGAGGCCTGTTACGAAACCTGCTATGAGTTAGGGCCACGGTAAGACCCAGCCGGACCGTGAGTCGTCCGGAGATGGAGAACGAACGAATGAAGCAACCTACCTTCGACACCTTCAACCAGGAGTNNTGATCACCAACATGGGCAACATGCACGGGGGTTGCCTGTCGGCGATGTGTGATCACGTGCTCGGTGTTGTGATGTACCCGGTTATGCCAGCGGGATACTGGGCCGCCACCACCGAGTTCAAGATCAACCTCCTGGCTCCGGTAACCGGCGGGACCTGCGTCGCCGAAGCCCAGATCCTGTCGATGTCGAAACGTTTGGCCGTAGTCCGCGTCGACGTTGAGAACGATGGACGCCCGGTGGCCGCGGCGCAGGGAACCTGCACGATCGTTGCCCCAAAAGCCCCCAAATAACGAAAGAGACATCGATGGCCCTAGAACCGGTATCCGCTGACCTGGTCGGCACCGAACTTCCCGAAACCACCTGGACCTGGGGGTGGCGTGACGCCGTCCTTTACGGTCTTGGCATCGGCGCCCGTCCCGGCGACGGAGCGCTTGTTCCGGCCTCGGAGGCCACAGGCGATGCCGGTGGTGCTGGTGACGCCGGTAACGATGCCGGTAATGATGAGGGTGACCTCGACTTTCTGTTCGAACGGCGAGGGCCCAAGGTCTATCCCACGTTTTCCGTCATCCCCGGCATGACCGCGTTCAACCAGGTCAGCAAGGTTGTCGAACTCGAACTGTCGCGGCTGCTCCACGGTGAACAGGCCATCACCATGCACCGCCCGTTCCCTGCCACCGGCGAGTTGACGGTTAAAGGTCGCATCACCGAAGTCTGGGACAAAGGCAAGGCCGCGGTGATCGGCGTCGAGTCCCAACTTGTCGACGGTGAGGGATTGTTGGCCACCACGCACGCCACGTTGTTTGCCAGGGGTTATGGCGGCTTCGGTGGCGAACGGGGGCCGGATACCGGCGACGACAATCAGCCTCCCGACCGCGAACCGGACCACGTGATCAGCGATGTCGTCCGCCCCGAACAGGCGGCGTTGTATCGGCTGTCTGGTGATCGAGTCCCGCTTCACATCGACCCCGAGTTCGCTCGCAAGGCCGGTTATCCCGGTCCGTTCCTCCACGGTCTGTGTACCTATGGTTTCGTTGGGCGAGCGGCGCTGCGGGCGCTCTGCGGCAACGAACCCGAGCGGCTCATCTCGATGACCGGCCGGTTCGCCGATCTGGTGTGGATGAACGACCGGATCACGACCAAGATCTGGGATCTCGGATCGGGCCAGGCTGTTCTTGTAGCCGAAACCCAGGACGGCGCCCAGGTTCTCACTCACGGAGCGGTCGAGTACCGGCCCGGAGCTACCTAGGGAGCTGCCACTAGCCCAACCGGCTATTCAACGGGCGGGTCGATGCGATCGGCCAGCTCGGCCACTACCGACGGGAAGTCGGGCCCGACGGCCCGGGTCATGAGGTGGCGGGCCAGGGCCAGGAGTGGGCCCGGCCAAGTGACGAACAGGTGAGTGCAGCCGTTGTCACGGAGGTCGTCGATGACTCGACCGTCGCGCTCGATGTCGCCACTCAGATCGACTCGTGCGACGTCGGCTGCCGCCCATACCGGGACAACGGTCTGAGCCGGAGGTGGGCTCAGCGCCACACCATCGACGATGTGGCCTGCTAGCAGTTTTGCTGTGTGGCCGACGCCGTCAGGTTCTCCGTCGATAATGGCAAGCGCCCGCCGTTGGCTGAGATGATCGAGCACGGAGATCTCCTCGGCCAACGTCAGCGGATGTTCACTGCCCCCTTCGAGCATCACCGCTAGGTGGATCGAGGACGTTTTGGTGGCGATGATTGCCGCCTCGATGGCCTCGGTACCAGCCGCGCCACCAATCAGTACCGCCCACAGGCCAAGGTCGTCGGCCTCGATCGCCGCCGCCAGTCGTTGTGCAGGGTCGGTGACGGCGAGAAGGTCGATGCCGATTCTCATGCTAGAGCCGGTACGAGTTCGGTGCCGATGCGCTCGACGACTTCCGTCAGCGCCGTCCGTGGCGGTTGGTCATAGCCGATGCGGCAGACGATCAGATCGACGTCGTACGAGCTGAGGCGTTCTCCGACTTCGGCCGCCGAGCCGACGATGGCCGTAGCCTCAACTTCATCCATCGACGCCTCGATCTCGGAGGCGAAGTCGACACCGGTGTCGCTGGCGCCCCAACCGAGTCCGGCATAGACCAGGTAACTCGACCGCACCCAGTCCAGGGCCTGCCGCCGTTCCCGTTCGGTGTCGGCCAGCCAGAGGTTTCGCAGCAGCCCGACCGGGGGCCGCTGGCCTCCTGGCTGACCGGCATCGGTCCAAGCTTGACGATGAGCGGTTACCAGGGTGTCGACTACGGCGGGCGAGAAGGCACCGGAAATGAATAGACCGAGGCCTCGCCGACCGGCTCGGCGGGCTGCGGCGGGGCTGGTAACACCAACCCACATCGGTCCGCCGGGAGGGTCGGATTTCAGCACATCCAGTCCTGCGCCCATGAGGCCAACCCGGTCGGCCATGTCGAGGCCCTTCGCTCGGAATTCAACGGGTCGATAGCCCATACCAATGCCGAGGTGGAATCGCCCATCGAACCGCTGGTTGAGTTCAGCCGCGGCGGCCCGGACCCGCTGCGGACGCTGCAGGGGCAAAAGCAGGACACCGGTTCCGACCTGTAGCCGCTCGGTCGAGGCCAGCGTCGCCGCGGCCGCCGGCAACAGGGCCGGGCAGTAGCCGTCGTAGTAACCGTGGTGCTCCGACAACCAGAGGCTGTGGATTCCCACCCGCTCGGCCAACTGGGCGTCATCAATCAGATGTTGATAGGCGGCGGTGAAGGCCCTCGGAGCAGTAGCGGTTGACTGCAGGCACCAGAGACCGATACCGATGTTCATCGATCGAGCGCCATCACGTGGTGATCTGAAGGCCGACAAGCAGGGTTCGCATCGAGGTGGAGAATAACCATAGACGGTCAAGCTTTGCCGAAGAGGCCGCTCATTGCGAGAATGAACCATGTCTTATGACCTGGTCGTAATCGGGGGCGGCATCGTGGGAGCGGCAGCGGCCCATAGGGCCGCCACCCTCGGCGCCTCTGTTGTTGTTATCGATCGCAACGACCCGGGCAGAGCCACCGATGCCGGCGCTGGCATCGTCGGCCCTGCGCTCAACACCCGCGATCGGCCGGAGCTACTCGAGTTTGCCGCCGCTGCAGCCAGGGCCTACCCCGAAATGATCAGCGAGCTGGCGGCCGGATCGGCTGACACCGGCTACGAACGGGTCGGTTTGCTGGCGGTAGCCATCGGCGACGAAGAGCGGGATCAGTTTCAACAGTTCCAGGACCTGGTCCTCGACCGCTATCGCCTGATTGGCCATCCGACCGGCCATGAGTTGCGGGTGGTCGAGGGCGACGAGGCTCGGCGGCTGTATCCGGTGCTTGGCGACGTCCGTGGGGCGGTGCTGGACAGTGGTGCGGCAAGGGTCGACGGTCGTAGGTTGGCCGAGGCGTTACTTGGCGCGGCCCGTGCGGCCGGGGCGACGATCCGGCGGGACTCGGTTGACACGTTGGCCGAGGTCGTGGCCACGGCCAAATCGGTGATTGTCGCAGGCGGTGCATGGTCGCCCCGGTTCGAGGAAGAACTCGGGGTGAAAATTCCTGTCGAACCACAACGAGGGCAGATCGCCCACCTGGCGGTCCCAGCCGAGTACGGCGACACCGCAGCGTGGCCGATGCTCTCCCAGCGCAGCGACCAGTATCAGGTCGCCTGGCCCGGTTCGCGAATCGCCGTTGGCGCTACCCGTGAAACCGGCTCGGGGTATGACCCCACGACGACGGTACGAGGGATCCAGGCCGTGCTCGACGAGGCGGCAAGAGTGTCGCCGGGTTTGTCCGACGCCGAGCTGTTGGAGGTTCGAGTCGGGCTGCGACCGGTAACGCCCGATCTGATGCCGGTCATAGGCCGGATAGCCGGGCACCCCGAGATCGTCGTGGCTACCGGCCACGGGCCGACCGGCCTGTCGAACGGGCCGTACTCGGGGCGACTGGCCGCAGATCTTGCCCTCGGTCGAGCGCTCGACCACGACATCACACCGTTCGCTATCGACCGCGACTTCGGTTGAGTCGTCGAGGTTGAAAGACGAACCGGCCGACGGTGACATGGTGTAGGCGACCTTGGTTGTTCTAGGTTGAGAACCAACGGCGGGCATCAGGCCAAGGAGCAGACATGAAATTCGGTATCTTCTACGAACACCAACTTCCAAGGCCCTGGGGCGAGAATGCCGAGTACGAGCTGCTCCAGAACTCTCTGACCCAAATCGAGCTGGCCGACAAGCTCGGCTATGACTACGCCTGGGAAGTTGAGCATCACTTTCTCGAGGAGTACTCCCACTCCGCGGCCCCCGAGGTATTCCTGGGAGCTGCCAGCCAAAGGACAACCAACATCCGGCTCGGGCACGGCGTAATCCAGCTCCCGACAAACCAACCGCACCGGGTAGCGGAGCGGGTGGCAACCCTCGATCTACTGTCAAAGGGCCGAGTCGAGTTCGGCATGGGCGAAGGGGCAGGGCCTGCGGAGCTGCATCCGTTCGGCACTCAGGTTCGCACAAAACGCGACCGCTGGGAGGAGGCCGTGCAGGCCATCATCCCGATGTTCAGCAACGACAGCTGGGAGTTTCATGGGGAGTACCACGACTTCCCAGCTCGAAACGTGATTCCTAAGCCATACCAGAAACCACACCCTCCGCTCTGGGTGGCGTGCTCCAACATCCAGACCATCGGTCAAGCAGGCGCTTGGGGCATGGGTGCTCTCGGCTTCACCTTCGTTTCACCTGAGGCAGCTAGAGCCTGGGTCAACAAGTACTACAACAACCTGATCCACAATAAGGCCAAACTGACCGACTACCCGGCGAACCCGAACATCGCCATGGTTTCAGGGTTCATGTGCGCCGAGACCGACGAGGAAGCCTACGAGAAGGCTGCGGGCTGGACGTTCTTCATCTTCGCTCTGTCCTACTACGGCCGAAAAGGTGTCGACGCTCCCGGTCAGGGAAACCTATGGGAAGAGTTTCAAGAGTGGCGCTACACCGAAAAGGCCCAGGCCGCCTTCGACGGAGCGCTCATCGGTTCCCCGGAAACGATCCGCAAAAAGCTTCGGGTATTCCAGGAGTCGAACGTCGACCAGGTCATCCTGCTAAACCAAGCTGGGAAGACAACGCACGAAGACGTCTGCAGCAGCCTGACGATGTTCGCCGAAGAGGTTATGCCGGAGTTTCACGCCAACGAAGAGCAGCATGCCGAGTGGAAGGCCGATGTTCTCGCCGGGCGGATCATTCTCGAAGACCTCGACACCTCCAAGTACGACATCTTCAGTCATCAGAACGAAGACATCGTCCGTCTCACGCCGGAACAGCTCAAGGCTCAGATGGCCAAGAAGGATGCAGAACGATCGGCGGCTAGCCGCTGATCGGGAACTCGTCCGCCTGAATCGAAGACTTCGCTATCGGTAAACAAACCGCGCTCAATCAGCGGTAACTCTGGTTCTGCTGATCAGATTGCGAACTTCTCTGGCTGCGACAAGCAACGAGGTGAGGTCGGTAGTGGTCGCCCGTATGGCCACCATCGTCTTGCGATAACGATCGACCTCTGGTCGGTTGATAGCTAGCCACTGCTCCACCTTGGCCTGCGGGTCAAGGTCGTCTTCGCCGACGGCCATGATCTGAGCCGTCAGCTCTCGATGGTCGGCGTAGAGGTCGGTACGCAGGGTGAGCCTCGCCAACGTCGACCACTGGGTGTCACGAGGTAATGCCAGGATGCGATCCCGTAGCCACGTCAGGTCGAGACCATCGGCAGCGGCAAAGTGCGCAGCGGCCACCTCGCGCAGGCCAAGGCCTGCATCGGCTGCGACGGCCACGATGTCGAGGGCGGCGACTGCCGTCGACAACCCGGCGGCACGGACCGCCAGTTCCATCGGCGCCCCACCGGCGCTGAGGTCGGCAACCTCGGCCTCAAACGACTGACGGTCGGTTCCCAACAGATCATCGGCCAACCCGGCGGTGGTCTCACTGACCGGACCGGCCAACTCAGCGATGGCCAGAGCGGCGTTGAACGGGATCGGCCGGTTCCGCAACATCAATCTGGTCGCCCGCTCGGCCAGCTGGCGACAGCCAAGGTGAACAGCCAACTGCTTGTCGACCGACAGCACACCATCGAGGCTGTTAACAGCGGTCACCACACTTTCCAAATCGAAGATCGACCAGGCGGCAAAGTGCGCAGAGGCGATTTCAGCGGCCGGGGCCGATGTCTCCTGCCCTAGGCGGTAGACCATCGAAACGCCGGCCCGATCCACAACCAGGTTTGCCAGTTGGTTGGCGATGATCTCTCGCCGCAGGCGGTGGGCGGCGATACCGGGCCCAAACCGTTGGCGGAGCTGCACCGGGAAATAGTCGACGAGCAACGGGAGCATGGCCTCATCATCTGGAACGCTCGACTCGATGATCTGCCGGCCCAGCATGTTCTTGGTGTATGCACTCAGAACCGCAAGCTCGGGGGTGGTTAAACCCGTACCGGCGAGGCGACGCTCGCTGAGATCCTCGCCATCGGGGAGGGCCTCCAATTCCCGAGCCAGCTCACCGTGCTGCTCTAACTCGTCCATGTACCGTGCGTGTACATCGACGAGGCTGGTGGCATCGATCCGGGCCACGCTGAGGGCCAACGATTGACGGTAATTGTTGGCCAGAACCAGCATCGCGACGTCGTTGGTCATCTCTTCCAACAGGCTGTTCCGCTGCTTGGCCGTCATGTCCTCGTCGGCCACGATCTCATCGAGCAAGATCTTGATGTTGACTTCGTGATCGGAACAGTCGACGCCGCCTGCGTTATCGATGGCGTCGGTGTAGACCCGGCCTCCGTTTTTGGCGAACTCGACCCGACCTCGCTGGGTCACGCCGAGGTTCCCACCTTCGCCGATGACCGAACAGCGTAGGTCTATAGCGCTGACCCGAATGTGATCGTTGGCCTTGTCGCCGACCTCAGCGTTGCTCTCCCCAGAGGCCTTTACGTAGGTGCCGATACCGCCATTCCACAGGAGACCGACGGGGGCTCGTAGACAGGCCGAGATCAGCTCTTCGGGAGTCAGCGAGTCACTCTCAACACCGAGCGCACGACATGCCTGCTCCGACAGGTCAATCGACTTGGCGGTACGGTCGTAGATGCCTCCGCCAGCCGAAATCAACGAGCGGTCATAATCATCCCAGCTCGATCGGGGTAGCTCAAACAGGCGCCGACGCTCCTCGTAGGCCAGCTCCGCATCCGGCTCAGGGTCTATAAAAATGTGGCGGTGGTCGAAGGCTGCAACGAGGCCGAGCGACCGTGAAAGCAGCATGCCGTTTCCGAACACGTCACCGGACATGTCACCGATTCCAACCGCACTTACCGGGTCGGATTCAACATCGAGGCCGAGTTCTCGGAAATGGCGCTTTACCGACTCCCAGGCCCCTCGGGCAGTGATGCCCATTCGTTTGTGGTCATAGCCTTGCGATCCGCCGGAAGCGAACGCGTCGCCCAGCCAGAAACCTCGATCGAGGGCGAGGGTGTTAGCTACGTCGGAAAACGTAGCCGTTCCCTTGTCGGCCGCGACGACCAGATAGGGGTCATCGCCGTCGTACCGTCTGGTGCGTTGCGGCGCCACAGCTTGACCGTCGACGAAGTTGTCTGTCAGTTCGAGTAGCCCGGAGATGAAGAGCTGGTAGCAGGCCACCACCTCCTGGCTGAGGAGGGCGACATCGTCCGGCCGTCGCTTCAACACGAACCCACCCTTAGCGCCGGCCGGGACGATCACCGCGTTTTTGACCATCTGCGCCTTCACCAGGCCGAGCACTTCGGTTCTATAGTCCTCGCTGCGGTCCGACCACCGAAGTCCGCCCCTGGCGACCGGTCCAGCCCGCAGGTGCACCCCTTCAAAGCGAGGCGAGTAAACAAAGATCTCGTAGGCCGGGCGCGGTTCTGGCAGCTCCTCGATGATCCGACAGTCGAATTTGAGCGCCAGGTACTCCCTGGCGTTGCCGTGCTGGTCGCGTTGGGCCCAGGTCGTACGGATGGTGGCGGTGATCAGGTTGAGGAATCGTCGCAGTACACGGTCGTGATCGAGGCTCTCGATGGTGTCGATGGCGATAGCGATGCGATCCTCGAGTTCGGCCGCGGCTGCTCCAACCGTCTCACCGTCACCTTCTGCCTCGTCCGGATCGAACCGGGTGGTGAACAGTTCGAACATGAGTCTCACCACCGCCGGATGTTCGGCCAGGGCCTGCTCCACAAACGACGGGCTGTAGGCAAACCGCACCTGGTGCAGGTAGCGGGAGTAAGCTCGCAGGACCGCAACATCAGCTGCGCCAAGTCCTGCCCGTAACACAAGGCGGTTCAGTCCATCGTCGTCGAACGTGCCGTTCCATACCCCGGCGAACGCTTCCTCCACCAGCACCGCAGCATCGGCGAACTCCAGCTCGCTGCCGTCGTGCTCCAGGGCAAAGTCGTAAATCCAAAGTGGGTCGTGGCCTGCCCGTTGGACCTCGTATGGCCGCTCATCGACCACGGTGACACCGAGGTTGGTGAGAATCGGCATCACGGTTGTAAGCGAAACCCGATCGCCTCTGCGATAGAGCTTGAGCTTGAACGACGTCGACTCCCGTCCAGGCTCTCGATAGGCGCTCAGCCGGAGGGCCCCATCTTCCACCAATGACTCCAGGTGACCAACGTCAACCGCAGCAGCTCTCGGGTCGAATGCTCTTTGAAAGTCGAGGTCAAAGGCATCGCTGTAGCGGCTCTGAAGAACGAGCGCTTCGTCCTCTCCAAAGCGGTGGCCGAGAGCCGCCGCAAAATCATCATCCCAGAGTCGGATGAGCGACTCGATTTGTGTCTCAAGTTCGGCGTCTATCGCCTGCTCGCCCAATCCGTGAACACGAGCAGTCGTTCCGTTGGCCTCGACCGAGTCGACCCGGAGCACGTAACGCAGTCGGGCCAGCACCGACTCCGACATCTGGGCGTCCCAGTCGGCCAGGGTCGCCCGATAGGTTCCCAACAGCAGCTGCTCGATGCTGCTGCGAGTAGCGGTGTTGTACCGATCACGAGGTAGGTACACGAGCACTGTTACGAACCGGCCGAAGAGTTCCCTGCGGGAGAAGACCCGCACTCGTCTCCGTTCCTGTAGCCCAGCGATGGCCACCGCTGTGTCATACAGTTCATCGGCTTCCATCTGAAGGAGGTCGTCACGGGGGTAACGCTCGAGAACGGTCATGAGCCGTTTCTCGTCGTGACCGCCGCTGGGGAAGCCGGCCTTTTTCAGTACTTCAGCCATGGTTCGCCGAGCCCGAGGGATGCCGGCGACGCTGCGGTTGTAGACCTCGGATGCGAACAGCCCGAGGAACCGTCGCTCGCCACTCACCTCACCTGCTTCGTCGAAGGTTTTGATACCGACGTAGTCGAGGTGTGAGGCCCGATGAACGGTGGCCTTTGTGCCAGCCTTCGTCAGGTTGAGTAACCGCCGCTCACGGATTTGTTCCCTGGCCGCGGTCGACATCTCCGATAGCGGCCGGGGGCCACCAAGATGCTGCTCATCCTGAAGTATCCCTAAGCCCGACCCTGGCACGATGCGCAGAACCTCGACCTCGCCGTCATGACCTAGTTCATAGTCGCGGGCACCGAGAAACAGGAAATGATCGGCCGCAAGCCAATCGAGCAGTTCCGCCGTCTCGTTAACATCTCGCTCATCAAGCGGCAGGTCGGCCACCTTGATCGAGGCCGACACCTCGACCATACGATCCTGCATCGCCTGCCAGTCGTCGACCGCGGCCCGGACATCACCAAGAACCCGACGAAGATTCGGCTCGATCTCGGCCTGATCCTCAGCCAACATGCGACGATCGATCTCGATCGAGATCAGCGAAAGCAGCTGACGATCAGCTCCCAACGCATCGGATGCTCCGAATGCCGGCGGACCGTCGGTGGCGCAGGAAAGCACCGGGTGAGCGACAAATCGGATTCCGACCCCAAGTCGACTCAGCTCCATAGTCACCGAATCAACGAGGAACGGCATGTCGTCGGTGACGATTCTGACAACGGTGTTCCCGCTCCCCCACCCGTCGACCTCGATACGAGGATCGGCGACTTCGATGGCAATGGTCCCCGGTTGCCATGTGTCGACCATCCTGAAGTGATCGACTGCCAAACCGAACAGGTCCTCGATCGGTCGGGCATCGAGGTCACCGGGATCGATGTGGGCGTAGTAGTTGCGGAGAGCCGAGTCGAGTTCCGGCCGGTCAGGGACCGTGGCCAGCGCATACCGGACAACCCGATCGATCACCGTCCCGCTGGCCTGGACGGCTTCGCTACTTGTCTGGTCACCGGTAACAGGGTCACCGCTCATGGCGAAACAGTAGTACCCAATTGCCGATCAGCCCAGAGCGTGCCCTTAGATCGGCCTGGCTTTGTCTTCCCAGTGGGGTGATCGCAGCTCCCGCTTGAGGACCTTTCCCGTTGGGTTACGTGGCAGTTCGTCGACCAACTCCATTGACCGCGGCAACTTGTATCCAGCAAGGCGAGCTCTGGCGAACGTGGTCAGCGAGTGCAACTCGATCGTCGCTCCGGGCTGGGCCACGATGACCGCATGTACCCGTTCGCCGAACCGCTCGTCGGGAACTCCGATCACCGCAGCGTCAGCAACGTCGTTGTGCTCATAGAGAACGGCCTCGACCTCTGCCGGGTACACGTTCTCGCCTCCGGTGACCACCATGTCCTTGGCCCGATCCATGATCGACAGGTAACCCTCGGATCGAATAGCGATGTCACCGGTCTTGAACCAGCCATCGACGATTGCCTCGGCGGTGACGTCAGGAGCATTCCAGTAACCGTGTAGAACACTCGACCCCTTGACGAGGATCTCGCCCGGCATGCCATCGGCTACGTCTTCGCCGTGGCGGTCGACCAGTCGCACCTCGAATCCGGGATTGACCTGACCTGCCGAGGCGCTGTGTGGGCTCGACGGGTCATGGTCGGCCGGCGACAGCGTGGTGAGAGCACCTGCGATCTCTGTCATGCCATAGAACTGCCGGAAGCGGGAACGGGGGAACAACTGGTTCATTTCTCGGACCAGTTCGGGAGCGATCGGCGACGCTCCGTAGGTCATCTCCAGCATTGAACCTGTGTCGGCTGGCGGGGCCAGTTCCTTCGAAGCCGCCACCAGGGCGCGGAACATCGCCGGAACACCGGTCATGAACTCGATACCGAGGCGCTCGATGTCGGCCAGGATCGCTGCGGGGTCGAATGCGGCACGAAGGTGAACCTCGGCGCCCGCGGTTAGGCCCATGAGTAGATTGCTGAGACCGGCTAGGTGGAAGAGCGGCGCCACGGAGAGATGACGGGCCCCCTGGCGCATCGGTTCGATACCGGGGCTGTCGACCAGGACCGACCGCAGCAGCGCCTCGTGCCGCATGGGAATGCCCTTTGGCCGACCGGTCGTTCCGCTCGAGAATCCGATGGCGAAGACATCACTCGGTGATGGTGATGGGGGCAGTCCTACGGCCTGGCCGTGGGCGTCGGACTCCGCGGTCGGCGATTCTGTATCGTCGCGCACCCAGCCCGCGGGACAGCGCTCGTCGGCGTGGAGGGCGACCCGAATCGCAGGAAGCTCCTCCGGGAGTTGGTCGATCAGCGCCTGCCCGGCAGCGATCGCAACGGGTTCGACCAGAGTTAAAAGCGCCCGGTGCTCGACCGAGGTGAGCCGCCAATTCAGCAGCGCCGGTACCGCCCCCAGTCGAGCCAGGGCGAACAGGTTGACCACAAAGGCGGCGGAGCTGGTATCGAGCAGCGCCACTACCTGCCCTGCTGAGACGCCGCGCTTCTGCCAGTGTGTGACGCAGTCGACTATACGATTCTGCAACTGGCTATAGCTGACGTCTTCGCCGTACTCATCGACCAGCGCCATGGCATCGGGGTGAAGCTCGGCTCGCCAACGTAGGAGATCAGTCAGTGCAAACAAGGCATCGCTCACTCAGGCTCTAGGGATCACATCGGCGTGTGCCTAGCAGCTTATGGTCCGCAACTCCCGAGGACGAACCGGCACCCAACCGACCATAAAACGCTTGACTCCATTAATATCTTCAGTAACTATACTAACTCATGGACGGTACAAGGGGGTTCGGACTGGGATTACGTGTGCCCAGCAAGGCTGGTCGAGCGGCGACCCGGTCTAACAACCTGCGCTTAGTGCTACAGCACCTCTTTGGCGGCGAGCCACTCAGCAGAGCCGACATCGCACGAGCGACCGATCTAACCCTGATTGCCGGCAACGAGACCACCACCAA
>JBOEHD010000214.1:0-2031 GCA_050633745.1 Acidimicrobiales bacterium
TCCAGATGACGACCGACACCCAAGACGTTCGCATGCCGGTCGACATGGTCTGCCCCTACACGGGCGAGATGTTCACCCCGGAGTTCATCACCAGCTCAGCGGGCCACTTCGTTGCCGCCCCTACCCAGACCTCGCCGTCGGATCCCAGCAAACAGATGGTCAGCGCCTACGGCGTTGCGGTCGGTGAAGTCAAAGCAACCGACGAGATGCCGTTGGCTCGCAACACATCGTCAAAGTTTGACCTCGGTCGTAACTTCGCGAACAAGGTCTGGAACGCCACCCGTTTCGCCCTCGGCCGTATCCCCGAAGGGCAGGAGCTAACAGCGCCAGTCGATCTGGCTTCGGCCACATTCGCCGACCGTTGGATCACCGCCAGGCTGTCGCAGACGCTTGACACCATCGACAAGGCGCTGACCAACTATCAGTTCAATGTCTACGCCGACGCCCTGTACGACTTCATCTGGCGTGACGTCTGCGACCGTTACCTCGAAGCGGTCAAGCCGACAATCGACGACAACCCAGCCCAGCAGGCGGTGCTCGGAGCGATCCTCGACGCGGTGCTGCGGATTCTCCATCCGGTGTGCCCCTTCGTCACCGAATCGCTGTGGCCCCACGTTTCCGCGGTCCGCTTCGGGGAGATCGCCGGGATCAACTTGCCGTCATCGGATTTGGCTGCCACCGCGGCATGGCCGACCATCGATGCTGGCACGGTCGACGATTCGGTTGTCGAAACCTTCGAACGTGCCGACCAGCTGATCGGCGCAATCCGAGCCCTACGTTCGGCCCGCAACGTCAAACCAAAGCAGCTCATCACCGTTCACGCTCCGGCACCGGTTCTCGCTTTGATCACCGCCGGGGGAGGAGCGGTTGAAACCCTGGCCGGCATCGGCGAGGTTCACGATCTCGAAGGAGCGGAGCGACCGCTTGGAGCCAGCCCGCTGGCTTTCGAAGGCTCCGAGGTGCTCATCTCCGGCCTCGTTGACGAGCTCAACCTCGATGACGAACGGGCTCGGCTGGAAAAGGTCGTGGAATCCAAGCGAAGCCAGATCGAGAACTTCGAGAAGCGGCTCTCCAACCCCGGCTATGTCAACAACGCCAAGCCGGAACTGGTCGAAGAGACGCGCCAGCAGCTGAAGGTTGCCCTCGGCGACCTTAATGCGGCCGAATCCGCCATGGCTGCGCTCAACTAGCTAACATCGGCGGCTGTGCTGGCTTTCGCTGGCCGGGAAGGTAACTGATCTGATGAAGGTCGGAGATGTCGTTCAAGAGTTCTCGCTTGAGGACCAGCAGGGTGACGCGGTTTCGCTGTCGAGCTTGCTGGAAGGCGGGCCGCTGGTGGTGTACTTCTACATCAAAGCGATGACCCCTGGTTGAACCAAGGAGAGTTGTCACTTCCGCAATCTGCGGTCCGAGTTCGCTGAACTCGGAGCGTCGATCGTAGGAGTGTCGTCCGATCGGTCAGATCGGCAACGAGAGTTCGACGAAGCAAACCAACTTGGCTTCCCACTGCTATCCGATCCGGACAAGAGCGTCGCCGCCCAGTTCGGAGTCAAACGATTTGGACCGCTACCAACAAAGCGGGCCACCTTCGTGATCGACACCGACCGAACGGTGCTGGCAGTCCTCAACAGCGAAACCAACATGACCAGTCATGCCGACGACGCTCTTGAGGTACTGCGTAACCGCTGAGCTAGCCGCGAGGCGTGAACGTCGCCGGTAGGTGCTTGATGCCGTGTATGAACGCGCTCTGGAGCAGGGCTGGTTCGCCGCTGACGTGGATATCCGGCAGCCGGTTGAACAGTTCGCGGAACATGACCAGGATCTCTCTTCTGGCCAGGTGAGCGCCGAGGCAGAAGTGTGGACCGGGACCGCCGAACCCCACATGGGGGTTCGGGTCTCGGCGCACATCGAAACGCAGCGGGTCGGTGAAGACCGATGGGTCTCGGTTTGCCGCCAGGTAGAACATTGCGATCTTGTCGCCCTCGGTGATGGCCTGATCGCCGATGGTGGTGTCGGCCAGCGCGGTGCGGC